>JANPLH010000470.1:0-7838 GCA_031426435.1 Saprospiraceae bacterium | reverse complement strand
AACTTTATACAAGCCAAAATTTAGGCGGGCAGTTTAGAACTAGCATGACTTTTATCAAAAATCCGAAAAAATTGGGATGGCAGTACATAATGTTAGGTAGGTGGAAAGTGCGGATGGCGGTTCATCTCGTTTTCTTACAGAAACAACGAAGCCGTGCCAGACTCCTTGTCCAACACGGCATTGCTTTTTTAATCCGTTAGAATCGTTAGTGCTTTATGAATGAATTAATGACCATTTTTATCTATTGCAACAGGTTGATAATCAGGCTTCTAACCTGACTGCAAACTGCCGACTGTTTACTGCAAACTGCACTGGACTTGCCTATGTCGGCAGCCCCTCTAATTTCTTTTTGTTCAAAACCCGAATAGCCCCGTCCTTGATGTCAATGAACCCATCTTCCTTGAACTCAGTAAGGGTGCGTATGACGCTCTCCTTCGCCGTGCCGACGATGTGGGCGAGGTCTTCCCGCAGTATCTGGATGTCTTCTTTGCCTTCCTTGGAATAGCGGTCGTTGAGCAGCAGCACGGCCTCGGCCACCCGCTTGCGCACGGAGTTGTAGGCGAGTTGGAGGAGTTGCCCCTCTTTTTCGGCCACATTATCAGCAAGCATCTTAATGAGGCGGCTGGCCACGTCACGGTTGGCATGAAGCAATTTCAAGAAGTCTTCCTTTGGAATAAGGCTGGCAGTAGTTTCTTCCAAAGCTGCAGCAGAAAAACTGTAAGGCTCGCCCTTGATGAGGGCCGTGTAACCGATGAACTCCCCCGCATTGCGAATATTGATGATGTACTCTTTGCCGATGTCGTTGGTCTTGTAGATTTTGACTTGTCCCTTGCTGATGAAATAGAGGTAGCGGGGCGTGTCACCTTCTTCAAACAGCGGATCCCGCTTTTTGTAGTCCTTGATGCGCTTGTCCACCGAGAGTTTTTTCAACTCTTCATAGCCTTTTGCTTCGTTGATGAAGCTGGTGAGACCTTCGTCCGTGCGGTTGAACTTCTTTAGGCGCTCGCTTTTTTTCAGGCGGGTTTCCACCACGGCCAAGAGTTCGTCTTTGTAGAAAGGCTTGGTCACGTAATCGTCGGCACCGAGGTTCATGCCCCGGCGAAAGTCTTCTTTCTCGGTCTTGGCGGTGAGGAAAACAAAGGGGATGTCGGAGGTATCTGCTCGTTTACTTAGGATATTGAGTACGCCAAAGCCATCAAGCTTGGGCATCATTACATCGCAAAGTATGAGGTCGGGGCGTTCGCTTACTGCGATCTCCACGCCTACGGTACCATCTTCGGCAGCCGATACATGATAGCCGGATATTTCGAGAATTTCCTGAAGGTTTTCCCTTACTTCAAGGTTGTCTTCAATCACGAGGATCTTTTTCATGGCGTCTGGTTTGTGCCTACCGAACTCCTCTCTGGTGGAGAGGCAGGTGTTTGACAGGCCGAAATTTGTAAGAAACTATGCCCCAAATCATTCCCCACACGACTGGCTTACCCAATAAATTAGGCAGCCAAAGGCATCAGTTAAGTGGTATATCAATGCTAAAAACAGTGCCCTTTCCGGGCTTGCTGTTGAAAGAAATTGTGCCATTCATCAGGTTCAAGTAGCGCCGAACGATGTTCAGCCCAAGCCCTGTACCCTGTATATTTTCGACGTTGTGCGCCCGAAAGAACCGCTCAAACAAGTGCGGCTGGTCTTCTTCTGGTATGCCGATGCCGTGGTCTTCCACCTCTATATATAGGTGGTTGTCCACTATTTTTAATCGGCAATGTATGGTTTTTCCAGCGTCAGAATACTTGCTGGCGTTGGACAGCAGGTTGTAAATGACGTTTTTCAGTATCTTTTTATCCAAAAACACTTCTTCGTCGCAATGGTCGTGCGCGTGTTCAATCACTTGGCCGGGTTTCAGCATCCCATGCACCTCGTCCAGCACTTCATTGCAAAAATCGGAGAGGCGGAAGGCAACGGCTTGGGTTTGCACCTTGTCCTCTTCGAGCTTGCTCAAGGAGAGGAAGTCGTTGAGTATGCCCGTCAGCGTGGTTACCGCATTTTTGATTCGCTGTATATGTTTGCTGCGCTTCTCTTGGTGTTCTTCGCCGCCTGTATAAGTCTCGGCGAGGTCAGCCGAAGATAGCACGGTGCTCAACGGGGTGCGGAACTCGTGCGAAGCCATGCTCACGAAGCGGGACTTAAGCTCGTTGAGTTGCTTTTCTTTTTCCAAAGCCTTTCTAAGCTCTACCTCGCTTTTGCGTAGCGCCTCTTCTACCGCCCGCCGCTCTTCTGCCTCTTGATGTAGCTGTTGGTTGAGGCTCAATAAGCGGTTGACGGCCTCCGAAAGCTCCTCGGTGCGCTGCGTCACTTTTTGTTCCAAACGGTCGTTTTGCAGCTCCAAGTCATCGTTCAGCTTGCGGATTTCGTCTTGGGCCTGTTTCATGGCCGAGAGGTCGTGCAGGATGCCCGTGAAAACCCGGCGCCCTTTCACCGACGTTTCACTGACGGCAAGGCGCAGTGGCATTTCGCTGCCATTCTTTCGCCTACCCGTAACCTCCCGCCCAATACCGATGATGCGGGGCTCCTTGGTTTCTATGTACCGATTGATATAGGCATCGTGGTTTTGTCGGTCAGGTGTTGACATGAGCATGGAAATATTGTTGCCCAATACTTCAGGGGACTCA
Source organism: Saprospiraceae bacterium (assembly GCA_031426435.1). Taxonomy (GTDB): domain Bacteria; phylum Bacteroidota; class Bacteroidia; order Chitinophagales; family Saprospiraceae; genus UBA6168. The sequence goes on along the minus strand of JANPLH010000470.1, from coordinate 5,175 downwards.
TAGCCGAAAAGCTTTTCAGCCGCTGGGTTCATGCTCTCCACAATTCCCCTTTCGTCAATGGTAAAAATGGCGTCAATGGCTGTACTGAATATCGCTTTCAAGTAGGCAGCCATCTCTTCCGGGTTGTTCAAATATGCCAACTCTTGCTTCAATGTTGAGGATTTTATTTAACGATACCTGCTGATTTTCAAGAGGTTATCAAAATGTGCGTTATTCTTAAACGCTGCAAAGTACCTAAGATGGCTCAACCAACAAAATGCAATTTATCACAAAATATGGGTGACAAAAGTCATCGTGCACCGCTCAGGCCATCCGCAACTTTGCCTCGAAAGATTACCTATCACAGCAAAGCAAGTGCAAGATGGTTCTTTACTGACCAAAAGTATTTGCGGAGCGTAAAAGAATGAAAAATGAACGTCCTTGCACCAATCTCAACCATTATGACGGCCAAGCTTTTGACCGTCAACCCTGACGATAGCTTGATGGTGGTCAAAGAGATTTTTGACCAACACAAGATCCACCACATACCTGTTGTGCGTTTCAAACACATTGAGGGCATCGTCAGCAAAACGGACTTCCTGCACTTCCTGCGTGGCTTCAAGAGCAATGAAATGGACAAATTCATTGACGAAACCCGCTTGCGTTCGTGGAAGGCTGAGGAAATCATGACCAAAGGCCTCGCCAAAGTGGAAAGTACCGACCCCATCCGCACAGCTTTGGAGGTGTTCCTGGTGAACAGGTTCCACGCCATCCCCGTTGTAGATAATGATGAATTGGTGGGCATCGTGACGACTTTCGACGTGATTAAGGCCATTGAAGATGAGCCTATTCCCCTCGAAAATTACAAGAAGGCTCAAATGCACTGATTGCTTATGGATTGAAATTGGGAAATTGGGATTTTGGCCAGTTTCCAGTTTCTAATTTCCTATTTCCATCTCTTGCACATGACCACTATTCAAATCCTTGGCATCGAGGGCAGCGCACAGACCCGCCAGCTCCGCACCAACCTCCTTGAAGCACTTGCTTCAATGGGCATAAGGGCTGCTGTAGAGAACGTATCGGGGATGGATCAGCTGATGAAGTACCGCATCAACGGCATACCAGCTTTGGTGGTCAACGGGACTGTGGTACTGCAAAAGTTGGTGCCCCCTGCCGAGGATTTAAAGATTCTGCTTAATGCCTTTGTCAAGGGGGCTTTCAAACAATTTGCCATGAAAAACATCATCGTTCCCACCGACTTCTCGCCCGCTGCAAAAGGTGCGTTCCAGTTCGCACTCGACCTTGCTGAACTTCAGGGCGGCAAAGTGAAGGCGGTGCATATATACCACCCAGAGTTCGACCCTGAGAGCAACTGGCTGGACAACAGCTTCCTTGACGGTGTTGGCTTCGCCAAAGAGCGGCTCGATGCTTTCGTGAAAGAAGCGCTCAACTACGCCGCCGCTGGTGGCGTGGCGATTGACGTACAGGTAGAACAAGAGGTCATCACGGGTTTTGCTGTGGATGAAATCCTTGAACTGTCTCGGCGAAAAGACGTGGACATGGTCGTCATGGGCAGCACCGGAGAGAAAGGCTTTTTGGAAAAAATGTTCGGCAGCGTGTCCACCAACGTCACGCAGCGGGCCGAGTGCCCGGTGATGCTGGTGCCGCACGGCGTCCAATTCAAGGGGTTACACCATATCATGTATGCCAGTAATTATGAGGCTGCCGAGCGTCCTACCTTGCACAAGATTGTGGACGTGGCCAATGCCTTCCACGCCGACATCCATTTCGTGCACGTGGCCGAAGAAGGCGATACGAAGACCTACCAAGAAATTGAAAACAAGCTTTTCAACATACTTTTCAACGGGGAAGACCCCTCTTTTGCCTTCAACCTCACCAAAATTGAGGGACACTCCGTGGTGGACGGCTTGAACGACTATGCACTAAAGCACAATATTGACCTCGTGGCGATGGTCTGCCCGCACCGCATGTTCTGGGAACAGCTTTTCCACAAGAGCGTCACCAAGGCAATGGCCTTGAATACCAAGCTGCCGATACTGGTGCTGCATGGATGATGGAAATTGAGAAATTGGAAATTACCGAGACGCCAATTTCCAATTTCTCAATTTCCAATATCCATCATCAAGCCCCTATCGTCCCCAGCTCCACTCCATCTGAGTAAGCGATGTTCACATTATTATCGTGGAAGGCAATTTTGACTGCCTTGTGCACCTCAAAAATGCCGTCCCAGTAGTCGTCGGGTTTGACGAAAGGGCGCACGGCCAAGAGGATATTGTGGCTATCGAAGCGCTCAATGCCTACCTCTGGGGCAGGGGTTTTCAGTACGATGGGTACGGCGTCCAAAGCGTTCAGCAATACTTCCTTTACTTTTGGGAAGCTCTCCATATAAGGCATCGTTACGTTCAACTCGATGCGGATAGCGCCCTTGGCGCTAAAGTTGGTGATGGTGCCGTCAATGACTTTGCCGTTGGGCACTATCTGCGTTTTTAGGCCCGGCGTCACGAGGATGGTGTTGAAGATATGGATGTCCTCTACCTTGCCGAACTTGCCCGCCACCTCCACGATGTCCCCTATTTTATAAGGCTTGAACACCATGATGAGGATGCCTGCGGCAAAATTGCTGAGGCTGCCCTGCAAGGCAAAACCAACAGCGAAGCCCGCCGCCGCCAGTATGCCCACGATGCTCGTCGTCTCGATGCCGATGAGGCTTGCCGATGCTAGCAGCACGACCACTTTCATAGCCACCCCCGCAAAAGAGACAAGGAAAGGCGCCACTTCTTTGCTGAATTTTGCCCTTTCGAGCGAGTGGGCAACGAGGTTAGCCAGTTTTTTTGCCAACCAAAACCCAGCAACGAGGATGATAATGGCTCCCGCCAATTTGGGGGCAAAGGTGATGGCGAAGTCTATCACCTTGTCGTAATAAAGTGTGATTTTGTCTTCGTTCATGTCGGTTGTCGTGATGTTCCAAATAAATAAATAAAGGCCCTTGCCACTGATTGGCAAGGGCCTTTAACTGGCTTTTTTTGTCGCTTAAAACATCACACCCAAATGAAGGATGATGGCATTGATGGTGGCCTTGGAATCAAGGCCGTCATAGTTCTTGGTCACATCGGTGAATAACCGTTGATAGTTCACGCCCGCCACCAATGAGGTTGACTCATTTACGCTGTATTCGATGCCGCCGCCCACGCCCCATGAAAGCGCAAGGGGTGTCACCTCTTTCTTTAAGTCTTTTACGTCTTCGTTGATGCTTTGGTAATGTATCTGCCCCTTGGCTTGTGACTTGAAGCCCAAAGTGATGATGGGCAATTCGGCATAGTAGCGCAGGAACCCAATCTCGTTGGTGCGGAACTTGAGGCCAAACGGGACCTCAACGTATTGAATTTTATAGCGCAAATCGGTACCCGCTGGAAATGGATAAATGACCCCGTTGGGTATATCAGAGCGCTGCCAAACATCGGAAAATTCCTTGTGGAGCAACTGCCCACCTTGGTTGAACCCAAAGCCGAGGCCGATGGTAAAGGCGTAGTTTTCTCGGAAGAAAATCTCGCCCCGTGCGCCGAGCTTCAGGCCAAGGTTGGTACCGTTGTTCCCGATATTGTCGTCGTCGGTAGTCATCCAGGAAAAGGTTGGGCTGACCTGAAAGCCGAGGCGGAGGTCGTTGTCCTGGGCAAATGCTGCACTGAGTGCGAGCGCAAAAAAGGCGGTGATTGCAACAATTTTTTTCATCTAACTTTGTTTTTTAAGATTGCTTGATTGTCAAATTGCTTGATTGTTATTGGGGCGTCCCTAACAATCCAACAATCAAACAATTCACAATCATTCTATATGAACGCAAGAACCAGTCTATTTCTTTTTTTCGCATTATTTCTTTGTGTAAGTGCCTGCGAATGCGGCAAAGGTAAAGATATTCCGAATGTTTCAGGTATTCCCGTGGAGGTCAAGTTGAAGCGCTTTGAGCAGGAGCTGTTCGCCTTGGACACCAGCAATATGGCTGCTGGCTTAGAAAAATTGCAGACGGACTACCCTGACTTCGCACCCATCTTCTTCGGGCAGGTGCTCGGCTCCACCGACTCGACCATTGCCCCGGAGGGGCATCAGGCATACATGAAAGGCTTCGTGACGCACCCCGCTGTGCGCAAGTTGTACGATACCTGCCAAGTGGTTTACCCTGATTTGAAATGGTTGGAGAAAGACCTTGGGCAAGCTTTCCAGTTCTATAAATATTACTTCCCGACGCAGCCGCTATCGGGCGAAGTGGTCACATACATTTCGGAATACACCATCGGCGGCTTCCTGTATGGGGAGAATTCCATCGGCATCGGCCTTGATTTTTACCTCGGCGAAAGCTACCCTTACCTGACCTACAACCCCTCCAACCCGAACTTTTCACAGTACCTCGTGCGCACGTTCAATCGGGAGCATGTCGTAGCCAAGTCCATGCGGATGCTGGTGCAGGACCTACTCGGCCCAGCCAAGGGCAGCCGCATGATTGATTACATGATTCACAACGGCAAGGAACTCTATATCCTTGACCGGCTGCTGCCCTACGCACCGGACAGCGTCAAATTCGAGTTTTCGCAGAAACAGGTGGACTGGTGCGACGACAATGAGGCAAACATCTGGGCCTATTTTTTCTCTGAGAAACTGTTGTACTCCACTGATTTTGGCACCTTCCGAAAGTTCGTGGAATACAGCCCCAACTCACCCGGTATGCCAGCAGAAGCGCCGGGCCGCACCGCCAACTGGCTCGGCCTGCAAATCGTGAAAGCATTTATGGAGAAAAACCCGAAGACCTCCTTGGAGCAACTTATGGCGATAACGGATGCGCAGTTTATTATGGATAAATCGAAGTATAAGCCGGAACGGTGAGAGTAGGGGTTTAATTATAATAACCTACATAAAAACAGAATAGCAAAACCACTGTGATTTCAGCTATTTTCATTAATTGGATTAAATGCAATTCGAAAAAATAAGACGTGATGGCGCCGAATTATAAGATAAATAAACTGGCTTAACGTAGGGTGAAATCAATGAAGTATAATTATCGTGACCCTTTCCACAGATTTGTGTAAACGTGAATTTTCACCATGTAAGTCAAAGGCGGCAACGGTCGCCAAAGATAACCAAAAATTGCTGGAGGATAAGCCCCCAGTTTTTTATGGGCATGGTCCA
>JANPLH010000469.1:0-2059 GCA_031426435.1 Saprospiraceae bacterium | reverse complement strand
ACGTCGCTTTTGTCCTTGCCGACGGCAAACAGCGCCGTCCCACATCAGGCCGCTGTTTGCCTTCGGCAAGGACAAAAGCGACTTAGAAGGGCAAGGAATTGGTTTTACACTTTCAATAAGAAAGCCCTTTTTGATGAAACAAGGCCCTTTCAGTCAAATGCGAAGACAGTGGGAAGGGTGGGAATGGTTGGGGCGCATGGCATTTATGGCCACCTGATTTTTGTCAATGCCAATAAAAAACCCGGCTGCTCAGTTTTGAGCCAACCGGATTTCTTGCCTTTCAAAAGCACAGGCCATCAGTGACGCCCCCAAAGTTCCACTTCCGCTTTGCGGTCGGCGAAGTTCTTGGTGTCGTACACGAAAACGACCTTGGTGATGATGCGGCGGTTACCCTCCAGGTTGATGACCCGGCTTTCGGCACCGGCGGCGAGGTTGTCACGGGTTTCCACCTCCTGCTCCGAGCCGTCGCCGAAATGGACGACCATCTTGTGCAGGTTGATGGCACCCTTGTGCACCTTGATTTTCAGGGCGGTGAAGCGGCCTTCGGCAGCAGTGACGAGGATTTCGTCCCGGTCCACCCGGAAATTGACGTTTCGCTCGCCGAGCTTTTCCCATCGGGGTGGGAGCTTGCCTTCGGCAATGACAAGGGATTTCGGAAGGGCGGTAGCCAGATTGATGGCCACGATTAAGCAAAGGATGGATGCGAATGCTTTCATTGTGATTCGATTTTTTTAAGTTGATGAAATTTGGTTGAAATATCGGGCTTTGACCATGAGTAAGGGACGGAGTTTAATGCGATATTTCATAAGGAAATGTTATCAATGGTTCGCTAGGTTTCTGGTTTCATTTTTCAGGGAAAGGCCTGCGGTAATCATTTTTGTAAAGGTTGGTTTGCTATCAAAGCCATTTCAAAAATGCCAGCCACTTCCAATTTACGAGAAACCACCGTGAAACCTGAAACTTGAAACCTTCACGAACCATTGAACCTCACTTCTTCGTCAATGCATACTTCACTTTCCCCTTCTTGTACCTTGTAATGCCGTCCTTGTCAGTCACCTCTTCCGACGGTGAGAGCAATAATTGCTTGTCCTTTATTTCAAAGATATAGAAGTCCCGCTCCTCGCCACCGGGCTTGATGAGCATGATTTCATCGGCACCCACGGCGTCCTCGATATAGTCAAACTGCACGTCGTAGCCCTCATATCCCTCCAGGCCGCTAACCGTGCCGTTGGAGTAGAAGGAGACATCGCCCCCCGTTTTGCCCTTTAGCGTATAGGCTCCGCTGACGATGCCGCTGAACATATCGGTATCGTCCATCTGGCCATCGCCGAGGCGGGTCATCTGGAAGCTGTCGAGGAAAACAGTCTTGTCGGCCTTAAAAAGGAACTCGTGCGCCCTCTCCCCGCTATCGGTGTTCAGCAGGGCATAATTGCCGCCCTCGGTAGCTTTCAGCTTGTAGTTCATCCCCTCATGGAAAGCGTAGTTGACCACGGCCTGCCATTCCCCGGTGCTGTCCTTACTGACCACGACGGCGGCCACGCCCAGCTTTTCGGCCGCTTTCCTTGGTGACTTGGTGCTATTCAGGGTTTCCCACCAAGCCTTGTTTACCCAATAGCCCTCCACGCCGGGTTCAAAGGCGGCGGTGCTGTCCACGGTGGTCGCATCGGCATCGGGTGCCGGGTTGTTTTGGCAATTGGTGAAAAAGGCCGCCACGAGCGAGGCGATGGCAAGGGATTGAATCAGGCTTTTCATGTCAGTGATTAGTTTTGATGAAGGGGTAAAGTTGGGGAAAAAGTAGGGAAAAACAGCGCATAAAGGCTTTCCTAACCACCCCCGTGGAAAATCCTTGCCGCTTTGTCGAATTCCGGGATTGTTGCTTTGCAACGAAACCCTACCTTTCGGTTCCTTTCACCATCTTTTGACAACAAAATGCGGATTAGGGGTTGAAATCGCACAATTTTGCTGGAACCATAGCCGCAGAGTGGCGAAATCTTTGTAGTCGAATTTTTTTAGGATTGCTCAGTGGTGCAGCGCACCGTAATATTACGGTGCGCTGCAC
>JANPLH010000468.1:0-12370 GCA_031426435.1 Saprospiraceae bacterium | reverse complement strand
CACGTCAATGGTAGTGTCCAGCATCTCGCAACCAGGGAAGCGGGGTGCCTCCTCCACTATTTTATAGATGGTAGTATCGTTTTGGGCCGAAAGTGCCAAGGAGAGGGCCAATAAGCAGTAGGTCAACAGTTGTCTCATGTTTGTTTTTGTCAGTTAGATATTAGATTGGAGACATTAGACATTAGAAGGGGGAATTTCATGAGCCAAAAAATAGCGTTTGGTTATATCCAGAAGCCAGTCTAAAGTCTATTGTCTAAGGTCTAATGTCTAAGGTCTCAAAATGGAAGGCAAAAGTACCAATCCTGTCCAAATTAAAGGCAAGCAAGTACCATATCGTCCACAAGCCACTGATTTTCATTGATTTGGGTAAAAACGCAAAAACTGCCGTAGATTTCCGCCAAGATTTTTTAACGAAAACTTTTGCCGAATGAAATTGCCTTCCTTCCCATTCCTTGCAAGCGCATTTGTTGAAGTTCTGCGCCGTTTCCCACTCGTCATGGCCGCAGCTTTCATAGGCACGGGGGCCATTATGTATATGCTCGAATGCGACAATAACGAGTTGGAAAAGGATTTTATAAAAATCGCTTTGACCTGCTCGCTCGGCCTTTCGGCCATGCTTTGCGCAGCTTTGGTCAATGAAAAATGGCAGCTCAAAATGCCGTTGCAACTGCTGCCTCACTTGGTTGCTTTGGGCTTGGTCGTCCTCTACTATTTTTCACTCCGTTGGTTCGATTTCGATAGTGTTCAAACGCCCGTCCGGTATTTCGGGCTGAACCTTGCGGCGCACCTTGGCGTGGCGTTCATCCCCTATTTGGATGGCTCCCCTGTCAAAGATTTTTGGGAATACAACAAGCGGCTTTTTGGCAATTTCATGGTAGGAGCCTTTTATTCGCTCGTGATTTTCGCAGGTTTGGCCATTGCCATTTTGGCTGTTGACCAGTTGTTCAACCTTGACATAGATGAAAATATTTACGGCCACCTTTTCGTCATCATTGCTGGCGTCTTCAATACAGCTTTCTTCTTGGCACATTTCCCCAAGCGTTTCGACTTCACCGCAGAGGCGACTGAAAATCAAGCCATTGCGACAGCGACAAGCCCTTATACGACTTCTTTCAAGAACTTGACTAAGTTCATCCTTATACCTATCGTTCTCATTTATTTCCTGATTTTGTACGCCTTCTCCACCAAGATTCTGGTCACTTGGGAGCTACCCGAAGGCTGGGTTGGCAAGCTGGTGCTGGGCTTCTCGGTGGCAGGCATCCTGACCTATTTGCTCAATTTCATGCTGGTCGAGTACGACGACAGCGCTTTGGTAAAGGGCTTCCGCAAATGGTTTTTCTACGTGCTGCTGCCAATGGTGGTACTACTGTTTGTGGCCATTGGCCGCCGCATGTATGATTACGGCGTGACGGAACCACGCTATGTGGTGGCCATTGCTGGCATTTGGCTACTGCTGATGTCGCTGTATTTCATTGCTTCAAGAAAGGACAATATCAAGTTCATCCCCATCAGCCTTGCTTTCTTTTCGGTGCTGACGGTGATAGGGCCGTTCAGTGCGTTTCGGGCCTCAGAGCGAAACCAAACGAGCCGCCTGATGGCGATTTTGGAGAAAAACAACATGCTGAAAGATGGGAAGGCCGTGCCTGCCTCCGATACGCTTAGCACCGAGGAAGCAGGGCAGTTCAGAGGCGGCATAGAATACCTCACCCGAAATGGCTACTTTGAAGAGATGGCACCAATTTTCGGTTTGCCTAAGGATTCAGTGCCAGACTGGCAAGCAACCGACAAGCTGATTTCGTCCCTCGGCATTGCCAATATTCCAAGCACGCAGACTTACTGCTACATCAATTTTAAAGAGCGCAACCAACGGGAACTGGGCGTTGCGGGCTATGAGTATGTTTACCAAGTTTATTCTTACGATAAAAACAAGTCCACTCCAGCATTTACAGGTTTCACCTTATCGGAGGGCGGCAGTGGGCTGCAGTATTATTTGGACGGAGAAAAGAAGGACAGTTTCAACCTGGTTCCTTTTTGCAAGCAATTGCACGAAAGAATACAGTGCAACGCAAGCGAACAGCCAGATTCCTTGGCTACTTACCATGCAATTGGCGTCGAGCGGGAAGCGGTGTTCCACGCAACAAGCATTTCTTACGAGCCAAATGAAAACTGGAAACTAAGGGAGTTCAGCGGTCAGATTTTGCTTCGCAAAAAGCAATAGACAGTTGATTAACAATCGGTAGGCGATTGGAAATTACAATTTGTTAAAAGAAAAAAAGCAACTCAGCAGTAGCCAACATCACTGTAATCATCCCAAAAAATGTCATTGGGTTGTTCGGAGTTTTGGCCAGGAGCTTGAACAGGTGTCTGCACCTTCTCCTCTTTTACGCTTGCTTTTTTGTTGCTGGGAAGTGGCTTTTCCTCCCGCTCTTTTTTTTGGATAAGTTCTATAAACTTCTTCATGGGCTTACACAATGGTTTTTCGGCAGTTCACATGAATCGGACTTCATAATGAGTGCCTGCTGTGAATCTTACGTGCCAACAATGGTTGAGTTACGGATGTTCGATAAAAAGGGAGGAAAATTTGGCATTTTTGACCATCTTATTAGCTATCAAATTAGCTTTGCTGGTCATAAACGTTTGACCCGCAATTTGCACATAAAAAACTCCAAAGTCAACCCCTACTTGAACAATTTGTTTGCTGGCTGCCTTAAAAACAACATAAAACAAAATGTGAAACAGCGAACGCAGTGGCTTGTTCATAAATTCTTTGTGTTCTAAGGGCTCGGACTAAACGTCGCTTTTCGTATCAAATTCAGCGTTCCAACTTTCAAAACTGAGTAAATGAACCTTGCATTAATATCCCATGACGGCAAAAAACCAGAGATGGTCGCCTTTGTCCTACAAAACAAAGACGCTTTAATGACCGCCACACTATACGCCACAGGTACTACGGGCGGGCATATTGAGCGGGCGGGCATTGATGTGGAGAGGTTGCTGTCCGGGCCAAGGGGAGGCGATGCCCAAATTGGTGCTATGGTGGCAGAAGGTCGCCTTGACGCCGTCATTTTCTTTCGTGACCCCCTTGACAAGCACCCACACGAACCGGACGTGCAGATGCTTATGCGCTTATGCGACGTGTACAACGTACCGCTCGCCACCAATCCTGCCGCCGCCAAAATGATGCTGGCTGGCATGATAGCCTATGAGAAATAAGGATTGAGTAGAAAGATTTTTTTGGCAACAACGCAGTCATTTGCCAATTTGTGACCTTACGCCACTCTTATCCTAATTGACAAATAAAAAAAATCACAGTCCCGTTAATAATTCCAACGACTTTGCTACCTTGTTTGTAAATTTTCTGAATATGCAGCAATTAAAAGCCGCCCTCATTGCGGCAATCATTTTCATAGCCGCTTGCCCATCTTTTTCGCAAAACTGCGAAAGCAAGATTTCTGAAGACAAAACCGTCAGCGGCACGCAATTGCTAAAAACCGTCCCAGAGGTCATCATCGTGCGCGGCACTTACACTTATAGCGTTGATTTTCGCAACGAACGGAATGGTGTTTTCGCAAGGATTTACTCAAAAGGAGGAGAGATTTTTAACCAAAATGATGAGCTGATTTTCATTGACGACAAAAATACACGCCGCAGTTTCAGGTTCGTGGAAATGGGCGAAATGTCGAAGGACGGAGGTTCGCCTACCCACCAAAATACTTTGGCACTCGACCTCGCCTCCATGCAATGGTTTGCTGAAAGCGTAATGACGACTGTTTTCATCAAAAACAACGTAAAGAACCAAATGCTGAAGTTCACGGTAAATCCCAACCGTCAATCAGAATTTCAGGGGCTGGCAAACTGTTTTTATCAAAAATTGGACAAAACCCTCGTGAACGACAAGCCGCTGATAGGCAACGATCGCCAGGTGAATGGCACCGACCCTATCAGCAAAACCAACACTGGCGGCAACCCCATTTCCCAGACCGGGAGCGGTGGGCCAGTAAAGCGGGTCGCCGACATCAGCCAGTTGAACGACCAGGAATTGGCCGACCTGTACGACGAACTCCGGCGCACCAAGGAACGGGTTCGCCAGGAGATAACTGCTGAAAACGACCGCCTCGAAAAATACAAATCGCAGATACAAGGCGAGTTGGCACAGGCCCGTGAAATTGCCCAAACAGAAAAAACCAAGTACGCCCAAGAGGTATTGGAAGCCCGCAGGCGCTCTCAGGAGGAAATTTCGTCAGCGCAAAAGGAGAGCTCTGCAGTTGTGGTTTCAAACAGGGAGAAAGCGTCGGATGAAATGGAAAAGATAAATTCCAGTGTAGCAGAGGCACGGCAACGGGCCAATGAGGAAATCCAAAAATCCAAGCTGGAATCGGCAGAGCAGGTGGCCGCCGCCAGGGCAGCCGCCGCAGCGGAAATCAAGAAGACCAAGGAAGCCATGGAATTGGCTAAGTTGCAGTACGCTGATGAGATTGCCTCCGCCCGTGAGACCTCCGCCTCCGAGATGCAGCGGATTCGGGAGGAAAGTGCAAAGATTGTGGAACAGGCCCGAAGCCAAGCAAAAGTGGAGCGGGAGCGCACAACGGATGAAGTAGTTGGCACTAAGCGGAGTGCTTCCGATGAAATATTAAAGGCAAAGGAAGATGCTGCCGGCGAAGTGGCCAAGGCAAGGGAGAACGCCGTTGTTGAGAAGGAAAGAATCGCCTTTGAAGTAGCCGAAAGCCGCAGAAAGGCTGCCGAGGAAAAATCCAAGTTTCAGGAGCAAAGCGCCACTGAACTGGCCGACATGCAAGAAAACCTCGCCCGCCAAAAAGAATCCACAGCCTTGGAGGTCACGGCTACCAAGAAGAAGGCCGCCGAGGAAATCCAACAGACCCATAGGCAGGTGGAAGAGGAGAAAAACCGCTCCGCTGAAGAAATTGCCAAGGCAAAACAAGCCGCTGCTGTTGAGATTGCTGCCGCAAAAGAGGTGGCAGCCGCTGAAAAGCAAAAATCGGCAGAGGCCATCAAAGCAGCCAAGGACGAGGCTGCACGGTTGATTCAGGAAATTGCGAAGCAAGAAGCCGAGAAAGTGGCCGCCGCTCATGCCCGTGCCGATGCGGAGAAACTTAAGATTGCCGATGAAATCGTTGCTGCCCGCAAAGCTGCAGAGGCAGAACTCGCAAGGATACATCAGGAAGTAGCACAGGCCATCGAAGCAGCCAAGGCCAACGAGGACAAGATAAAACAACAAGCCGCACAAGAAGTGGCCGCCGCCAAGGAGCGGGCTTCTTCCGAAATAAATGGCGCACAAAAAACCGCTGCGCAACAGGTTCAGGAAGCGCAAAAGCGCTCCGACGAAGCCAAAAAGGACTATGCCAGCGAGGTTGCCAGCGCTCAGACCACCGCCCAGGACCGCATAAAACAAATACAGGATGAGGCCGCCAAATCGGTGCAAGAAGCCAAGGAGCGGGAAAAACAGGCCAAGCAGATGACTGCCGCAGAAGTAGGCACTGCCCGTGAAAAAGCCGCCGCCGAAGTTGCGGCAGCACAAGAAAAAGCAGCAAAGGACATTGCGGCAGCAAAGGAACAAGCGGCGCTTGCACAACAAAAATCGGCCAACGAGGTAGCCGAGGCCAAGCGCAATGCCACGGAAAATGTCTCCAAAATAAGGCAAGACGAGGCCGAACAAGTGCGGGCTGCCCGTGAGAACGCTGCTACGGAGCGCCAAAAATTAGCGGGTGAAGTGGCCTCCTCACGGGAGGCTTCCGCAAAGGAAATCGCAATGGCAAAAGAGCAAACGGCCAACGAAATCAAGACAGCAAGGGAAGAATCGGCAAAACAAAAGGAGGCCTCAGCATTGGAAGTGTTGAACACCCGCAAGGATGCCGCCGAACGGATTGCTACCGCAAAAGAAACCGCTGCGAAAGAGGTTTCGGCCACGCAAAAACAGGCACAGGAAGCTATTGCGCAAGCGCAAACGGATAAGCAAAACAAGCTAAATGAGTTGAATGTCCAAATTGCCGAGGCGGAATCTACTGCACAAAAGCAAATCAACCAAGCCCAACAGCAGGCCAATGCCCTGATTCTGCAACACTCCAAGCAAGTGGCGGAATCGGATGCGCAGGCCAAATCTGACGTAGAGATTGCTCGCAAGCAGGCGAAGGATGAAATCTCAAAGGTGCAGCAAGAGACTTCGGACAAGAAATCGCAGTACAATGCTGAGGCCGAACTGGCACGCAAGCAGTCCTTAGAGGAGATAAACAAGGCCAAACAGGAAGGCACCGATGCGGTTTATGCCGCCAAACAGCAGGCAACGGAACAAATCACAAAGGTGAAGGAAGATGTTGCTGCGCAAATCGCAGAGGAACGCAAGCGCTTTGAGGCTGAAAAAGCCCAAGTTGCGGAATTGGAAAAGCGCCAAAAAGACTTGGAAGCGCAAATCAAGAAACTGGAAGAAGAATTGGCCAAAAAGAAAAGTGGAAATTGAGGTAAGGAGGGATGAGGGATGAGGGATGCTCCCCATACCTCATACCTCCAAAACTCATACCTCAAGTAACTTTGGCGGTTTTTAGCATATTGGTGAAAATGCTGGGGAAAAACCGCTTGACATACAGCCCTATCAATTCTTTCCCACCGTAAGCTATTTCATATTTCCCTTTTTCAACTGCCGAAAGAACGGCCTTGGCCAATCCTGCTGGGTTCTTCCCGGCACGGGTGGCAGTGTCCATTGATCCCTGTGGTGAGCCATCCCCCGTGAGTGCATTCATGCTGACATGGGTGCTGATGAAGCCTGGACAAACCAGTGTCACTTGCACATTTTCTCGCCAAACCTCGGCCCTTAGCGAATCAAAGAAGCCATGAAGTCCATGCTTTGCAGCTGCATAAGCGGAACGGAGGGGCGTCCCGAATTTGCCCGTTAGGCTGGTAATGACGACAAAATGCCCTGTTTTGCGCTGCAAAAAATGGGGAAGCAGCGCTTTCGACAGGCATATAGTGCCAAGCAGATTCACGTTTATCAGCTTTTTGTCCACCTCGAAACTGGTATCCTTGGCCAATGAGCGTTGGGAGATGCCACCATTGTTCACCAAAATATCCACCTGCCCGGCCTTGGCAAAAACCTGTTGCACGGTGTCGGGCAAGGAGTCGTGGTCGCTGAGGTCGAGCGTTTGGATGATGGTGTCGGGGCGGCCACAGTCGTTGGCTACTCGCTGAAGTTCGGCCTCGTTGCGGGCGGAAAGCACGAGCCTCGCACCTTGGCGGGCAAACTCGTGGGCCAGCGCCTCGCCGATGCCGGAGGAGGCTCCCGTTATCCAGACAGTTTTGTTTGCGAAGTAATTCATGATGGCGGTTGGTTTGAGCTGCAAGTATAATTCGGGATTGCGGTATGTTTGCGGAGCAATCCGATATTTCGGTAAATCTAATGGTTTGCTATTGCAGAGCGGTTGAGATTTCTCAGCCAGTAAATTGATAAACTTTATAAAAGCCAGAACCCAGCTTATATGAATGAGCTAAAAGTCATTGCCTTTGACGCCGACGATACCCTTTGGGTGAACGAGCCGTATTATCAAGCAACAGAGCAAAAATTCTGTGCCTTGCTGGAGGACTATTTGCCGCACCACACGGTTTCGCAAGAGCTTTTCAAGGTTGAAATGCAGAACCTTGCCCTGTACGGCTACGGGGCCAAGGCGTTCATGCTTTCCATGGTCGAGACCGTGCTGATGGTGACGAACAACACAGCCAACCCTGTCATCATTGAAAAAACCATCGAGTACGGCAAGGAATTGCTCAACCAGCCCATTGAGCTTCTGGAAGGCGTGACCGAGGTGCTGGAAGCGCTGAAAGGAAAATACCGCTTGGTGGTGGCCACCAAAGGCGACCTGCTCGACCAAGAGCGGAAGCTTATGAAATCGGGGCTGGAGCACTATTTTCACCATATAGAAATCATGAGCGAGAAAAAAGAAAGGGACTACCAAAAGCTCATCCGGCACTTGGACATCCAACCTTCAGCGTTCATGATGCTGGGCAATTCGTTGAAATCCGACGTGCTGCCAGTACTCGAAATCGGAGGTTGGGGCGTTCATATTCCGTACCATACCACTTGGGCGCATGAACATATTGAAGTGAATGTTGAGCACCCAAAATTCATGCAATTGGACAAAGTGTTGGATTTGCTGCCGCATTTGGGTCATTGAATCATTGTTACATGGCTTCATTGATTCATTGTTACATGGCTTTATTGTTAAATGGCTGATCGGTTGTCGTTAAACGGGAAAACAATGAAACCATGTAACAATGAAGCAATAAAACCATGTATGCCTCCTCAAATCCCGGCAAACTTTTTGCAAATGGCTGAAATCATTAATGTATCAAACAAGCGCCAGTCTTAGTTTTGCGGCGTTTTTAAAAAGAAACCTGATTTCCGAGTTATGAAAAAATTCCCTTTTCTACTGTTGGCCCTTGGCCTCTTCCTTTTTTCGTGTACCGATGAAAAGCCCGATGAACAGGGCAATACCGTCAACCTCGCACCGCCAGCCGACCTCAAGCCTGATGAGGATGGCATCAGCACAAAAATCCAGGTGGTGGATTCCTTGACGGGTAAGGTGACGATAGCATCCAAGCCCGTTGCTTCGCTCAGTTCAGCCATCGGCGCCAACCCAATTATCAAAGAGGACCCAAACAAGCCTGTACCTGTGCCGCCCACTCCGCAGACGCCCCAGCAAGAGCGAATTGTTCGGGTACTTGTCAGCAACTATTGGGTGGTGCAGGCGCTACGCCGCATCAATGACGACGCTGCTGCCCGTGCCAATCCGGGCGCTTGGTTCAAATTCAGACCTGATGGAAGCTATGACTATGGGCACATGGAGAATAAAATCGGCACAGGTGCCTGGAGCATAGATGGCAAGGCAGGAACATTGCTTTGCGATGCCCCGCTTGTCGGTGATGACCGGGAATGGAAGCTGCAAATTGCCAAATCGGAGGACGTGATGGTTTGGGTAGGCACCGAGCGCTATCATACGACGAGCATCACCAGCAAATTGATAAACCTGCTTTTTATCCCGAAAAACAGGAAAGAGATAGGAATTGATTGGTAAGAGAATGATGAATGATGAATGGGTAGAATGATGAATTTAGCAGAAGCTCTAATTCATCATTCTACCATTTATCATTCATCAATTTTAACTAGCCATTTTCAGCCCTTCCCACCTTTGGAGGTAGCGCATCTTGCTGCCGTCCTTAACTTCCTCCGCCAGTTCGCCGTTGAGTTTGGGCAGGAATGCAGCGGAGGTATTTCTATCGTCGAAAATCTCTACGTTCAGTTCACGGGCAAAGGCTTTTGCCAATTGGCCAAGGTGCTGTGCATAATGCTGTGGCTTGCCGAGGCCCATAAAAAGGTCAATGACCGCTGTGCGCACCATTTCATATTTGTCCACTTGCATCAGCATCTGTCGCTGGGATTTGCCTTCGGACCGCTTGCCTTGTTCCAGCATGGCGTCCTTCAGTTTTTCGGTGGAATAGCCAAGCAGTTCCGAGCGGAAGTTCCACCAATTGGCGGCGCTGCCCCCGTTGCGCTCTTCGTAAGTTTCGAGGTGCTTCTGCTCGCAGGCAGTCTGGCAAGATACGAGGCCCATGACTTTCGAAAGCTCCATGACGGCCAGTACCTGTTCTACTGAAAACAGGTCTCCTTGCTCGTTTGGGTCTTCGTGGCCCAGCAGCCAGGTGGCGTATTTCAATTTCGATTTGCTCTTGGAGCCGAGGGTGATGAGCTTAGCAAACTCAATGGAGAGGTAGTAGTCATCTACCACAACCTCCTTACTCGCCCGGCGGGCGAAGTCTTTGAAATGCTCTGCTTTGCGGATGCCATCATGGAATTGATAAACATCGTGCAGCCAATGGCGGATGTTGGCGGCATACTGCTTGTTCGGCAGGCCGAGGGCCAGGTGCAGGCTGGAAGCCAATACAACCTTTGTACCTTTTTTGCTAACCAAGATTTGAAGTTCCATCACAACAAGTTTTAAAGATGAGACCTAACTGCCTTCCGTTGGCGCTCGTTTTGTTGAAGTAAGCCATTCATAACATATATTTAAAATGTTTGCAATGACTCGAAAGTTCACTTACTTCAATAACTTGTTGCAAAGATGTTTACTTTGTTTTGAATTGTCAAATTTTAAAACAAATATTTTTAATCAAAAAGAGGATTTTGCGAAAATTTAATGAAATATGACACCTATTAGGTGTCAGAATACTATTTCATTTCCTTCACTTTTTTTAGCTTGGTACCCGTCCATTTGTACAGCGTAACCTTGTAAGCCTGTTTAGAGACGACTAAATCTTCGCCTTTTTCTTCAAACTCGCATTCGTCTTTCACCACCATTACATGGTTGCCGATGCCACCTTTGTCCGATGGCATCACATACTCCTCAGAGCTGTAAAAAACGCCGCCATCGCTAACGGAACTGGTTTCCAGCACCTTGCTCAGTTGGCCATTCTCTTGCCAGAACAAGAGGTTGTTGCCGGAAGGATAGCCGCAGGCTGGGTAGTAATAGTTGACCGTGAGCAGTGCATTGACCCCCTTGAATGGCGAATAATCCACCGCAAAACTGGGGTAATACGACAGGTCGCCGGTGGTGGTGAACTCTGTTTTGGCCAGTTCCTTGCCGTCCTTGGCTGCCCGTACCTGCGCCGTGAGCAGGTGCTTGGTGGAATCATAGGCCGCAACACCCGTTAAGTATAGCACCCCTCGATTGGGCATGTACTCTTCATCGGGCGTTTGGATATGGGCAAGTGCGAGGAACCCGCCCCAGAGGTATCCAGTCAACGGGGCTGAACCCGTCATTTCGACCCGGATCTTTACCCAGGGCAGGGTGACGCCCCGCTGGGTGTAAGTTTCCTCAGCAACGGCGAGTACTTTGACAGGTATTCCGATCGGCAATTTGATCAGTACTTTGGACTGGGTGCCCGGCTTGTCCCTCAGGTTGGCGTCGGTCACCATCGTAAAGTACTGGCTATCAATGGCAAAGCCTTCTAAGGTCCCCTCGGATTGCATCCAAGGTTCAGTGTATTGAGCGGAGAGCGGGGAGATGGTGGTGAAAAGGAAGATGAAAAGTAGGAATGTCTTCATGTGGAGAATTGAATTAGGTGAGGTGCGAAGGTAGGGAGGATTCCCCATTTCTTACCCAAAGTCAATGAATCCCACCCCGCACTCCCCCCACCTTTGCCGGGTAATTTTTAAAACTCAAAATCTAAGTTGTTATGAAATCAAAGATTCAAAGCTGTAAATCACCTGGCTTAATTGCAATCCTAATCCTACTGGCCACCACCATTTCCCTCGCCCAGCAACTCACCCAAACCGTGCGTGGCACCGTGCTCGATGCCGACAGCAGGCTGCCGCTCATCGGCGCGACGGTTTACCTAATCCCCGACCCATCTCCTACAGGAGAGGGGAGTGGCACCGTGACCGACGAAAACGGCAACTTCCGCCTCGAAAACGTACCAGTCGGGAGGGTGGAACTGGCGCTTTCCTACGTCGGTTACGAGCGCCTCGCCGTGCCTAACATCGTGGTGAACAGCGGAAAGGAGGTCGTCCTGAACATACAAATGCAGGAATCTGCCGTGAGCATGGCAGCAGTGACGGTTACGGCCAGCCGAAACAAGGGTGAGGCGCTGAACGAAATGGCCTTGATTGGCACCCGTAGCATCTCGCCGGAGGAGACCAATCGCTATGCTGGCGGCTTCAACGACCCCAGCCGCATCCTCGCCAATTTTGCGGGCATCACCTCCACACAGGACGGCTCCAACGACATCATCGTGCGGGGCAACTCGCCCAAATACGTGCAGTGGCGGCTGGAGGGCGAGCAAATCACCAACCCCAACCACTTCGGCGACCAAAGCGCCGTCAGCGGCTCGGTCAGCATCCTGAACAACAACCTGCTGGCAGCCAGCGACTTCCACACGGGCGCTTTCTCGCCGGAGTTCGGCGACGTGTTGTCCGGCGTTTATGATGTGCGCTTGCGCAATGGCAACAACGAGCGGTTGGAGGGTGTCTTCGGATTCGGGCTGCTCGGCACGGAACTGACATTGGAAGGACCTTTCAAAAAAAGCAATGGCGGCTCTTTCCTCGTCAACTATCGCTACTCCACGGCTGGCCTGTTGAGCCAGTTGGGGCTGCTCGGCGACTTCAGCGGGGTGCTAAAGTTCCAGGATGCGACGTTCAAAATCGTTTTGCCCACCAAAAAAATGGGACTATTTTCCTTCTATGGGCTGGGCGGGCTGAGCAGTTTCAGCTTCGAGGACGTGACCCCCGCCATCTGGGAGACGCCCGGCGACAACTACGCCCGTGCCGACATCCGGGAGGACTACGAGAAGCAATCGCACCTGCTAAACACGG
>JANPLH010000467.1:0-8411 GCA_031426435.1 Saprospiraceae bacterium | reverse complement strand
CTGGCACCTGTGGCAACCTGACACCAGTAGCATGCAACGAGGACAGCCCTAACGCTACAACTGGCAACTACTATGCTGGACTGCAACTTGCCACTACAGAAGGCACTGTTTACTACATGATTGTTGATGGCTTTAGCCTTCAAGGTGCAGTGTCCATAGGCGAGTATTGCATCAAGTTTACACAGTTGACAGGCACGCCAGTGGTTGACGTTACCTTCCGTGTGAACATGGAGCGGGAAACTGTTAGTGCAGGCGGTGTACGTATCGCTGGTTCATTCACAGGCTGGGCTGACGAGAACATGACCAACGTTGGCAACAACATCTGGGAAATCACAAAATCGTTGGATGCTGGCGATGTTATCCAGTGGAAATTCAAAAACGGACCAAACGGCTGGGAATCCAATTCAGCACTTATCGAGTGTGGCGTGGACGATGGCAGTGGAAACGTCAACAGGTCAGCTACCATTGGAAATGTCAATGAAACACTTGGCACCTACTGCTTCAACTGGTGCGTGGATTGCGATGCACTTAGTGCAAACGAGTCCCAGTTTGCCAAGTCAGTTGGCGTGAACCCGAATCCAGCAGGTAGCTTCGTGAATGTTACCTACAATTTCGAGAGCATGACCAACTTGAATGTTCGCCTTGTGAATACCCTTGGCCAAACGCTCTTGGAGCGCAAACTTGACAACGCCCTCAATGGCAGCGAGCGACTTGACATCGCCAGCTTGCCAAGTGGTGCCTACTCGGTCGTCTTCTCCAATGGCGAACAAGCCGTTGCGAAGCGATTGATAGTTGAGTAATTGATGCCTTGATTACGGCTTCAATTCGATAAATAGAAAAACCCGCTCCGGTGAACCGGAGCGGGTTTTCTTGTTAAACGACGAACTTGATTTACAATGGTTCGTGAAGGTTTAAGGTTTCAAGTTTCTCGGAGCACCAGACGAATACATATAGTCGGGTGTTTGCTGAAAGGTTGTTTTGGCGATAAACCAATTCACAAATTAAACGCCCTAAACAAGATAGCAGCCGCCCCGTGAAACCTTAAACCTGAAACATCAGAACCCATTGTTTATAGTCTATTGTCGTTTACCATGCCGAGCAATTCGTCACGGTAATTTTTGCCTATCGGCAAATGCTTGGGCTGCCCTTTTTCCATGACCTCCACCATATTGCCCAGGATGGCCTCCACCTTGCCGATATTGACAATGTAGGAGCGGTGAATCCTACGGAAAATCTTGGACGGAAGCTTGTCTTCCAGGCTCTTCATGGTTTGCAGGGTGATGACCCGGCCCTTCTCCGTGCGGATGATTACATAGTCCTTCAAGCCTTCGATATAAAGTACTTCGTTGAAGTTCACCTTCACGAACTTCTTGTCGGCCTTTACGAAAATGAAGTTCTCTGAATCACTGATTTCCACGTGCGAGGCACCCTCCTTGCGCTTTAGCTCAATTTGGTCAATGGCCTTGTTCGCAGCCTTCATGAACCGCTCCAACGAAATCGGCTTCAACAGGTAGTCCGTTGCATTGAGTTCAAAGCCCTCGATGGCATAGTTGGAATAGGCCGTCGTGAAAATGACCAAAGGCGGGTCGGTCAGCGTCTTCAAGAAATCAATGCCCGTAAGCTGCGGCATCTGTATGTCCAGGAACATCAGGTCAATATCATGATGTTTCAATGCCTCGTTGGCCTCAAAAGCATTGGAACAACGCATTACGAGGTTGATGTCTGGCATTTTCTCGATGTAGGTTTCCAGCACGTCAAGTGCCAAAGGTTCGTCGTCAACGATGATGGTGTTAATCATATTCAGATTGTTAAATTGATACATTGTTTCATGGTTTCATTGCTTCATTGCTTCATAGTGTTTGGGGGCAACAATGAAACCATATAACAATGAAGCCATGAAGCAATGAAACCATTTTATTCCTCCAGCCGCAACTGCAACTTCACCATGTACTTCGTGGGGGCATCGTCCACGGTGAGTGAATAGCGGTTGGGGTAAAGCAGGTCGAGGCGGCGGCGCACGTTGACCAAGCCAATGCCACCACTGCGGGGGTGCACTTGTTTGGGCATGGCCTCCGCCTTGCTGTTTTCGATTTGTAAATCTATGTCATTGCCCCGAACATTGAGTTGAATGTTGACAAAACCCCTCGAAATTTGGCTGCCAAGCCCGTGCTTGAAGCAGTTTTCGATGAAGGGGATGAACATCAAAGGGGCGATTTTTTGGTCGCTCACCAGGCCGTCCACCTCGTACCGGATGTCCACCCGGTTGCCTTGGCGGATGCGCTCCAGTTCCAGATAGTTGGCGATATAGTTTACTTCTTTGCTCAATGGCACCCATTTTTCGTTGCACTCATAAAGCATGTATCGCATCATCTCGCTTAGTTTCAACACGATGTCAGGTGCTAAATCTGACTTTTTTAGCGTCAGTGCATAGAGGCTGTTGAGCGTGTTGAACAAAAAATGGGGGTTGATCTGCGACTTCAGGAACTTCAACTCCGATTGCATGGTTTCCGTCACCAACTGCTGCCTTTCACGGATATTGGTGTACCAATCCACGGTAATTTTTACCACTGTGGAAGTTGATAGCACAAAGAAGTTGGGTATGAAATACCAGTTGAGGTTGGCCAGCACCTCCGCCCGTATATCGGGATGGCCGCTCGATTTCAAATAAATCAGAAATGATTCCAACGGGGTGACGATTAGCACCACCAATATCAGAAAGCCTATGTAATGCAAGAATTTTTTGTCCACCAGGTACTTAGGGATCAGGCGATATACATTGTAATAAACCGCAGCGCCCAGCAGAACCAACCGCACTACGTTGTTGCTGACGGTAAAAAAAAATGATTGGTGCGTCAGCAGCACCTCTATCAAAGAATAGAGCAGGAACAGCGCCACCCAAAACATGGAATGCCGGATGGCCCGTGAAGAAGCCAACCGTAGCAGTCTTTTTTGGATGGTGGTGCTAATGGTCATTAATAAATGTTGCCGTACTTTAAGTGCCGCAAGATTGCCTGTTTCAGCAAAAAGAAAGGGAATTATTTAGATGAAAAAGCGGATGCGTCCGATATGCATCGCAAAACCCCTTGCAAAGCGGGCGACAAACAGCAGTTGCCAGTTAAAACTGATAATGCTTACATTTGCAACCGTTTTTTAAAGGCAAGTGCCGCAGCCCACTGCTCACTGCAAACTGCAAACTGCAATATGGTTTACCTGACGAGAAGAGAACGCTTCAACGCCGCCCACAAACTCTGGGTCGAGGATTGGAGCGAGGAAAAAAACTTTGAATGGTTCGGCAAGTGTGCCAACCGAAACTGGCACGGCCATAACTACGACCTGTACGTGACCGTGAAGGGCAAGCCCGACCCCATCACTGGCTTTGTCATGGATGTGAAGAATTTGAGCCAACTTATAAAAGCGGCTATTATTGAGCAGGTGGACCACTCCAACCTCAACCTCGATGTGGCTTTCATTCCTAAGGGGATGCAGCCAACGACGGAGAACCTCGCCATCCTATTCTGGCAACAATTGGAGCCGCACATCAAGGGCTGTCAGTTGCACTGCATCAAGCTGTGGGAAACGGAGAATATTTACGTGGAGTATTTTGGGGAGTAAGGCGATGGTAGCAAAAAAAAGAAACGGGTCAGCTCAATTACGAGCCAACCCGCTTCTTTTTTTGCTACAAACTTAACGCACCGCCCCCTTCTTAATGTCCTCCACCACCTCTGGATTCAACAACGTCGAAGTATCACCCAGGTTCGACACATCGCCTTCGGCAATCTTCCGAAGGATGCGCCGCATGATTTTGCCGGAGCGGGTCTTTGGCAGGCCTGGTACGATTTGAATCACGTCCGGCTTCGCAATGGGGCCAATGATCTTCGTGACCGTTGCCAGCACTTCCTTCTGAAACTTCGCAACATCGGGTACGACCCCGTCCGTGATGATATAGGCATAGATCCCCTGCCCCTTGATTTCGTGCGGGAAGCCAACCACGGCGCTTTCGATGCAAAGCGGGTGCTCGTTGATGGCGTTCTCCACCTCTGCTGTTCCGATTCGGTGGCCGCTCACGTTCATCACGTCGTCCACCCGCCCGATGATGCGGTAGTAGCCGTCGGCATCCCTTCGGGCACCATCGCCGGTGAAATATTTGCCCTCAAAAGTGGCGAAATACGTCTGTTTGCAACGTACATGGTCGCCATACGTGGTGCGGATGATGCCCGGCCACGGGAATTTCATGCAAAGCATCCCCTCCACCTCGTCGCCTTCGATTTCATTGCCAGCGGCATCCACCAAACAAGGTTGAATACCAGGAAGCGGCAGTGAGGCGTATGTCGGCTTCATGGGCGTTATATCGGCCAGCCCTGAAATGAGGATGCCCCCGGTCTCCGTTTGCCACCAAGTGTCCACGATGGAGCAGTGGCCCTTCCCGATTTTTTCATGGTACCAATGCCATGCCTCGGCATTGATAGGCTCGCCCACTGAGCCAAGCACCCGCAGGTTGCTTAGGTCGTGGCCTTCCGTCCACTCGTCGCCAGCGGCCATGAGCGCACGTATAGCGGTAGGGGCGGTGTAGAAAATATTGACCTTATGCTTTTCGCAAACCGACCAAAAGCGGCCAGCGTCGGGGTAGGTAGGTACGCCTTCGAACATGAGCGAAGTTGCGCCATTGAGCAGAGGGCCATATACGATGTAGCTGTGGCCGGTAATCCACCCCACGTCGGCAGTGCACCAAAAGACTTCGCCTTCCCGGTATTGGAATACATTGGCAAAAGTATAAGCGGCAAAAACCATGTACCCACCAACCGTATGCACAACGCCTTTGGGCTTGCCCGTTGAGCCGGAAGTGTAGAGGATGAAAAGCATGTCCTCGGCGTCCATTTGCTCAGGTTCACAAACTGCTGCTTGTTGTGGCACGACGTCATGCCACCACACGTCCCGGTCGGTGTTCCAGTTGAGCGGGTCACCCGTGTGGCGCAGCACCAACACTTTTTCGATGCTGGGGCAACCAAGGGCGAGGGCGTCGTCCACCACTTGTTTCACAGGAATATTCTTTGCGCCACGAGCGTTGAAGTCGGAACAAATCACCGCCTTACATGCTGAGTCGTTGATGCGGTCAGCAAGCGACTGGGCGGAAAATCCAGCAAATACGACGCTGTGAACGGCCCCAATTCTTGCGCAAGCAAGTACGGCAATAGCAAGTTGGGGCACCATGGGCATGTAGAAGCAGACCCTGTCGCCTTTTTGAATGCCCAACGCCTTCAGCGCATTGGCGGTGCGGCAAACTTCATCGTACATTTGCTGGTAAGTCAGGTGCAGGACAGGCTTGTCCGGGTCGTTGGGTTCCCATAGGATGGCGGTTTGATTGGCACGGTTGGCCAAGTGGCGGTCGAGACAGTTGTAAGTGATATTTGTCTTGCCGCCTTTGAACCACTTCACGTCGGGCGTATTGAACTCCCATTCGAGGACGGACTGCCAAGGTTTGTACCAATGAAATTGCTGCGCCACATTTCCCCAAAAGCCTTCAGGGTCTTTGACGCTTTTTTGATAGACTTGTTTGTATTCCTCAAACGTGGCGATTTGCAGTGACATAATGGCGTTAATTTAGTTGTGATGATTTATCTTCTGGGGGTAAATTTTGGAC
Organism: Saprospiraceae bacterium; assembly: GCA_031426435.1. Classification (GTDB taxonomy): domain Bacteria; phylum Bacteroidota; class Bacteroidia; order Chitinophagales; family Saprospiraceae; genus UBA6168. The sequence goes on along the minus strand of JANPLH010000467.1, from coordinate 2,773 downwards.
AAATATTCGGCACTGCCCGTTGATGTTGGATGATTTTTTTCAAATAATGCGCTGTGGAAAATCACCTTTTTTGCCTAACATAAACCGGAACCCCAGTTCCAGTTGAACTTCCAACTTAGCGGAATATGAACTCCGGTTTACCTCGGTCAAATTTCACAAAAGAAACCTGTTCCATACTATGAAAATATTGGTTGTTGAAGATGAACCCTCCATTTCCAACCTCATCAAAAGGGGCTTGGAGGAAAACGGCTATGAGGTCATGCAGGCCTTCGATGGCGAGATGGGACTGTTGCTGGCGCAACGCTCGGAATATGCCGTCATCATTTTGGACATCATTCTGCCGGGGCTGAACGGGCTTGAGGTCTGCCAAAAACTCCGTAAAGAATTTGATATCCAAACGCCCGTGCTGCTGCTCACTGCGCTCAACGAAACCGACGACGTGGTCACTGGCCTGGATGGAGGAGCCGACGACTACCTCGGAAAACCTTTTAAATTCAAGGAATTGTTGGCCAGAATTCGGGCACTTTCCCGCCGCTCTGGTGCTGCATCGCCAGTTCCTGCCAACCTACTGAAAGTGGCCGACCTCGTCGTTGACCTTGATGCCAAAACCGTTAACAGGGCAGGAAATGAGATAAAACTGACCGCCAAGGAGTTCTTTCTGCTCGAATACCTGATGCGCAACCGCAACCGGGTACTTAGCCGAATGGACATCCTCGAAAAGGTCTGGGACATCAATTTCGACCTCGGCACCAACGTCGTTGATGTTTACATGAACTACCTTCGCAACAAGATTGACAAGCCTTTTGATACAAAGCTCATCCAAACCGTGGTGGGGATGGGGTATGTGCTCAAAGAGGTGTGAGGTATTGAGGTTTGTCAGCTGATGCGCCAGCATCCATTTTCCTTCATATAGTAACCCCCAAAGATTAAGTAACATGAAAATTCGCAACAGACTGACCTTAATTTACACTATAGCTGCGATTATCGTTATGACGGTGTTGGGAGAACTGGTGTATTATTTCACGGCGAGGTTCCACCAACAGGAGTTTGCAGAGCGGCTGGAGGAACGGGTGCAGGTCACTGAGCAGATATTCTTGGAAAAGGACGAGGTTTTGGGGCAGGCGGTTCGGGACAAGTTCTTGCAGCGGCTGGACCATGAAGAAGAATATGTTATCACCCTGAATCAAACTGGGCTTGATTCCCTGGACGATCTTTTCTATAAAGGGTTGTCAAAGGATATTTCTACTAGTAATACCTTGACCTTCAACAAGGATAAACGGCAAGGGGTCGTAAAAATCTATGATTTTCCAGCAAGGAAATTTGCTGTCGTCGTCACGGCAGTTGACGTTTTTGGGAAAACAAAGCTGGTCTTTCTCAAGAAAATCCTGGGAATTGGGATGCTAATTAGCTTGGCAGTATTAGTCATGGTGGGTTGGTTTTCGAGCCAGCGTGCATTGCGGCCATTGGAGGATAAAATCAAAAAAGCCAGTAAAATCAGCGCATCCAACCTCAACCTCCGCTTGGAGGTACAGCACCCCGATGACGAAATAGGAGAATTGGCCATTGCATTCAACCGGATGCTCGACCGAATACAAGCTGGGTTCGAGTCGCAGCGGGGCTTCGTCGCCAATGCCAGCCATGAAATTCGCAACCCGCTAACCGCCATTATAGGGGAAGCAGACCTGCTGCTCGAAAGAGACAGGCCCATTGCGGAATACAAAGCCACCCTTCAAAACATAGTAACGGAGGCCGAAAGGCTACAGAAGCTGGCCAACCAGTTGCTAGAATTGAGCAAAGCCGAGGCCATGAATGCCCTCACTGAGCTTCATGCCGTTCCGCTCGACCAACTTCTGCTGGAGACCGTGGAACGATTCCCGGCTGAACGGATTCAACTCAATTTCGAGGAGTGTAAAGCCGAGCCGGTTGTTCATGCAAACCCTCCATTGTTGCAAACAGCTTTTTCAAACATCATTGATAATGCCCTTAAATACTCTGAAAATCAATTGATTACGATTGAATTCAGAAAGACGGGCAATGAGTTTCAAGTTAAGGTCTCAGATAATGGCATAGGTATTTCAGCCGAAGACCTCAAGCACATATATGTTCCGCTTTTCCGTTCCCGCAACGCACGTAAGCTTCGTGGCCACGGCGTTGGCTTACCACTTGCCCGTCGCATCATTCTGTTGCACAAAGGCCAACTCTTGGTATCATCCAAAGGCGAAAATCATGGCACCGACGTTACCGTTACCCTCCCAGCTTACCCTTAAACCAGCATTCGCCCCTCACCTTTCGCCCCTCACCCATCCCTCCATTCCTATTCTAATCTCCTTTTAATCTCCCTTTAAAGCTCCTCTAATATGTGTCCCTCAGTTTTGCAGCTTGAAAGCAAACTGCTTTAAGTTTCTGACCAAAATTGTAAAATTATGCACACTTCAGACCAACTCCACCTACCCGAAAAGGGCTTTTTCTCCAATTTAAAAGATGATTTGCCATCCAGCCTTGTCGTGTTCCTCGTGGCCACGCCGCTTTGCCTTGGCATTGCGCTTGCATCAGGTGCGCCGCTGTTTTCCGGCATCATTGCAGGAATAGTTGGTGGTATCGTGGTAGGTATGGTAAGTGGCTCATCATTAGGGGTGAGCGGCCCAGCGGCAGGTTTGGCCGTTATCGTGCTGAATGCCATTGCCACTTTGGGTTCTTGGGAAACCTTCCTGTTGGCCGTTGTGCTGGCGGGAGTGTTACAATTGGCGCTCGGCTACCTGCGGGCGGGCATCAT
>JANPLH010000466.1:0-6741 GCA_031426435.1 Saprospiraceae bacterium | reverse complement strand
CCGATGCCCGCCTTACCGATACCCATTATCACAACAAGTGGCAAGGCCAGCCATGCGCTCATGGGCAAAGCTATTATCAAAATAAAGGGAACGATGTACATGGCAAGCATGGACATTGCCTTTGTGCGAAGGGTCCAGTCGCCTTTGGGCGAAATGGCCGTTTCCTTAAAATACTGGTCAACATTTTGTCGCAATGCGGCTGCAAATAGGGATTGCGTATCGTCGGAACTTTTGAATTTTATATTCCTCATTAAGTGTGATTCAAAGATTAAGTTTGAAAACATGGGCAAGGTAAGGCTGTTGGTCATTTTTTGCTCCATTCGAGGGCAAATAGGTTTACATTTTGCTGAAATTAGCTTTCAGCAAAGCACCCAATGATGACAACGGAATTATGCAGATGTACGAAGTGATTTAGTCTTTCGACCAATGAAGGAAGAAAAGGCAAAACAGAGCAATACAACTCTTGTCAATGAAAAGTGCAACTTTTTGTGATACACCACTATTTTAACACCGAATATTCAAACATTGTTGTCTTTTGGACGAAAGTTACCCATCCTAAAAATGTAGCGCCACCGACTGTTTTTTCCAGATTCATCAATTTCAAATGCTCGTTAGCTACCTTTGTCAGTGCTGGTATTTTTATAGTAAAAACAGCTTCGAACTTTACCGTGCAGCCGCTTTGCAAGCAATGTATTTAATCCACTGCCTACATCGGCTGCTCATCAAATCCTGTTATGAAGTCCCTTTTTTTCACACTATTATTGGTTGCTGCGCAATACTTTGCCTTCGGCCAAAACCTTGACCATGTGCAGGGCGACCTCTTGGTGCAGCTAAAATATGGCCAAGACATCCGCCCTGTGCTTCGGCAACTGGAAACTTTCAATGGCAAGCCAACCGACTTGCAAGCCGTAAAAAACGCCTCTGCTCCACTTCGCATCTGGCTCCTTCATTTCGATTGGACGACCATCGACGAACAACGTTTCCTTTCGCACGTCCGCTCATTGCCAGCGGTGGAGTTGGCGCAATTCAACCATTTTATCACCCTACGGGAAACAGTGCCCAACGACCCCAATTTCCCGAATCAATGGCAATGGGTGAACACTGGCCAAGGCGGCGGCACTCCCGATGCCGACGTGGATGCTGACCTCGCCTGGGACATCACAACTGGCGGCACCATTGCTACTGGCCACGAAATCGTGGTCTGTGTGGTGGAAGGCACCAACCGCAACCATACCGACCTCCAAGGCAACCTTTGGTTGAACACCGCCGAAATACCAGGCAATTTCATTGACGACGACAACAACGGTTACGTGGACGACTACAATGGTTGGAACATCACCAACGACACCGACCAAATACCGTCGGAACAGCACGGCACCCAAGTATCCGGCATGATTGGCGCTAAGGGAAATAACGGGCTTTTCACATCGGGCATCAACTGGAACGTGAAAATCATGAACGTTGAGTTTAACCAGATTTCAGAATCCTATGTAATAGAAGCTTATACTTACCCACTTGTTCAGCGCAGGCGGTTCAACCAAACTGGCGGCACGGAAGGCGCATTCGTAGTGGCTACCAACTCCTCCTGGGGAATTGACAATGGCAACCCAGTTAATTCGCCGCTCTGGTGCGCCTTTTACGATTCATTGGGCGTGGAAGGCATCCTTAGTTGTGGAGCAACCGCCAACAACAACGTGAACGTTGACCAAGTGGGCGACCTGCCTACGGCCTGCACGAGCGAGTACATGGTGGCCGTCACCGCCAGCAACAACAAGGACGTACGAACTTTCTCCGGCTATGGCACTACCCATATTGACGTGGCAGCCCCCGGCGAGAACATCGTCACCCTCAGCACCAATGGCGGGCCAAGCACCACCAGCGGCACTTCCTTCGCCTCGCCGCTGACGGCTGGCATCATCGGCCTGCTCTATTCGGCACCCTGTTCCAATATCAGCGAATTAGCCTTGGCCGACCCATCCGCCGCAGCGCTGCTGATTCGGGATGCACTGTTCGCTGGGGTGGATGTGAAGCCCAACCTCGTCAACGAAATCAAGTACGGCGGCAGGGTGAATGCCTTCAACAGTCTGAACATCATCTTGCAAAACTGCGGGCCATGCCCAAGGCCGTATAGCATTGGGGTCTCCAATATCATTGATACTGCAGTGGTGGTCAATTGGCAATCGCCAGATTCGAGCCTGTTTACCAGCCTGCAATACCGATTACTTGGCGATACCACTTGGACCTTATTGGACAGCGTGGGAAGCCCTTTCACGCTTGGCGGTCTGCTGCCCTGTGCGGCTTATGAATTTCAGTTGGAAGAAATTTGCGACAGCGTGACCAGTGGTTTCAGCAATTCGTTTTTCTTTGAAACGGAGGGCTGCTGCGTCGCTCCTGAGAACCTTAGTTTGATCAATATCACCACCGATTCGGCCTTGTTTGCTTGGGATGGCGTATTTGCCGCCAACAGTTATAATATCTTGATGACCTCATCGCTTGGCGACACCCTTTCGGAAAGCACCACTGAAACCAGCTTTTCGTTGATAGGATTGATGCCCTGCGTGGAATACCAGGTGCAGGTACAAACGGTCTGCGATACGGGAGCAACGGATTTCACCTTGCCCATCATTTTCACGACCTTGGGATGTGGCGCTTGCCGAGACTTCAGTTATTGCCCTTCCACCTCCGACAATTCCAGCTCGGAATGGATTGAAAACGTGAACATCGGTTTCATCAACAACACCAGCGGCAACAATGGCGGCTATGGCGACTTCACAGCATCTGGCATGACCACCGAACTGCTGACCTACACCGCCAACCTCATTACCCTGACGCCGGGCTATGCTGCTGGCACCTTTCCGGAGTGGTTCACAGTATATATTGACTTCAACCAAGACGGCGATTTCAACGATAATAACGAAAAGGCTTTTGATGCTGGCGCAATAACCACCGCTGCCATTACCGGAAGCATCGTGGTGCCGGGCGACGCCGTGTTAGGCAGTACCCGGATGCGGGTAGTCATGCGCTGGAACGCCGCCCCTGCCGGCCCTTGTGCTGCCCATTTCAACTACGGCGAAGTGGAGGACTATTGCGTGAGCATCAATCCCGGCACGGCTCCCAACTGCACCGTGCCCGCCGACTTGGCCGTTTCCGACACGACCATGACCTCGGCCAATATAACTTGGGCGGATGTGCCTGACGCCAATGGCTACAACCTCCAGTACCGCCGGGTCGGCATCACTGGCTGGACGACCCGCCCCGCCGATGACAATGCGCTGCAACTCACACCCTTGGAGCCTTGCAAACAGTACGAAGTGCATGTGCGGAGCAGTTGCATCGGCATCAACAGCGACTATTCCAGTTCCATCTTCTTCACCACGCTATGCACCAGCCCCTCCAACGAGCTGCTGTCGCAAAGCCTCGGCCTGACCATCTCTCCGAACCCGTTCAGCGATGAAATCACGGTTGCATTCCAGTTGAACACCATGCAGGAAACTAACTTGGAAATCACGGATGTATGGGGACGGGTTATCCTCCAGCGCCAGCAAACCCTGCCAGCGGGCGGGCATCGGTTGCTACTATCGCCAAGCCTGGCTTCGGGTGTTTATTTTGTGAAGCTAAAGCTTGGAATGGGAGCGGTGACGAGGCGAGTGGTGAAGTTATGAAAAATGGTGTATGTGAAAACTGTTCAATTGGAGTAAAACCGGATAATGGACGCCATTGGCAAGATGGCTGATGGAAATGAGGCGGGTACTTTTATTATGAATTAAATTATACCACAGAAGCACTGCAATTTGGTTACGTCATTGCAGTGCTTTTTTATTGCTGTAATTTTTTCTCCGCCACCACCCCACCGCTCACTTTCTCCCCAGCCTTGTAGGTATAGCGCATGGTCACCTCGCTTTTGTCGTTGTAGAAAAGGTGCTCGCCGTCCTGCTTGCCCATTTTGAAGCTGATTTCCTGCTGCACTTTTTCGGAGCCGTCGTAGTATTTTTTATAGATGCCGTCCAATTGGCCCTCCACGTAATTGCCCTCTTCGGCCTTGCGCACGCCTTTGAATTTGGCATAGTGGCCATGCAGTTTGTTGTTGGCGTAGCTGCATGTCAGCGACAACTGCCCATACGGGGCGAACTCGAAATAAGGGCCATTCAGCACTCCCTCCACATAGTTGGCGATGGACTGCGGCACCTCCCGCTCTTTGCGAAAAACGACCCAAGTGCCGTGCTTTTTGCCGTTGCGGAGACTGCCTTGTTCCATGATAACGCCCTTGGCATCTTTGAACAGGGCTTGCTGCATGTCAGTACCCGGGATGGGGGAAAGTTCGTAGCCTTCGAGACTCATGGCTTCGCCTTTGGCAGGTTTTTCGCCGCAGGCGGCGAGGAAAAGGAAAAGGGATAGGAGTAGGTAGGAAAATTTCATGGGCAATGATTTTATTCAAAGCTTGATATTTGCAAAATTCAATCCTAATTGAGGCGATGCCTTTATTTTGCCGTCCAAAATCATTTTACATGAAGCTCAAGTTTCTTGTCATCCCTTTTATGGCCGTTTTGTTTTGCTTTTTCACCCTTTGCGAAGCACGAGCCCAAAAGCCCCCAAAATGCGTGAAGACGGCCAGCACCAAGCGGCCTACACATGTGCTGGCCTCGGTGGCCGACCTCAATGCTTTTTACAAAAACTTCCAATCAGAGGGCACCAGCTTCAAGTCCATGAAAATCGTGAAGTCGGAGTTGGCTTACTACCTCTTGGCTTCGGTGCAAAACGGCACTGCTATCTATGCTTTTGAATTGGAACTAAATGGAAAGAAACTCTACCTGAACAAATTGTTGCCCGTGCAAAGCTGCTCGGAGGGCGAGCTTTCCTTGGATACTTTCTTACAGGATGGAGGGAAAATTACAGGCTGTAGGATGGGTGCCCACAACATCAAGCAGGTCACTAAAAATTGAAGACTTGTCCAATTTCCTAATTTCCTAATTTCTATTACCAAGCCCGCTTCCCTTCCAGCCGGTCCACGTACCCGACATCGCCGAGCCTGAACTTGACGGGGAAGCGCACAGCTTTTTCCATTTTCACTTCTATTTTACAGAAAAATGCAAGGTCGGAATAGCACCAAGCATGGGGCATGGCCATTTGTTTGGGCGAGGCAGCAGGCGAGTTGCCCATCAGTTTAGTTTTGTTGAAATCAATAGGGCGTTGTTTTATCCATTTTGGGTCAAAGCGAAGCAGGGCGTTTTGGGCTGGAAGCTCAGAAACGACAAACCCAATAAAAAGGCATAAAAACGTTGCATTAATTAACCCATTCATTTGCAGTAGTTATCAAGTCGAAATCCTTAATCCAACGCACATTTCCCCGCCCAAATCATCAGGCCAAGCGAGATGCAGCCTTTTACGGTAAAAAAAAGGATGCCCGCCCATCCGAGGCGCTTGAACCAAGTTTGCTTTTGAGTATTGTTGTCGTTTGCTTCCATGAAATTGGCTGTTATCTATTGGCTTTTGGCCGTTGGCTGTTGGCTGCGGCCAAAAGCCCGATGTCGTCAACTTAGCGAGACATGTTTGTTTGATAGGACACAGATTTGAAAGATTTAACTGATTTCCACTGATTTAATCTGTGTAAATCCGTTTTATCTTTCAAATCTGTGTCCTATCAAATCTCGCTCAATCTTAAGTTGATGACATTGGCCAAAAGCCAACGCTATACCTGAAAAACGCCCACATTAAACCGCTCAACCGGAGAATGGTTTGCCATCTCGATGCCCGCTGAAATCCATTTACGGGTTTCTAAGGGGTCTATGATGGCATCCACCCAAAGACGGGCGGCGGCGTAGTAGGGCGTAGTATGCGAATTGTATCTCTCCTGGATGTTTTCCAATAGCTTTTTCTCGTCATCTGGGGTTATTTCCTGACCCTTGGTTTTTAGGGATGCGACCTGAATTTGGAGCAAGGTCTTGGCCGCTTGTACACCGCCCATTACGGCGATTTTGGCCGTAGGCCAGGCCACTATCAGGCGAGGGTCATAAGCCTTGCCGCACATGGCGTAGTTGCCCGCCCCGTAGCTGTTGCCCATGACGATACTGAACTTCGGCACGGTAGAATTGGCGACGGCGTTGACCATTTTCGCCCCGTCCTTGATGATGCCGCCGTGCTCGCTGCGGCTGCCCACCATGAACCCAGTCACATCGTGAAGGAACACCAGCGGTATCTTTTTTTGGTTGCAGTTCATGATGAAACGGGCCGCTTTGTCCGCTGAATCGGAGTAGATGACGCCACCGAACTGTGTCTCGCCCGTGGACGACTTGGTCACTTGGCGGTTGTTGGCAACGATTCCCACCGCCCAACCGTCAATTCGGGCATAGGCACAGGTGATGGTTTTGCCGTAATCCTTTTTATAGTAAGTGAGCTTTGAGTCGTCCACGAGGCGCATCAATATCTCCTCTGTAACGTATTGCTTGCCAGCTTCATGCGGGAAAATTTGATAGATTTCCTCCACTTTCAGTTTAGGTTTTGCTGGCGCAATGCGGTCGAAGCCAGCCCGGTCAGTGCTGCCAAGTTTGTCCATTAAATCCCGAATGGTATCAAGGCATTCTTTGTCGTCCTTCACTTTATAATCGCAGACTCCTGAGATTTCAGTTTGGGTAGTCGCACCGCCCAGGGTCTCTTTGTCCACTTCTTCGCCGATGGCCGCTTTTACCAAATAAGGCCCTGCTAAAAAGATGCTGCCGCTACCTTCGACTATCAGCGCCTCGTCGG
>JANPLH010000465.1:0-2739 GCA_031426435.1 Saprospiraceae bacterium | reverse complement strand
TTGAAGGGGTGGGTGTTGGAAACTGAGCTTGTCGTTGCCTTCCACTGGGCCTCCTTCCATCACCCGCAGAATCAGCTTCAGGTAATAGCCATTGTGGAATACCAAAGTATAGATGCTATTGAGGGAATGGACATTGGTGGCGGCCTGTTGCCAGGTCACGTCGGAGAGGACAGTTTTGAGGTTGACCGAGCACCAGTTTCCGCCGAAGTGGACATCACGGAGGTGCTTTGCGATTTGTGCGGTGAGGCTCATTTGAATTTGATTTTGGGCAAATTTAGGGAAAAAGTCAAAAAAGATTAAGCCATGTCCCTCATCTCCAAAGGTTCCCTAAACTTCAAAAATCTATTGATTATCCACAGAATAAAGGCGCAGCGCACCAGAATATTTGTAGCTTGACATGAACCCAATCTTCGAGGTGCAGCGCACCGGAATATGTATCCTATTTTGCCAGTGCGCTGCACCTCAAAAATTGATTCGGGTGTCATCTACAAAAGTTTAGTACCCTATCCGAAATGGCTTGCCTTATCCAAAGCACTCCCATTCCCATACCTCACCATCGTCCGGGTCGTCAACGGTGCCGAGCAGCCGAAAGCCGTTCTTCTCCAGCACACGGGTAGAGTGGTTGGGTTCGGGCAGCGTCCTTGCCGTGATGCGCACGGCGGGGTCAGTTTGCCGGGCTATTTGCACCAAAAGCCCGCACATCTCCGTGGCGATGCCCTGCCGTTGGTGCTGCTCGTAGGTGCCGTAGGCAATCTCCACCTTGCCGTCCACGGGAGCGCCCTTGAAGGCGGCATTGCCCACCAGTTGGCCGTCCCGCTCGGCGAAGTAGCCAATCCAGGGTGGGCAGTAGCCGATTTTTTCAAAATAACCGACCGACAAGCTGAGGTAGGTCACTTCGTCCGGCAGGTGCAGGAACTGCTGGTTGTCTTCCAGTTTTTGCTGTATGGGGAGTAGCTTCATTTAGCTTATTTTTTTGATTAAAAAACCAGACCCATCAAGTGGTTTGGATTAGAATGACGTTCCGAAATCTTGAAATTGCTCTCGCCAATGATTTGGAAACCCATTTTCTCGTAGAAAGCGATGGCCCGGTGGTTTTCTGTCCAGGTACAGAGCCAAATGCCCGCTTGTTTGGCCTGCTGCGCAATGTGTAGGTTATGCTCAAAGAGTTGCTGCGCCAGCCCCAGCCCGTGGAATTCCTGTAAGAAGTAAAGCCTATCGAGCCTGGTTACGTTTTGTGCAGCGATGTTTTCCAGTGGGGAGTCGAGGACGATTTTGGAATAGCCTGCTGGCCGCCCATTGTGGAATATTAAATGGAAGATATTGCGCTCGTCGAGGAGTTCGGTTCGAAAGGCTTCCTCGGTGAGCTTGCTGTCCATATAGCCTTTGATGTCCTCAGCGGAGGCACTGTGCCCGTGAGATTCCCAGAAGGATTTCCGGGCGATTTCAGTGAGGATTGGAAGGTCGTCAAGGCTGGGTTTTGTGATGGAAATCATGTGGTTTTGCTTTTATCCAGTGGCAAAGTTCATGCTTTATAGCCCAATACCCAACCAATCACGCCGCCCATGATGCCCACGGTCAATCCGGCAGCGGCAATATCAGCCAGCACAGGTTTAAAACTATTGAAAAAATGGGAAGTGGAAAACCAATAAGTATCGGTCATAATGGCGATTAAAACGCCCATGATAGCGCCCAATATAGCCCCATCTTTAAAGGTATGGATATGCGCATATTTACCCATGATGATGGCCAATAATAAAGCATAAGCGGCACAAGAAACGATGAGCATCACCATGCTGCTTTCTTCCGCTGACTTTTTGAAACCCGCAATTTGCGTGGTATTTTCGCTCATGTATTTGCCGAGCAGGCCCTCGAACACGAGCCAACCGACGAGGAAGTATGCGATGGTGCCTGCGAGGGCGGCGAGTAGGATTTTAAGCATAAGACAACTGAAATTAATGATTATGATTGGTGGCGCTCAAAGGTCAAACTTTTCCTTGATAATCTTCGCCACTTCCTCCACGCTCAGGTGCGTGTTGTTGATTTTGAGGTAGTTCAGCCTTTTGAATTCGCCGGGGACGGTGTTGAAGCGGTAGTTTTTAACGTGATCCATTATTATTCGCTCCGACTTTTCGGTATCACGTTTTGTAGGTTTATGCTCAAGTCGTTCAGGTGTCTTGTTTCGACGCAGCCTTTCTTCCAAATCTGCTTCCAGTTCGACATAGCAGATAGTAGCGCCCGCTTGTTCAAAGATGGCCACAATATCGTCCACATATTTTTCCTCGGATTCGAGGTTGAGTGCCCAAACAAAGGTGAAAATCAGTCCTTCCAAATCACTGTTCGCCACTTCTTCAAAAATGGATTTTCGGAACAACCCAACTAAGCGATTATGCGATTCCGTACCAAAATCAAAGAATGGCACCACCAGTTCGATGGTCATGTGGTTGTGGAACAGCTTGAGGCCCGTTACCTTTTCAAGTGCCCTACCAACGCTCATCTTGCCGACGGCGGGCGGGCCAAAAAGAAGGATAAATTTCATGGCAGAGTCTTTTCGTTGTGAAATGTTCAAAACAATGGCAATGGGTGGAAAATTCCGTGGTTTGAAAATCAGGATTTAGAAGAACCTGATAGCAAGGAGCAAATTGATGACATCGTTGATTTATGGATAGTCGCATTTGAAATTGAAAAACGAATCTTGCCAGTTACCAAGCCTCGTCGAGCGGAGGGGTTATCAAACCCCGG
>JANPLH010000464.1:0-3022 GCA_031426435.1 Saprospiraceae bacterium | reverse complement strand
GATCGAGGATCTGCTTGAGGAACGGCGTCCGCTCGAGCACGTCCGCTTCCGCAGTTCCCGCACCCTGCGGGCTGCATCTATCGCGAATTCATACTCGTTCTCGCTGTGTAGTTGAAGATGTGTCAGCTGTGTTCCGACGACTGAGACAGCTTCAAGCGTGAGTAGCTCATGGCCTGTTGCTTGTACAGAGTTTGAGTGTAGGTGGGTGAGGCCCCGTAACGAACGCAGCTGATGCTGCCAGGCAGACAAAGAGATGGTGCCAGCTTGGGAGGAAATTGGTATTACTGTTGATCCAGACTCCACAACCTTCGATGGCATGGAGGAAGAATTTAGTTGGTTGGAGGAAGAAGTCGCTGGCCCCGACACCGCTGCATACGCTTGGGCCTTGAAGGTATTGAATAAAGAATTCCTACAGCCCATCACCCGCAACGAGCGCTTCGCTTTGGCCAAGGGCAAAACGGACGACGTGCATTTCTGGATGGACTACGGTTTTTTTACGGACAATATGATGGCCATGCAGCAGGCCGGGTTGGGAGGCGGTATGGCTGTCGCCAACAGCTATACCCAAGCCATGTCGGCCATGGGTGGCATGATGGACGTTTTCTACGGCGACACCTACTTTTCGATGGGCCTCAATTTTGAAAATGGGCGCATGGCCATTCGCAACCAGCTGTTTTTCAACGAGGACATGAAGCGGTTTTACACCCGTGCATTGGATGCCAAGTTCAACAAAAAGTTCCTTCGCTATGTGAAGGGCGGCGACGAGATGTTCGGCTATTTTTACCTGAATTACAATATCAAAAACACCATCGAAGAGACCAAGGCACTGCTCTATAAGATGTTTGCGGCAACGCCGCAATATGGCCTTATGGCGTCAGATGCCATGAAAATCCTCGGTATTTTCATTGACGAAGAAGCCATCGGAAACCTGCTGAAAGGTGATATGATGGTGTCTGTATCTGGTTTGCAAACAGTAGAGGTCAAGACCAAAACTTATGATTACGACGCCGACTTCAACCTCACGGAGCGGGACACGACGATGATGCAAACTATGCCCGTGTTCACCATGCTGGCCTCTTACGGCAATGGCAATGACATCCAGAAGTTCATAGACCTCGGCATCCATTCCAATGTGCTGGTGAGGGAGCGCAATTTCTATAAAGTGGTGGTACCGGGGCTGGAAGGGCAGCAGTTCTTCCTTGCGAAGCACGATGGGATGCTCATTTTCACCAACAACAACTACTTGATGCAGCAGAACCTGGAGGCTGGCTTCGCCAAAAAATTGCGGCTGCCCAAGAACCACAAGAAGCGCCTTTGCAAAAACGGCAGCGTGGTCTATTGGAACATCCCGAACACCATCCGGGCAGCGGCAGGCACCCAGGCCGATAGCAATATCGGCCTCACGGGCTGGATGAACAACCTCGGCAAGGAGTTTTACAGCCTCGAAATGACGACTTCAAAAAAGGTAGAAAATGCCGTGGAAAGCGAAATGTTCCTGAACATGACAAAGCAGGACACCAATGCCTTGCAGCAGTTCTTCAATTTCATCAACGACGTGTATTTGGAGATGATGGGCGGGGCGAAGATTTGAGTTATGGACAACACTAAATACCTCACGCACGTCCAATCCATTTTCCTTGAAAAAGGCGACCCCGAAACCGCTCTCGGTCAAATGCGCTATATGCGCAACCAGTTCGATTATTACGGCCTGAAAGCTCCGCAATGGATGGCACTCGCCAAGGAAATCATGGCCGAAAAAGGCATCCCGGAAGGCGATGAATTGAAGGCACTTGCACTGCTTTGCTTCGACGACGAGCATCGGGAGCTGCACTACTTTGCCCTCGAAATGGTGCAAAAAACGCTGAAAAAACAGCCCTCCGATTTCATTGATTTCCTCGAAACGCTCATCACTACCAAAAGCTGGTGGGACACCGTGGACTGGCTCGCCAAGCTCGTTGGCATCCATTTCAAAAAACACCCGCAGCTCATTTTGCCCATCACCGAGCGATGGGTGGCCTCCGGCAATTTTTGGCTGCAACGGGTCTGCCTCATCTTTCAGCTTACTTACCGGGACAAAACAGATTTTGATTTAATGAAAAAGTACATCCTGCAAATTGCGGCCAGCAAGGAGTTCTTCCTTCAAAAAGGCGCTGGTTGGGCGCTACGCCAATACTCCCGCACGAATCCAAAAGGTGTCACCCAATTCGTCCAAGAAAACCCCCAACTTGCGCCGCTGACCCAACGGGAGGCATTACGATTGTTGAAGGTTTAAACAGCCTCCCACTAAACCGCTTAAACCATCTAAACCTCCTAAACCTCATTCATGACCGCTTCAAAAGAAAATCTCAACATACAAAAACTGGTAGTCGGCGTCGGCTTGGCACTTTTTGCCATTAAATTGGTCGCTTGGTACATCACCAATTCCGTGGCCATTCTGACCGATGCCCTGGAAAGCACAGTGAACGTGGTGGCCAGTTTCATCGGGTTGTACAGCCTGATATTGTCGGCAAAGCCCCGTGACGTGGAGCACCCTTACGGGCACGGCAAGGTCGAGTTCATCTCGGCGGGCATCGAAGGGGCGCTGATAGCAGTGGCAGGATTGGTCATCATTTATGAGGCTATCAACAACCTGCGGCACCCGCATGAAATCGGTAGTTTGGACTATGGTATTCTGCTTGTAGCGGTGGCGGCAGCCATCAATTTTGGCGTGGGTTTTTTGGCGGTAAAACGGGGCAATAAGAACAATTCACTTGCCCTTATCGCCAGTGGAAAGCACTTACAATCAGACACTTACAGCTCATTGGGCATCATCACTGGGCTTATCCTCATGCGCCTCACTGGCTGGGCTTGGGTGGACAGCGTGGTGGCGCTCATCTTCGCTTTTGTCATTATTTACACAGGTATAAAAATCGTGCGCAGCTCCATCGCTGGCATTATGGACGAGGCCGATTCCACCCTCCTCGACAAAGCAGTGGCCACCCTCAACGAAAGCCGGGAAG
The DNA here is from genome assembly GCA_031426435.1 of Saprospiraceae bacterium. Taxonomy (GTDB): domain Bacteria; phylum Bacteroidota; class Bacteroidia; order Chitinophagales; family Saprospiraceae; genus UBA6168. Next base: position 23 of record JANPLH010000464.1, on the reverse strand, counting down.
CGAACTGGGTGGACATTCACAAC
>JANPLH010000463.1:0-6099 GCA_031426435.1 Saprospiraceae bacterium | reverse complement strand
GCTTTCTGCCATCGGCTTCCAGCCCCACCAACGAAAACCCCGCCCAGTGCAGCGGAGTGGAAAACGGATGCCAAACTCAACCCCAAACGGCTGCCGCAGCCAGTCCTGCAAGCCTGTTCGTGCCTCTCTTGCCTTGCAGCCCAGGCAGCAGCAGCCACCCCGCAGCAGCCGCAGCGTCGCCATTTCACTTCCCAGGGTTCCGTTTCACTTTGACGCTGCCCCTGCTTTTCAGCTCAACACAGTCCATCCCCCGTTTTCCACGACCTGTGTTGTCCCGCCTGTTTGATAAATTCCTCCACAGCCCCCACCCACCCATTTCAGCGGTGTGAAAAACAGCCCCAAAGCCCACAAGCCAAAGCGCCCGATGCAAGCTGCCACTTCCCGTTTCACTGGTAAGCATCAGCCAGCATCCGGCGCCCCGCAGCAGGAGTAGCCGCAGTCATTTCACTTCGCACGGCTGCGTTCGTGGCTGTGGCTACACCTGCTTTTCTGCCCAAGCACGGCAAAGACTGGCTGTTTTCACGGCGTAGTTTGCCCCTGGCTGACCCACGAAAATCATTTAGATTGAGCTTTTTGCTTATGGTTGAGTTGCCTAAATGGGATAGGCGGTTTTTCTTACTGGAAAATATTCGCCCCAAACACAGTTTTAATGGAAAATATTCGCCAATTCTAACACAACCCACCCTGCTAATGGAAAATATTCTCCCAATACACCTTCAGGAAGTCATCTTTTCATCCAGCGACAAGTTGGTCAATAAGCAGCTTTCCAAGCTGGAAAAGACTGGCAAAATCAGGAAGATTGCCGCCCGTATCTATACGCCCAATTTCACCGAAAGTCCTGGAGACGCTGCTTTGGCGTAACCTGTTCACCATACTCGGCAGGCTGTAACCCAGCCGCCTACCTTCGGATGCTGTAACGGGCCCACGAGTTCAGCGCCACCATCGCTGGCGAAGACATGGACGCCATGAAGGTTCAGTTGGAGAAAAGCAATGCGTTCAAGGCGCATGACGAGGCGGGGTTGAAGATAATAGCGGTGTAACTGCTTTCCCATCAATGGCTGTATTCTTTTGTAAAAACTACGGCAAATGCTGACCTAAGCAGTAGTTTTTACAAAACATTGTGAGCCTTGGTTGTCCCCTATTTGACCGCAGCATAAGGCATACTTGATTGCACTTTGTAGGCTGCGCAACAAAAAAGCCCAGGCATACCGCCCAGGCTTCCAAAATAATCCCATGAACATATCCAAAAACACGCTTTACTCGTCGCCACCCTTCACCGCCGTTTGGCTGACACCCGCAGCGACCGAGCCAGCGACAATCAGCGCTTTTGCGGCTGCCAACAACCAAGCGGGCAGGGCAACGGGCGCAGCAACCAAAGTGCCGCCGAGCGCACCCAACACAAGCCCCCAATTGCGGATGGTTTTGAAGAATTTCGGTGTAGGAGCAGCCACCCGCTCCAGAACGGACCTTTTTTCAGTTTTCATAAGCTGATAAATTTTGATTTGGATGAAAAAGGGCATGGGCTACGTCGCCCCATGCCCCGGATTTAACCATTGTGCAAACCGTACCCTTTCGGGCAGTAAAATCAGAACACGTCCACCAACTGCATCGCATTGCCGGAGGCGAACAGGTAGAAGTTGTCGCCGACCTTCTGGAAGAACTCGACGCCGACGGCGTTCAGCACGGCCACATCGACGGACGGCTCCAGATCGTTCAAGAGCTTCGCCTCAAGGCTGATGGCTGCAGTCGCCACCTTCACATCGAGGTAATCCGTGTAGGCCATTCCCGAAACACCGTTCTGGTCGGCCACCTTCGGCTCGTAAACTGCGGCCTCGGCGTTGAACACATAGTCGGATATGGCCGATACTGCATTGAACAACCTGAAATGGGTCGCACCGTTTGGCACGTTCAGGAAGTTTTGCGGCTGGAAAACCGGAACGGCGAGCGTCGAACCTATCCTTGCAGCCAGCGGCGTCAAGGAGTACGGAATCCTAAGAACGGAAGTGAGCGACAACCTGGGGTCGAAATCCAAGCCTTCGAGGTACTGTGGCACCTGGGTGATGAGGATTGCCCGCTGCCCACGGGCTTCGGAACCATCCTCCAGGTTGATTTTCTTGACGACGGACATGAGCGTTCCGGTGAGCCGCTTGCTGAACATGTGCTTCAACGGGCTGAACGCAGTGCGGATGGCCTTGCCGACACTTGCACAGCCAGCAAACTCTGCCATGTTCTCCCTTGTCCGCTTGAACTCGTCGCCGGTGAGCACCTGCTCGGCAGTCGGTCCACCGACCAGCCCGGCGAAGTAGCCCTTCTCGCCCTTAATTTTGAAATGCCGCACGTCGCCAATCGTGCCGACGTACTTGATTAGCCCTTTTTGTCTTGCCATAGCTTTACATTTTTGATGATGAAAAAATTACCGCAAAGCTACGGGCAGGCTTGCCGGACGGGCAAATCCATAATGGCACAGGTCGCTACATAATGCCCCAATGGTAATTTATAATAGGTGTCAGTCAAGGAGGTAAAAGGTGGAAAGACTACTTACATTTACCGCCGGAATGTTGGGAAAGTATTGCCTGACAAGTATCAGCGCATTTTTTCTCTCATAATTTCGCTGGGTTTAGCGCCTAATTTCCTTTCTTTTGTTCAGCAAATGTTTACCTGAAATGCCGCTTTTCTTGTTGCCATTTTGTTGCCCGAATATTTGCAACAGTTGCAACTCTTTGAAAATCAATTCTTTGAAAAAATAGTTACATTCTGCATCGGGAAGTAAGTATCAATGCGATATTGGGATATTGGAATACTCGCCTGATAACCAATCGGTTAAGTGATAATATCCCATTATCTTAATATCAATTAATATCAAGGAATTACTTAACGATGGCCAAACATTAGTTACCCAAGACGCAATTTGACGCTTACGAATACACCGGCGATTAAAGCACGAAAGCCGCCTGGCAGGTACCGGGCGGCTTTCTTTTTATCTCACTGCATCGCTCGCTCAAATGCCATTCATGGAAGGCACCTGCAACACAGGCTGCTCCGAGGCACCGTCGGCAGCGGGTGCTGGATTGGTGTTCAGGGTATCCACTGCATCTTTCAGCATTTCGTGGTTATCGGCTGACTGCTGCACCTCCTTCTTCTCCGTTGATTCGGTGCTTTGCTTTGCGGCCTTTTTGAGCTTCTTCTTTTTTATTTTCTCTTGCTTCCTTCTTGGCAGCGGTGGTGGGACTTGACTTTTTTGATTTGCCCTGTCACAGTATTACACGTTTTAGTGTAAAGCTATTTTAGGACGAGTCAACAGTTCACCGTTCACCGTTCATCCTCCCCGCCCGCCAAGCCCAGAACACCCCAAACCCCGATACCACCGCAAATGCCACGGGAAGCCCGAAACCTTTTGCCAGAAATCCGATGAAGGCTGGGCCGCCGAGGAAGCCTATCATGGCGAAAGTGTTCATGGTGGCTAGGCCAGCGCCCTTGGCATGCCGGGCACTTTGGCCGCTGCTGCATAGAGGATGGGTGCGCCGAGGGATACGCCCGCCCCCACCATTGCGAAGCCAAGCAGCACGGCAGCGGGTGAGTTTTGGAACAAAACTGCTAATAACAGTCCGGCGGCGGCCACCAAACCACCGGTGCGCAACACGGGCTTGCTGCCGAAGTGGGCAATCAGCGCATCGCCGAGGAAGCGGCCAGTCGCCATGAAAAAGGCGTATGCCGCAAAGCCCCAACCCGCCAGCGCTTCGGGTGCGTGCACCACTTCCCGCAGATAGACCGCCGACCAATCGGCCATGGTGCCTTCGGTAATGTTCGTGCAAAGGCTGATGGCGACCAGCACCCACAGCGCTTTGTTCGGGAAGATGAAACCACTGGGGGGTTTGCCCTCGGTTTCGGGGACATGTGGTTCATCAGGTACGCCTTTTAGCGCCGATTTGAGCAGCAGCACGGCCAGCACTTCCACCACAAATATTGATGCGACATATCCGACGGGTGTCATGCCCCAACCCGTCGCCATGCCCGCCACGGCGGCGCCTGCCATGGCCCCCGTGCTCCAGAGTCCGTGGCAAGTGGACATGATGCGCACGTTCGCTTGTTGCTCCAATTGCGAAGCACAGGTGTTCATGCCCATGTTCACCATCGAGAAGGCCATTCCCGCCATGAACAGCGATGCCCCCGTCAGCCAGACCGTTGGCATGGCGAAGGGCAGTATGAACAGGGCCGCAGACAGTGGCAGGAACAGCAGGGAGGACTTGACTGCCCCTATTCGGTGGAGGATGGGCACGGAGAAGGGGTTCATCAGTATGTTGCCTGCCGGGAGGCAGAGCAACAGGAGGCCAAGTTGCGCCTCGTCCAGCCCGAACTTTTGCTTGATGTAAGGAATGAGCGCCGCCCAGGTGCCAAACAGCAGCCCAAAGCAACCAAAGAGCAGGGCAGTGGCCTGGCTGGCTGGGTCTTGACGGAAAGTGGCGAGGTGGGAGAACATTTTTTGAACTGTGAACTGTGAACTGTGAACTGTGAACGGTGAACTGTGAATGGTGAATGGTGAACTGTGAACTGTGAACGGGTGGCATCATCAATGAAAAAAGGCTTGTCCGCTAAGCAAACAAGCCTTTCTGTTCCAAAAAAAAATCAGTGTATTTAGCCGTGTACTTCGTGATTCACAGTTCACCGTTCACCGTTCACAGTTTACCGTTCATCAAGCTGACTCCAAAGCCGCTGCACCACCCACGATTTCGAGGATTTCGCCGGTGATGGCTTCTTGACGGGCCTTGTTGTACATCAGTTTCAGGTCTTTCAACATTTCGTTGGCGTTCTCCGTGGCCTTGTCCATGGCGGTCATGCGGGCACCGTGCTCAGAGGCGTGGGTGTCCAGCAGGAACTTCTGAAACGAGGTCTGCAGGATGCTTGGCACGAGCACTTTCAGCAGCTCCTCCATGCTCGGCTCGAAGATGTAGTCGGCCTTGGCGTTGTTATCGCCTGTAATCTCCATCTTCGGCACTGGCAGCCACTGCTCGGCCTCCGGGAACTGTGTAGCGGCGTTTTTGAAGCGACCATAAGCGACCGTAATGGAGTCGTAGTTGCCAGCTTCGAAGCCGTCCATCAACATCTGGGAAACCTGGGCCACATTCTCAAAGCTGAGGTCGTGGAAAATCTCGACATAATCCCTGACGAAAGTGACGTTGGGATAGCGCCTGCGCAATACGTCGTTTCCTTTTTTGCCGATTGGCAAAATGGTGAGGTTGCCCGATTTCCAAGCCTCGGCATACTTGCCTTCAATGGTGAGGATGGCCTCTTTGATAACGTTGGTGTTGAACGCACCGCAAAGGCCCCGGTTGGAGGTCACGACCACCATACAGGCTTTTTTCAATGGGCGCTCCACGCCAAAGGAGGTGCTGGCCTGCCCACCGAGGTTCGACAGGATGTTGCGGAGCATCCCGTTCTGCTTGTCGGCATAAGGGCGTATCTTCTGCACGGCCTGTTGCGCCCTGCGCAACTTGGCTGCCGACACCATTTTCATGGCCTTGGTGATCTGTTGCGTATTGCCAACGGAGGTAATGCGCTCCCGAACTGCTTTTAAGTTTGCCATTCTATCTTAATGGTGAACGATGAACTGTGAACTGTGAACCTTTTTGGGATTCACAGTTCACAGTTCACAGTTCATTATTTCTTATACTGCTGCACCAGTTCCCCAGCGAGTTTTTCCACAATGGCCAATGACTCGTTGCCGAGGCCGCCCTTGCGGAAATCTTCGAGGACTGCTGGGTGCAATTGCTCCAATTTCAGGAGGAAAATCTCTTCAAACTCCTTCATTTTCGCCACCGGCACATCCTTTACCAAGCCCTTGGTGCCGAGGTAAATCATGGCCACCTGTTTCTCCACCGATACCGGGGAGTACTGTGGCTGCTTCAGGATTTCCACGTTGCGCTTGCCTTTTTCAAGTACCGCTACCGTTGAAGCATCGAGGTCGGAACCGAACTTGGAGAATGCCTCCAACTCCCGGTACTGTGCCTGGTCAATCTTCAGCGTACCAGATACTTTCTTCATGGATTTGATTTGGGCGTTGCCACCCACCCGGCTTACCGAGATACCCACGTTGATGGCGGG
>JANPLH010000462.1:0-4369 GCA_031426435.1 Saprospiraceae bacterium | reverse complement strand
CGTATCATGGCCATAAGTGCCGTACTTGTCCTTCAAGGCTTCCGGCACAGCAGGGAACATGATGAAGCCAGTTAGCCCAAGTTTCATGCAAAATTCGATTTCCAATAAAATATGGTCAAGCGACAGCCTGAAAGTGCCCGGCAGCGATGGCACTTCACTACGGATATTTTTGCCATCCATCAAAAAAAGTGGCTGCACAAGATGACTGACTGCTAAATGTGTTTCCTGAACCAACCCCCTGAGGGATGCGGAAACCCTGTTGCGACGTGGCCTTCTAAGCATAGGTTTATTTTTTGTGCAAATGTAGGTTAAGGTGAACCTGTTGGCCATTGTAAGGTCGTATTGCTACATTCTTTTTACATTAGCGTTTCAGCATCGGGGGCAATTAACTGACCACCGACCATTTTCACCGTTAACCATACGACATGGAACTACAAAACCTAAAAAGAAAAGTTGACCTCTACAATGAGGTAATTGCCAATACTGAAGCCTATCGAAAGAAATGGCATTCTCAGCTTAAACCAATGATTGTCAGCTTGTTGCAAATCTTGGCAAAAGAGGTTGGCCTAAGGGTTAAAGTGGAAGAAAAAGTGCAGATGGAGAATCTTGAAGCGGTGGTAATGTCGCTCGGAACTACCAAAAGTGGCATGTATCAAAAGCTTGAAAATGGCATCGAAATGCCACTAATACGTCAAGGCGGCTCACTCATTTATCAGCAGCTTTTCAATGGGAAAATCATAGTAATAATCCAATACCCTTTTATCGAAAACTATGGCGAGCCAAAACCGCCTAAGACCATTGCTATTTACAGGCCTGAGGAATTGAATGAGACTTATTTGGTTAGGCATATTGAGGAGTTCGTACACGAGCTGACTACATGGGAGGACTACGATGATGAAGAACCTACCAAGAAAATTGGCTTTGAAATGAACTTCGGAAAGTTAAACCAGGAGGGCCAAGCCAGCTAATGGCGCTTCGCTTCTTCTCGTAAGTTTTCCGAAATTTCGGCTCCCAGGTATTTGTCTATCAAATTATGAACGAGATAAATAAGGGGTGTAAGCAGAACTGCTACCACGAACTTGTAGCAATAGTTCACTGTACCAACGGCTAGGAAAAGATTGAAGCTCCAATGCTCCTGAGGGTTCAGCACGAAGGCAATATAAAGCACGACAAAGCTGTCAATAAACTGGGAAACCAGCGTAGAGCCTGTAGCACGGAGCCAAAGCTTGGTCTCGCCTGTATAATGTCGCAGTTTGTGGAAAATACCCGCATCCACTACTTGCCCTACAAGGAATGCTATCAACGACCCGCCAATAATCCATAGCCCCTGCCCGAAAATATTGCCGAAGGCAGCTTGCCGGTCTGCGATGCCCCGGCTTGAAGCAGATGTTACCCACCATTCAGCTGGAACCAATTTGATGGCACAAAAAACCATCAAGAAGGCATAGGTAATCAAGCCTGCCGTTAGCCAGGAAAGCAGCTTGACCGCTCTTTTGCCATAATATTCATTGATAAGGTCAGTCATGATAAAGACCACGGGCCAGAGCAATACACCCGCCGTGAGGGAAAGAGAACCGGCCTGTCCGAACAACTTCCAGGAAAGGGGCTGAAAACCCAGTGTGTCCTCTAAGGCAAAGATTTTTACACCAATGAACTCCGCCACCAATGCATTGGTGACAAAAAAACCTGCTAAGATGACAAAGAGCAGGATAGGCTTTTGCGTAAGTAGATTTTTCATTTTAAAATCAGATTTTGGTCAATTTGGGCTCGAAAGATGCACACAAAAACTTGGAATCGCTGTTTTTTATGGAAAAACTACTTGCATTCAATCCTTCCATTTTACATTCGCACCCACACACGACGAGCCTGCCCAATGACGAATCACCGCCCCGCCACAACGGGCGATTTTCCATCACACAATTAAAACTGATTATGCACACCATTCGTCTACACTTCAGGCTGCTTGCCTTTACCTTCCCGCTTGTTTTTTCTTGGATTTTTTGTTCAAAAACAATGGCCCAGTCGGGTTGCCCAGGCTGCGTGGTTAGCCTACCAGCCTTGCCTGCTGACACCATCTACCTCGGCACGACCCCTGATGGCATAGCTGGTGAATACTACGACGCCGACATGAGCTTTCGGATGCCAAAGACTACTACGCCCGTCAATGCCACCGACCCAAGCACGCCCGCTGGTCTGCCCATCAGCAACATAACCATCGTTGCGGTGGTGAACGTGCCTCCGGGTTTGAGTTGGGAGGCCAACCAAACCTCTTTTAACCCATCCAACCAGACAGACGGCTGCGTGAAATTTTGTGGGACGCCCTTGCAACCTGGTACCTACAATGTCGAAGTTTTTGTGACGGCAACGGTGCTAACGCTCAACCAGTCCACTTCGTTTTCGTTTCCCATCGTCATTACGCCAGCAAACAGCATTTCAGAAGGATTTACAATGTTAAACAATTCAGGTTGCGGCGAGGTGACGGTTTCTTTTGAAAATAACCTGCCTTCCAATGGCGTACAAGGTTATACTTACAATTGGGATTTAGGCAACGGAACTACCTCAACACTTGAAAACCCATCTCCTGTTACCTACGATGAGCCTGGTGTTTACGAAGTAAACTATTCAGTAAATATTGACACTTTTGGCTATGAAGTGACCACCGTTCGGGTGCTCGATACAGGCTGTGACGACGCCGTTTTCAACATCCCTCCTGACTTGTATATAAAGGTGAAAGACCCGCTCGGCAACCTTATCGTCACTACTTCTATTCAAGATAATGTCTCGTTCCCAGCCATATTCAATATCAATTTGCCGTTGACCGACGGCATTTATGAACTGGAAGTTCGGGACGACGATACTTTCGGTTCTGAAAGTTGCGGCTATGTCTATTTCACCAAAACCAATTCTGGGACGCTCGTAAGCGGTGCACTTGAAGTGCAAGTGGACATTATCCACCCAGTGACAACAGTACAATCAACTGGAACCGTGACGGTGTATGAGCAGCCCGCAACTCCAGTCATCATGCCCAATGGCACGGTTGACCTTTGTGCTGGTGAAGAAATTGAACTCGTGGCCGACTATGACCATAATCTTCAATGGTACCAAGACACGACGGTGCTTTTCGGTGAAATAGGCCAATCGCTACTTATTGACCATGATGGTCAATTCTGGTTGGAATACACCAGCCTCGATGGCTGTAAGTCACTGTCGGAAGTGGTGGAAGTAAACCTGCTGCCATTGCCAAATGCGCCAACTTTTACGGTTACTGGCAATGAATATGCCCTTAACAACCCTGACCTGCTTCCTACCGACTACGCCCTACAATGGTACATGGACGGCAACCTATTGGCTGGCGAAACGGGTCCAGTTTACTGCTTGATGGAACCTGGGGTTTTTCTGATGACCTTGGAAGTGATAGACAATACAACAGGATGTTCCAACGAATTCAGCATTGGTGTTTCGTTCAATACTGCTTATACCTGCGCTTCAGCTTCCCATGAAATTTCACCGTTCGCTGGCAGTTTGGTCTTGGCACCCAACCCGACCAATGGGCTTTTGGTGGCCGATTTTATACTAAAAAAACCAGGAACTATGGTTTTTCAAATCTTTGATAACCTGGGTAGGCTGGTATTGGAGCAGGAGCAGGGTACAAATGATGCTCATGTCAGGCATGAAATGCAGCTTGGCGAGTTGATAAATGGCACCTATTTCCTGAAGGTTCAAACAGAAGATGGGGTGATTTCGGGAAGGATAGTGAAGCAATAAAAAGGCAGGAAAACAAAGGTAAAAAAGAAGGAGCGGCATCTCAGATTGAAGATGCCGCTCCTTCTTTTTAGGAAACCAGCTGTGGAAATTTTAGTGGCGAATTTCACAAGCAGTATCCAAATATTTCCATCACTCAAACGGATTCTTAAATGCCGGATTTGAATAATAGGAGGTATCCGTTAGGGTATGCAGGAAGGCAACGAGCGCCTGTTTATCATATTCGGTCAAGTTGAGTTTCTGAATGGAAAGCGTCACGACGTTGTCTGCAAAATGCCCGCCTGAATCATAATGCTCAATCACGTCTTCCAAAGTTTGAAACCTGCCATCATGCATATATGGGGCCGTCAGTGCGATATTGCGAAGCGAAGGCGATTTGAACATACCATTGTCAGTAAGGTTGCCAGTAACGGCACCCAGCCCTTTGTCAGGGAAATCATTGAGGGTTGCGACCTCAGTGATGGCATTGTTCCTGTAAACTTCCGAACTGTAAAGCGCTGCGCCGTCATGACAATGGGCGCAGTGACCAGTAGGTTCACCTGGGCTACCCAGCAAGTCGTCGTAGTAGATTTTTTGGCCGTCCACTTCCAAATCAGATAGCAAAAAG
>JANPLH010000461.1:0-12375 GCA_031426435.1 Saprospiraceae bacterium | reverse complement strand
TCGGGGAGGTTTTGAACCTCCCCGACGTTTGGCTCAACTACTTAGTGCTTTGCACCGGCTTATTGGAATAAATCAAGATGTCTTTCAAGACCACATCGGCCCTTTCATCAGGATTAAGCAAGGTGATTTTAAGTTCATGCTTCGTATCGGGTAAATCATATTTCCAGTACACCTCTGTCTTGCGATTGGTATAATGGTATGGCATCTCCACCACTTCTTTTTTGCCATCCAGTTCCACTTCAATTTTGAACACATAATCGCTGACCACACCCCATTCATTGGTAAAACTGCCAGTGACTACCAGGCCATTTCCCTCAAACTCGGAAGAATAAGCCGTCTTCAAAGCGTGCCCGCCCCAACCCAACCATTTGCGCTCCACGGGCACCAAGCCAACAAACGATTGCTCAAACTTGACCGGAACCGGTGCTTGATACTGGATGCTCACTTGCTTTTCGCTAACCTTGCCGCTATTTTTTGCTATCATTTTCAGGGCATGACGATACCCTATTTCATACATCTTGTTCAGTGAAATTTCAGAATAAACAAAGTTCCGGTCTTCCACTTCATGCAGGCTCTCCTTCCAAAACTGAGGAATCTTTTCATAACCCAGCACAGTGCCAAGCACACCTGCCGCTGAGGATGGGTTGCAGTCGGCATCCTGACCACAACGGGTGGCAATGTCCATCGTCTTCGCAAAATCACCTTCCCCATACAATAAGCCGATGACCACATAAGCAGCATTGACTTTGGCATCAATATTAAATGGTACAAATACGCCGTCGGGGCATCCTACATCCTCCGTCCATTTCTTTTGTACCTCAAACCAGGTGGCCTTCCAGTCTTTCGGATACTTTTCATGCCATTGCACCACATCATGAATGCATTGGTAAAATTCGCTTTGCACAGGAATAGACTTTAAGGATTCAGAAACAATAAACGCCATGTCATTGGATATAAAAGCATGGCTATACATCGAAGCCATATATACACCACCATACCAACCGTCGCCATAATTCATGATATGCCCAACCTTGTCGCAAATAACAGCAGCTGCATTGGGCATACCGGGCGACATCAGTCCCGCAAAATCTGCTTCAATTTGAAAATCAATACAATCTGCATGCGGGTTATTCAACCAATGGCCCGATGCAGGTGCCTTGATACCGTGCTTAATATTGTAACGCCCTACTTGATTGGCATGCCACAAGGGATATTTTGCATAGGCATAAGCATTGGCAAAGGAATCCACAGGCGCATCAATGCCGTATTTTTCAATGACATCCACAAAGGACAAGTCCATGTAAATATCGTCATAAAGCCCAGGCTCGTTGTCAAACCAATGCTTGAAATTATGCTCTGGCCAACGGATGGTCTGGTAATCGGCGATCATAGTGCCCAAAAAGCGGAACTCGTAAGGCCCGCCATAGGTCACGCCAATGGTTTGACCCGCCCAGCCTCCTTTTATCTTGTCCCGAAGTTCGACAGCGGAAAGCGTGATGGTGGAATGGTCGGGCAGCTTCCCCGATGGGTTGACCTGGGCAGTAGCCTGCCCGCTGAACAACACGGCAGCAAACAGCAGTTCGTTTTTCATGATTTCGTTTTTTTTAAGTTTGTATTTTTTTGTTGATAAATCCTAAATCAAAGTGTTTTTGAGGTGTTTTTTGAGCATTTATGTCAGTTGCAAAAGATAAAGCTTTTAGGGCAAATGAGCAGCAGGTTAGCGACTATACACCTAAACACCTTTAGTCCTTTGATAGGTATTTTTCTTTTCCATTTTCTTCGCTGTTTTTCAAAAAATGCTCTACTTCATTTAAATAAGGAATAGAAGTTTGAGCTCCTTTGCGGCTCACTGAAATCGCTGCTGCCGCACTACCAAAAGGTATTGCTTCTTCAAAAGGCTTGCCTTGGGTCATCGCGACTGCTAGTGCACCATTAAAAACATCACCCGCCGCAGTTGTATCAACTGCATTGGCTTTAAATGCTTTGTAGTGTTTAACCCCGTTTTCATTGCACAATAAACTGCCATTTTCACCCAATGTGATGATAATATTTTGAACCCCTTTTTGAAGCAAGGCTTCAGCGGCTTGCTGTGCAGAAGCATTATCAACCACTTTTATGCCCGTTAATAACCAAGCTTCGGATTCATTCGGGGTCAATAACCACAGTTTTTTAAGCAAATCATTGCTTAATACTTGGGCAGGTGCAGGGTTTAAAATCACTTTTACGTTGTGGCATGCAGCTAATTCAGTGATAAATGCCACCGTTTCCAAAGGAATTTCCAATTGCATCAAAACAATTTTAGCCTTTTTTATTAAACCTTCAAACTGTTGAACATCTGAAGGCATTAAATTCATATTGGCACCAGGCGCAACAGCTATCGAATTATCCCCTTTTTCAGAAACAAATATTTGAGCAATACCCGTCGGTTCATTTGCGTCAGTCAAAATAAATTCAGAACCCAAACCCTCCGTATGAAAGTGTGTTTTCATGTTTTCACCAAAAATATCGCAGCCTAATTTTGTTATAAATGCCACTTGACCTCCTGCACGAGCCGCAGCTACTGCTTGATTCGCACCTTTACCACCGAATATCATGCTTGATTTCCCACCTAAAATCGTCTCTCCTATTGCGGGGATTCGAGGCAGAGAAATCACCAAATCCATATTAGAACTGCCAATAACGACTAAATCTATTTGCATTTTTTAGTTTTTCAATGTTTTCCAAAAATCTTCGGCTAATGCCTTCTCATCAATTTTGGCATACACGTGTATATCTCTTTCCTTATTTTCAGGAGGCGTTTTTACCTTGGCAATGGTTATCAAATTGGGGTTCAAATAGGCTTCAACCAAGGCCAAATCCCACATAACCCAATTATCGACTTGTGGAAAATGTTCCCGCCAGCGGTCTTGCAGGATTTTTTCAACGTCATTTTGCTCATCCAATCGGCTGGAAGTATCTTCTCTTTTAAATTGCAATGGAAAAGCGGCTTCAAGCGGCATTACCGTAAAATCTAGTCCTTCTAAATTCAATAAATAGTCAAACGCATTGAGGTCATTGCGGATATTAAATTCGCTTTTATTCCAAATTTTGGTTTTAGGGTCACATTTTGCCCCTAATGAATAAACTTTGATTTTGGGCAGAATCTCAGGTGATTGGATGAGCGCAGAAGCAATATTTGTCATGGCACCAATCGTGATGACATGCAGTATTTCACCTTTAGGCAATCTTTTTATGACAGCAATAAGGCTATCAGAAGCAGGTGAGGGACGTGCATCTTCTTGCCCCCATGCCCGGCCAATTTGGCGGTCTGCACCCAAAGGATGCATAATATCCATGCGCTTTAAGGCTTTTAAAATCTGTTCGTTTAGCCGTTGGCTTTCGGCAACCGTGTTCAGCCCTTTTGCGTCGTAGCCATTCCATTTCTCAAAAACCAATAAGTCGGCATTGTTGAAATGCGCCGAACTTAACCCAACTAAGTCAATTGAAGGCTCTTTGGCAAGCCGTACAATGGCATATAAATCGTCCATTTCATTGCCTGTGTCCGCATCAAGCCATACTTTTTGTTTTTGGCAAAAAGAATGACTAACGATAAAAAGCGATATAAGGAGCAAGTAATTTCGTTTCATTTTATTAGCTATCATGCAACTTTTGAATAAATAAGAAGCCCCAAACCAAGTATAAAACAAGCAAACATCAAGGTTATCAACCAAGTTTTTGACTTCGGTAAATCCTTGAATTCTTTCCAAATATACACGCCCCAAAAAGCAGCTACCATTGTTGCACCTTGTCCAAGCCCATAAGCGATTGCAGGACTTGCTTTTTCGGATGCGATGATGTTGAAAGACATGCCAATGCCCCATATTGTACCGCCTAAAAGGCCAATTAGGTGTAGTTTAGGTGTACCCAATTTAAAATAGTCTTTAAAAGTAACAGCTTGTCCAGCAATGGGCTTGTACATATTTAGGGTGTTAAACGCTAGATTGGATAGCAAAAGGCCAATCGAAAAAACAACCAATGCTGTATATGGTGTAAGCTTACCGACTTCAGGTGAGACGAAATTGGACGACATGGATTGTGCCACATATTTATAGAAAAAGCCCATAGCAATACCCGCCAATAAAGAGATGATAATCCCTTTTAGGGGCGTTTGTTTTCCCTTTTCGAGAATGTGTTTGTAGGCAATCGCATCAATGATAATCGCCAAGGCGACAAAAAATACGCCCAAAAAAAGTATGGTCGGATTGCCTTCTGGATTGGCCATATAGTTTGTTATCACCCCCAGAACCAAGGCGATGCCAATGCCAATCGGAAACGCAATGGCCATGCCCGCAATATCAATCGCTATCACCAATAATAAATTGGCAAAATTGAAGATGATCCCACCAATTAAGGCCGAGCCGATGTGCTTGCTTTCAGCCTGATGAAGGTCATCGAGAAAGCCCCTGCCTTCATGACCGATTGACCCCAAAGTGAAAGCCAAAATCAGCGTAGTCAATAAAATACCAAAGGAATAATCCCAGTAAAAAAGCTGGAATGCCCATTTTTGACTAGACAGTTTTTGGGTATTCGCCCAAGAACCCCAGCAGAACATGGTGATGACACAAAAGACAACAGCTAAAGGATAAGAGTCTATAATGTACATTGCACAATCGTTTGCGCAAACATACAACACAATATTTATCCTCCAAGAGAATGCACTTACTTTTTCAGATTTTTTTTACGGACTCCCTAAGAATGATTTCTGTCGGTACAATCACGGGCGATAATTCGCAGCCTTCGTTGTCAATTTTTTCTAAAATGAATGCTACAGCAATCTCACCGATTTTTTCAGAATCCTGTTTTACGGCAGTGATGGAAGGGCTCAATAGCGAAAGAAATGGTTCATCGTCAAAGATGATGAGGGATATATCAGCGGGAATGGTCAAACCCATTTCTTTAATCGCCTGAAGTACACCAAAGCCAATCAAGTTGTTCAACGCAAAAATAGCAGTCGGCGGATTCGGCAAATTCAGTAGTTCCTTGGTGCTCAAATAACCATTCTCCATACTAAACTCATTTCCGGTCTCCCATTTTTCTTCAACCGAAATACCGTTTTCTTCGAGCGCCTGCCGATACCCCTTGGTTCTTTCCCGGACAGTTTCCGCAGTTTCATCACCTTTTATTAAAGCAATTTTGGTATGTCCATTGTCCAAAAACAATTTTATTGCGTCATAACTGCCTTGAAAATTATCGGAAGTAATATAAGGTATCGTAGAATCGGTAAAATATCGGTCAACAAATAAAAGCGGTATTTTTTGCTTTTCAATCTCAAGAAAATGGTCAAAAGCGGTACCTACGGGCGCAGCAATGATGCCGTCCACCTTCCGTCCTATCATATTTTGAACTTGGCGTTTCTCTTTATCTGTATCTTCTTCTGCATCTACTAAAATGATTGAAAAATTGGCTTTGGAGGCTGCTTTTTCTATATTTTTTGCCATAATCGCAAAAAATGGGTTCGCAATATCGGGAATCATCAAACCAATGGTGAAGGTTCGTGAAGCCTGTAATCCCTTCGCAATCAGATTAGGTGAGTAACCTATTTCTTCCGCATGTTTTTTAATAGCATCTACAGTCTCATCGCTTATCCTATATGCCTTGGCCTTACCATTCAATGCCCTTGAAACCGTCCCTGGCGAAAGCCCCAAATTTTTTGCAATTGTTTTTAAACTTGCTTTTTTTTTCATACAAAATACATGGATTGTTATAAACCACAAATTTAGGCAGTAAATGCGATGTTCTTGTCCTTTGGAATAGTTTTCATCAAACACCTTGCTTGCTGCCACCCACTTGAAAGTCGTCCCCTTTCGAAAAATACGCATGCAGTATCAAGGCCCAATTCATGAACAGGCTGGCCTTTTGCAGCACTGGCAACAGCTCCAAATACGTCTACATAAAATACACGAAACTACTGCCATGCAAAGCCAGCAGGCAAAACAAAGCAAGTACCTTGAAGCCGTTCAATTTGGTTTAAAAAGTAAAGCGGTAATGTAAAACAAGGTCACCATCAGCAAGGTGCCGGAAGCTTTGACCGCAAATTCGTGGTTAGGTGTCGCCGCATATTCCGATACAACCATCGCTCCAACGCCAGCATACTTGATGACATTGGATGCTCCCTTGGAATAAAAAGATTATTACTGATAATAGTTGTATGAATCTTTTACCTGTTCTAATTGCGTATTTATCCTCAGCCTCATTAATTCCAAATTAAAAAACAGGCATTTCAATTCCTCACACACCTACAAGACAGCATCCAACTCTGCTCCCGGCCTTCAAAAATCAACTGCTTGTCCCGCCAGGTATCAAACACCACGGACATGACGTATTCCCGGTAGGCGGTGGAGGAGGTCCAATAGCCACCGAACTTGTCCTTGCCATCAAAATTATGGGCGTCGAAATAGCCAGCGGCCACGGCATCGAAGCCGCTGTTGCCACCAACGGAGAGGGAGGTCAGCGCTTGCATGGCGTTTCCTTTTTCGTCGGGTGGTGTTTTGATGTTGAGCAAATAGCCGCCCTCATTCATGGCTAAGTCTTTCCATTCGGCAAAGGATGGCAAGTGCCAACCCGACGGGCAGGCAGTCTCTGCTTCGTTGGGATAATAGAGCCTGCCAAGGTCGGCGCAGGAGAGGGAATCGTTTTCATAGCACAAAGACTTGGGGGAACGGTAGCGCAGGTTTTCCGCCATCCAGGTTCGCCCAGCCAAACGGATGGTTCGGTACTGCTGGCCATCCCTTGGGTCGGTGAAGGTATTTGGCGCATTTACCGCTTCCGTGCCGGGCATCATGTTGGCCGAGGAGGAACCCTTCTTTTTTGGCAAAAAGAACATCACCGCAATCAGCAACATGCTGGCCAGCCCGGCCAGGGCCAGCCAAGCGGCTTTGGGGAGGCCATTGGAAGTGGATGCAGCGGTTTGAAAATCGCTTTCCTTCAAGTCGCCGATGGTATCTATCAGGCCTTCTAATATTTTGTTGCGCTTGAGGTCGGCATCATTGGGGGCGATGACGCCTTTGGTCACCTCCCTTTCAAGGTCTTCCCAACGGGCTTCCAGCATCATCAGGTCTTTGTGGCGGCTAGAGACCGTAGGCAGCAAGGTTTTCAGCTTAGCAAATGCTGCTTCGGGGTCTTGCACCAGTAGTTCCCTTAGTTCTTTTCGCAAGTTTTCGATTTCCATGATGGAAATGGGTTTGTTTGTTGAAATAATGGGTTCTGGGGTTCTGGGGTTTCGGGGCACACTACTGGACATTTTTCACACAACGCCACAACGACACCACGTTATTAAATTCAATGCATTGAAAATCCATGCGTTGTGGCGTTGTGGCGTTGTGTGAAATAAAGTGTCCGGTAGTGGGGTTTTGGGGGAATAGCAGCATGAGCCAGCTATTTTTCAAACTCCACGATATACTCCGAGCAATACTTCCCCAAGTCTGAATATTTGAAGAACAGTCTTGCCTGTTTGCCAAGGCGCAAGCTGGTGTGCTTGTTGGCAATATCCGCTGGGGTATTCATCGGTTGCAGGGATGGATACCACATCACATGGCCGGGCTTGTCCACCAACAATTGGGGCTTCGACCAGTCCTGCGAATTATTGCCTTCGCCAAGGTCGGCATGTTGGTTAAAGGAAATGAGCATTTCACTTCCCACCCAGGACTGGCCACGCACCCGCCCCATGAGCATCACCCAGCAGTTCAGGTAGGTGTTCCAACTGACGGACGGCCCCCAATGAAAGCCGCCGGTAGGGGAAGAAGCCGGCCCACCGCTTTCGCTTTTCGGGATTTGCAGGCTGGCAACCGGTTTTCCAATGCCGTCCCAAGGCGCATGGAAGCCCTGGCCATCCCAGCGCATCGCCTTGCCCTGCGGGTTGTCAAGGTCGCTAATTGCGATGCGGGCGATGCTGATACATTGTCCGCCCCATTCAGTCTCAGAGTTATAAGTCTTGGCATCGTAAACGCCGGGATAGCCATATTCACCATAAAACAAATAAAGGTAATCGCCCACGGCCACGGCGGAGGGGTCGCCTACGCCACCAGCAAAAGTCTTGGAAGTGTTGTGGGGCTTGAGAATCATGCGGGGCTGCTTGTCTTCGATGAAAAGGCCCTTGTTCTCCCAACTCCAGCCGCCATTGGTGGATTTCATGATGCCAATGCGGCAAACTGCTGCGGGGGTGATGCGCTCCGTAAGGCCGAGCGGCCAGTCCTTGTCAATATAGCCCTCCCCCGTTTTTGCATCAAAAGGTAGCGTTGCAGGATAGTTTTCGTTGTGGTAAACGGCATAAAGGGTGCGTCCAGAGGCGTCCTTTGCATCCTGGTAAACGGTCTCGAACCAGATGGCCCCATGCAAGCCGGGCGTACCAACTGGCGCGTTTTTGGGCAGGTTTGGAGCAACATAAGCTGAAGCCGGATTGCTGAACGCTTCATCGGCATGGAGGCCGCTGGAGAATTTTAGCTCCTTGGCTGCTCCCCAAACGGGGTCTTCGCCATATTTGCCGGGGAAGATGCGGAAGGTGTCGCCCACCCAAGCCTCTGCCATGTTGCAGTCCACAAAATTGTTGAACCGGAAAGTATCAGTTTGGATGAGCTTGAAACTAGGAAGTTTGAAGCTTGCTGCTTCGGGCGCTTTATCGTCCGGTTTGGTAGCTGGCTTGCAGCCGAACACAGTAGATAGAATGACCAAAGTCAGTAGAAACTGTGGTGTAGATAAATGCTTGATTTTCATTTTGATTTGAATTGTTGATTGATGGGCAAACATAGGAGTTTCGCACTTCAATTTGCATTAAATGAAACTTTCCCTACCTTAGGGCCATAAAATCGAACCATTCGTACACTGCATGAAGTCAACTACAAAATTAATGATAGGCGTAGGCGGAGCAATTTTGGCTTCCGTTCTGCTGCTGCCCGGTTTTTTGAGCAAGGGTGACCAAGCTTCTCTGCCCGACGTGGTGGATTACAATTTCCATATCAAGCCCATCATTTCCGACCGTTGCTTCAAATGCCACGGGCCTGACAAGTCAAAGCAAGAATCGGAATTGGGACTGAACGACGAGGCCGGGTTTTTGAAAGCGCTCAAGGACGACCCGAACCGGCATGTCATCGTACCGGGCAAGCCAGAACAAAGTGAGCTGTACCGCCGCATCATGACCCCCGACACGGCAGATGTGATGCCACCGCCAGAAAGCAACCTCAGCTTGACAGATTTTGAAAAGGCTTTGATAAAAAAATGGATAGAACAAGGTGCCAAGTACAAACAGCATTGGGCGTTCATTCCGCCCGTGAAGCCGAAGGTGCCTAAAGTGAAAAACGAGGAATGGGCAAAGAACGAAATTGACCTTTTCATCCTGCAACGGCTTGAAAACGAGGGAATCAAGCCGAATGACGAGGCCGACAAGGAGCGCCTGCTTCGCCGTGCCAGCTATGACCTTACGGGGCTGCCACCCTCCCCTGCCCTGCTCGACCGCTTCCTCGCCGACCAGTCACCTGACGCTTTTGATAAAATGGTGGACACCCTGATGGCACAGCCCAGCTTCGGCGAGCACCAGGCTTCCAATTGGATGGACGTGGCCCGTTATGCCGATTCGCACGGGTACCAAGATGACAGTTACCGCTCCCAATGGCCTTGGCGGGATTGGGTCATCCATGCCTTCAACGAGAACTTGCCCTATGACCAGTTCGTTACCTGGCAGTTGGCGGGCGACCTGTTGCCGGAGGCAAACAAGGAGCAAATATTGGCCACGGGCTTTTGCCGGAACCATAAAATCACACAGGAAGGCGGCGTCATCGAGCAGGAATACCGCACAGAGTACATCGCCGACAAGACAAACTTGTTCAGCACGGCTTTTCTTGGGCTTACGATGGAATGCGCCAAGTGCCACGACCACAAGTTCGACCCCATTTCTCAGGCTGAATACTTCAGCACCTATGCCTTTTTCAATCAAAATGCTGAAAAGGGGTTTTATGGCGATGTGAGCACTGCGAGCATTGCGGAGCAACCCGTTTTATCGCCAACCAAGGAGGAATTGGATGGCATACTCAGTTTCATCAACGACTCAGAGGCCGATACGGTCGTGAGCATGATTATGCAGGAATCAGATACGCTGCACAAGACCTTCACCTTAAAAAGAGGCCAGTATGACCTGCCCGATAAGGAGGTCGGTTTCGCAACGCCAAAAGCCGTGCTGCCCTTCCCTGACGACTTGCCGAAGAACCGATTGGGCCTCTCCAAATGGCTTTTCGATGAAAAAAACCCGCTCACTGCCAGGGTGACGGTAAACCGCATTTGGCAGCAGTTTTTTGGGACTGGCTTGGTGAAAAGCGTCGAGAACTTCGGGAGCCAAGGCGAACTGCCCTCCCACCCGGAACTGCTCGATTGGCTGGCGATTGACTTTCGGGAAAGTGGCTGGGACATGCAGCATTTGATGAAAAAAATTGTGACCTCGGCAGCCTATCGGCAGTCAGCGGAAGCCAGTTCCAGGAAAATGGAGCTTGACCCGGAGAACCGCCTTGTCAGCCGAGGGCCCCGTTACCGAATGTCGCCGGAAATGCTTCGGGACACTTGGTTGGCAGCCAGTGGCTTGTTAAATCGGGCGGTTGGAGGCCCGCCTGTCCGACCCTACCAACCGGCTGGACTTTGGGAAGAAACCAATGCGGGCGATGGTCGGGGCAGTCTCACCAAATACGTTCAAGACAAGGAGGGCAAGTTGTACCGACGAACGATGTATACTATTTTTAAACGGACGCTCCCCCACCCGTTCCTAACAACCTTCGATGCGAGCTACCGGGATGTTTGCGCCGTGAAACGCCAGCGCACCAACACCCCGCTGCAAGCCTTGAACTTGATGAACGACCCGCTGATGTTGGAGGCAAGCCGCACCATTGCACAGCAGCTCATCAAAAAAGGTGGTGCGTCGTTGACCGAGCGATTGACGACAGCGTTCAGGCAGGTGGCAGCCAGACGGCCAAGCAAGCAAGAGTTAGCGGTGCTGGAAAAGCACTTCACGGAACGAAAAACTCAACTCAAAGGCCATCCCGAAGCAGCAAAACAATTGCTCAGCGTTGGCGAAAGCACTCCAGACGATAAGCTCGACCCCGTGGAATCAGCGGCACTCATGGAAACAATGGCGCTGGTTTTCAACATGGATGAGGTGATTTGTAAGTAGGGATTCATGGTTTCATTGATTCATGGTTTCATTGATTCATGGTTTCATTGATTCATGGTTTCATTGATTCATGGTTTGCATTGATTCATGGTTTCATTGATTCATTGATTCATTGTTTTGGGGGAAGCGATTGCTAACTTATTTCGGAGGGAATTACACACTTTTAACACAAATAGAAACAGCATGAAAAAAGTAAAACAGATTTTAGAAGAAAAAGGGAGCATGATTTTCACGGTGCATCCGGCGATGCGGGTCTATGACGCCATCCGGGTCATGGGCGAAAAAAATGTTGGGTCGGTACTGGTCATGGAAGGTGACCGATTGATGGGTATTTTGACGGAGCGGGACTATGCCCGAAAGGTCGTTTTGCAGGGCAAAACCAGTGGGGAAACCTATGTACATGAAATCATGACACCGCACCCGGGACTGTTTACTGTCTCGCCCGAAGACTCCATCGAGGACTGTATGCATGTGATGACCGACAACAAGGTGCGTCACTTGCCTGTCATGGAAAATGGCAGATTGCTCGGCCTGATTTCCATTGGCGACGTGGTATCCATGTACATCAGTCAGCAGAAGGACATTATTGACAATATGACAAGCTATCTGTATCGGTAAACTGTGAACTGTGAACTGTGAACTGGTTCCGTTCACAGTTCACAGTTCACAGTTCACAGTTCACAGTTCACAGTTAAAAATGTTATGGAGCATTCACTACTTGAATCCCGCTTAAATATCAATCGGCGCACATTCCTTTCCCGCATGAGCATGGGCATCGGTTCCGTTGCACTTGGTTCTTTATTGATGCCATCACTATTTTCCTGCAACCGTGGGGCGGACGAGGACGAAATATTGGCAGGACTGCCCCATTTTGCACCGAAAGCCAAGCGGGTGATTTATTTGTTCCAAAGCGGTGCGCCTTCGCAATTGGAGTCCTTTGACTATAAGCCGTTGCTACGCAAAATGCATGGGCAAGACCTGCCGGCCAGCATCCGCATGGGCCAAAGGCTAACAACCATGACTAGCGGGCAAACGGCCTTTCCTTTGGTGGGTTCCGCTGTGGATTTCAAACAATATGGCCAGCACGGCGCTTGGGTCAGCGATTTCTTCAAGTTCACCGGGGAGATTGCCGACGATATCTGCATCGTGAAGAGCGTCTTCACCGAAGCTATCAACCACGACCCGGCCAT
>JANPLH010000460.1:0-28762 GCA_031426435.1 Saprospiraceae bacterium | reverse complement strand
GTCGCCGGATAGGCGAGCGCTCTCGCCGGACGGCGCATCCCGCCTCCGGGTTTGATTTAGTGGACGGAGCCCGAGACGTTTACGTCTCTGACAAATAATAACGAGACGCAACTGTCCCGGGCCGATGGGCTTGCTGAACTCAGTGCCGCAGTCGAGCACGATATAGGCGTTGTACCAAGTGTTTTCACTAAGCCCTGTGAGTTGTGTGTAGTCCAACTGATTGGTGGGTACCGAAACCACGGTGCCAGTGCCACGAGTGAAGCCCATTGGGCCATATTCAATGATATAGTTGCCAAAGGCACCGGGCGAAGGCTTCCAGGCGAAGCGGGCGTTGGTAGCGTTTATGTCGCTCATCCACGCATCGGTGGGGCCGGGGCAGGTAGGGCAAGCGATGGTGGAGAACACCAAGCCCTCTGCGGGATTCGGGCCATCCGAGAAGATGACGGTGGTGTCGGGGTCGAGTATTTCGTAAGAAACTTCAAAGGGGTAAAAACTGGGCAGGTACGTCACGTCAATCGGCAGGTTGCTGGTGGCAGTCAACGTGTAGGTTGCCTCTGTGGCATCAGGCCCAAAGTTGATGGTATAGTTGTTCGTGGTCCCGTTGTGTTCTACTTCCAGCGCTCCATTGTCCCAACCGTCCCCGAATTCATCGAAGAGGTTGAAGGTGTATTCGCAGGTTGTAGGGTTTGCATTGTTTGGATAATATTTCGTGGTAAAACTTTTAGGGCCGTTGTAGACGCTGATGCTGTCCACACCACAATAAGTGGCAATATAAACATCGTATTCCACGCATGGGTTAAGCCCCTGGAGCGTTGCTTGTGAAGCAGTCGTTTGGAGGCTGAGGCCCGTTCCGAGCGGGAACCCAGCAGGTCCGTACTCCACGATCCAAAACTCTGCGGCACCTTGGTTGGGCCAATTGACGAAAGCCGAGGAATCGGTCGTTTGATTGTCCGGGATGGTCACTAAATTGAGGTTGACGGCTGGGCAGACCGGGCAATAGCCAATGGCATTGTACACGATACCAGCTGGAATGGTAGGCTCCAGGGACAAAATGATGACGCCATCGGGGTCGAGCAGGTCAAAATATGGCTCGTAGGCAAAAGTGCCAGCTGCCCAAGTAATGGTAATGGACTGGCCAGCGGTGACTTGGAAGGTAGCAGTTCCTTGACCGCCCGTAGGGAGGGTGTGGGTAGTGGTAACGCCGTTTGAAACCACCGTGAGCGCACCTCCATTCCAACCATCGCCAAAGGTATCATACATATTGATGGTGTAAGTGCAGGTTTGGCCAATTGCGGCCGCACAAAAAAGAAAGGCCGCAACGAGCAAGAGCGCTTGCTTTTGAAGTGTGTGTCTAAACATGGTAGCAGTCATTTTCATATCGTCATTTTTGGCCCAGATGGGTACATTTGGTAGCCCATCATGACCTGTAAAGGGAAAAATGGGCAAACTGGGCAATGAAAGGGCAAGGTAGGCAAAAATCCAAATTCCAATGATCGGGCAATGGCACCAAATGATTTCGGCATGGGTTTTCGTCTGTCAGTTTGCAAACTCCTAAACCTTTTTTACAGCGCTATGTTAAACTCGAAAGAGAAAAAGATGACGAGGCAAAGCGTTTGAGGGTTTGAGTGGTAACAGATGCCACTCAAACCCTCAAATCTTAAAAGCCTCCATCACTCCAACTCTAACAATGGCGATTTATTCCATCAGCGACTTAGAAAAGCTATCCGGTATCAAAAGCCATACGATACGGATATGGGAGCAGCGCTACGGCATCCTTCGGCCCAAGCGGACGGATACGAACATCCGCTTTTACGAAGACGATGACCTTCAGCAGCTGCTCAATGTGGCCTTGCTCAACAGGCACGGCTTCCGCATTTCAAAGATCGCCGGAATGTCGAAGGAAGACCTTGCCGAGCAGGTGAGCCATGTTTCCAATTTCAAGTTTGACATGGATGCCCAGATTGACGTGCTCACGCTATCGGTCATCGAGATGGACGAAATCAAGTTTTCCCGCATCTTCGACAACCATGTGGAGCAGCTTGGCTTCGAGCGGGCCATGTTGGAGGTCGTTTATCCTTTCATGGAAAAATTGAGCCTGCTATGGCTCACTGGCTCCATCAAGCCCGTGCAGGAGAATTTCATCACGCAGCTGATCCGCAACAAGCTCATCGCCGCAATTGAAAAGGAGCCATTGGTCACTGACCGAAAGGCCCTAAAGTTCATCCTCTACCTGCCCAAGGACGAGCAGCAGGAACTCAGTATTTTGTTCATGCAGCTGCTCATCAAGCGGAGAGGGTTCCGGGTGATCAACCTCGGTGGCAACCTCGCCCTTGTTGACCTAAAAGACGCTTGCCAAATTCACCAGCCCGATTACGTCTTCACCGTGCTTTCTGAGACCTTCAACCGGGAGCCGCTGCAACGCTACCTCGACAATCTAAGAGCCGCCGTACCAAATAGCCATTTGTTGCTCACGGGCTACCTCATGGCCTCGCAGCACACCGCCAACCTCGAAAAAACCACCATCCTGCCCAGCCTCGACGATACCCTCAAGTTTTTGGAAAACCTTAGAACCCCAAAATCTTAGAACCCTAAAAACCCCTGAATAAAAAAGCCCGCAAAAACAGGTAAACCTGTCCTTACGGGCGCATCTATATCCAGTTGTTGTATTCCTTTGAAGTATTGCAGTCATTGAGGTTTTCGAGTTCCATGCGTGAATGACTTAAGGAATCCTAAAACCTCCACCATCACCGCACCAAGGTCACATCCCCTTCCAGCACCTGTATCGAGCCGTCCACGAACTCTACCTCGGCGACCCAGACAAAGACCGCCGGGTTCATCGGCTGACCATCCAATTTTCCGTTCCAACCACGGGCAGGATCCTGCGGGTCGAAGTCTTTGAATTCGTAAACCATTTCCCCCCATCGGTCAAAAACGAGGAAGGATTTTATCCTCGTCACGGTTGGGCCGCTGTAAATCATGAACAGGTCGTTGACCCCATCGCCGTTAGGCGAGAAGGCCGTGGGAACATACACCCCCGTTTCACCTAAATCCACAAAGACGGTCAGCGAGTCGCTTGCCATGCAGTTGCCTTTGAACACCGTTACGATGAAGACTGTTTGCGCCAGCGGCGTGGCCACGGGGTCAAGGCAATTGTTGCAGCTTAAGAGGCTATCGTTCGACCATTGAATGGAGTCAAGCTCGCTCTCCGGCAAGCTGCTGATGGCCGTCAGTGAAATGGATTGGCCATACTCCACAAATGCTTGCCCAATGATATTGGCCGTCAGGTCAACGTCTACTGTTCCGGTTTCTTCTACCGTGAACTGGGTGGTGCCCGTGCAGCCCTCGGCATCCATTACCGTCAGTTCATAATCACCTGCTTCAAGGTAGCCGAAGGTGTTTTCCAGCACAAATGGCTCCCCGTTCAATGAATAGAGGAAAGGCTCAATGCCGTTTGCCACATTGGTCACGGTCATGTTGGCATCCTTGCCATTTTGGGTGCAGTTCAGCGGCTCTACCTCCACTTCCGGCTGCGGCTCGCTCTTGGTTGAAACTACCAGCACGTCGTCTGTATCGGAGCAACCGAGTGCCGTGTTGGTGACGGTCAAGGTGAATAGACCTTCGACGCTTACCGTTGGGGTTCGCACTTGTGCATCCCCAGGGAAGGGGCCCGAAGCCGCCGTCCACAGGTATGAAATATTGTTGCTGGAGGTGGTGAGTGAGCCGCCAAGCTGCGCAATTTGATCGCTCTCCCAGCAGGTGAGCAGTCGGTCTGGGCCTGCATCGGCTATTGGCGGAGCCACCACATCAATTACTATTTTATCCTCAAAAGAACAGTTGGACTGCTGGTATAAACAGGTGATTTCATGCAAGCCAACGCCCGCCACTACTGGGTCGAAGACGCCATTCGTGACATTCACCACGCCGAGGCCACTCCAAACGCTGTTGCCAGTGGTAATACCCACGCCATTCACATTAGCGGAAAGCTGAACGGTGCCGCTGTCCGCCGTGAGGCAGATGGGCGATACGGGCGCTATACTTACCGTCAGTGGAGGGCAAGCCGTGGCCGCACACTCCGATGTGACGACTGGCAGCGGGCAAGACGAGTTGCCGTTCACTGTCACTTGGATGCTCACTTGTTCTTCTGGTGCAAGCCCCGTGAAAACAAAGGAAGTATCGGAAGTCTGGAGACCACCTGTGCCAATAGCGTTATAGCTGGTGGCATTCGGCACCGTGTTCCAGGTAAATACTACGCCGTCTGTTGTTGCGGAGCAAACAATGGTTGGCTCCAATAGTTGGTCATCTACTTGTACGGTTTGAGCAAGCAAGGCGGACGAGCAGCTGCCATTTGTCACGCTCAGGGTCACGATTTTGGTGCCGGTCGTATTCCAGCTTACCTGATGAGGGCCAACTCCAGTGCCTGGCGTAGCGATGCCGCCGTCGAAGTCCCAAGTATAAATGGCCGTCGGGCTGAAGGCACCCTCAAACTGTATGGTTGCCGATTCGGAAAGGCACATCGCCGTGTCCATGCTGAAATCGGACGATGGCTGCTGATAGACGCCAACCATGATGGCATCCGAGAACGTACAGGCATCCTGTATGTAGGTGTAAGTAATCGTGTGCAAGCCGAAGCCAGCCGCAGCTGGGCTGAAGGTGCCCGTGCCACTGTTGAGCACGCCGGGGCCGCTCCATGTGCCCGTGCCTGTACCGTTGTCACCGATGAGGGTAACTTGCAATTGCACGAGCGAAGAAGCGCCAAGGCAAAAATCTGATAATGGTGCCACACCCACCGTGATGCTGGGGCAGGGCAGTGCATTGCAGCAAAGCTGCGTCGTGGCACCTGGACACGTGCTGCCTGCCTCCGACGTCACGATAGCGCAAACCTGCTCCAAAGGCTGAAGGCCAGATACCTTCCAAGTCGTTGGGCCGGTTTGCGTTGCGGTTTGCCCGGTGGTTGGTGTAAACGTATAGCCTGAAGCGTCGGGTACGCTTGGCCATGTGAACTCAATAGAAGTTGTTGTTATGTTGTTGCTGTCGCAGGTTGGTTGGGGAGCCGCCACTGGCGAAGACACAATCACCATTTTTGCATAAATAGGCGACACGCAGCCTTGTGAGCTGGTGACGTTCAGGGTGACGAACTTCTGGCCGGGCGTGTTCCAAGTGACGTTATGTGGCCCCGCACCCGTGCCAGGTATGACTGTGCCTCCGGCAAAATCCCAAGTATAAGTCGAATTGGGGTCTGCAGTACCAAGCAAGCTCACAGTTGCTAGGCTTCCCTGGCAGACGGTGGCCGGAGCTGTGAAGTCGCCCGTTGGCGTGGCATATACGTTGATGGTAATGTCTTTTATAGTGCTGCATGGACCATCGGTATAAATGGCCGTGATAAGGTTCGCACCGATAATGGCCAAGTTGGGGTCAAACAACCCGCTGGCCGAGACACCTTGCCCCACAAATTCCACGCTGCCACTGGGCGTACCTCCTCCAATATTGACCACTATTTGTACCGGAAGCGAAGTGGCATCAAAGCATATATCGGCCACTGGGTCAATGGTCAGCAGTACTGGCGGACAGTTCTGAGCTGTACAGTTGGAGGTGGCCATGCTGTTTCCGCAGGAGTTGGTGCCGAGTGCGGTCACCGAGAAGCCAACCTGCTCACCAGGCGAAAGCCCGTCCACCGTGTAGGAAGTTGTCGTGTTTTGCGAAGCAACCTGCCCCGTGGTCACGTTTGTAACATAGCCAGTTGCATTGGCTATGGGGAGCCAAGTGAAAGTGACGCTTTCCGTTGTAGGACTACAAGTGATTACTGGCGTTGCTAATGGCTCTTCTACCACAACGGTGGCAGTCGCAGGTTGAGAAGGGCAGCCAGAACCATCGTCCACTGTCACAGTTACGGTCTTGGTACCCGAACTGGTCCAAGTAACATTCTGTGGGCCGGAACCAAAACCGGGCGTTGCGGTGCCGCCACCAAAATCCCAGGTATAGTTCAATGACGAAGCATTGGGGCCCGTGAAAGTAACGGTTGCAGCACTGTTCTTGCAAACGGGCGAAGCTGCCGTAAGGCTTGCCGTTGGTGTTGTGAAAACATCAATGGTGGTGGAAGTGGCAGCGGTGCAGCCGTTCTCGTTGTAGATCAGGTTGATGATGTTCGCCCCCAAGTTCGCCAGGGAAGGGTTAAAAGTGCCAAGCGAGGCATTGGTGATACCGGGGCCCGAATAAGTGTAAGTGCCACCGCCGTTGCCGCCGGTCACGGTTGCTTGCAGGTTGAATGGCACCGTGTTGGCATCCCTGCATATTTTGGCTACTGGCGTAATGGCGACCGACATGGCTGGCGGGCAGTTTTGCGCCGTACAAGTTTGCGTGGCCGAGCTGGTGCCACATGCCGTCGTGCCATTGGCAACAACCGTAAGTGTCACCTGTTGGCCCGGCGTAAGGCCCGTTACCTGATAGGAAGTTGGCGTCGGTTGTGTGCCGGTTACGCTGGAGGTCACGGTGTAGCTCGTGCTGTTTGGAACAGCAGCCCAACTGAAGGTAATGCTGGATGTCGTTGAGGCACAATTGATAACCGGTTGCGCCAGCGGCGAATGTACGTTGATGTTTTGCACGAAAATGGGCGATGTACAGCCGTTTTGTGTTACGGTAAGCTGGATGGCTTTTGACCCCGCCGATGGGAAAATCACTGTATGTGGCCCTGCCCCAGTGCCGGGCGTGGCGATACCGCCGTCGAAGAACCAATTGTACGTTGCGCCAGCGGCTGCGTTGCCAGTATAGGTAACCGTGACGCCAGAAGTGATACAGCTCGGTTCGGTGGCGGTGAATGTTGCCGTAGGCACAGGCTTGACCGTCAAGGTAATGGCAATTTCATCCGTGCAAGTGCCCCTTGTTGCTTTGTAATAATAGGTTGTCGGCGCCGTAGGAGATACGATGGGGTTGGAAATCAAGTTGCCAGCCGTGGCGGGTGTGCCGCTGTGGATGGTCAGTATCGCCCCAGTGCTGTTCTGGTCTTGTACCGCCACCGTTGTCAGGTCAAATGTCTGACCTTCGCACATGCTTGGTGCCGTTCCATTATAGACCAAATCGGGCGGTACGACGCCATTGGGAACCGTCACCGTTGCGGTTGAAGTACAGGCTGGTGTCACTGAGTTGTCGCTGACCGTCACAGTGTAATTCCCTGGCAATGTGGCGGTTATGCCCGATTGGGTGCTGCCCGCAAATCCCGCTGGCCCTGCCCATGAATAGGTCAAAGTGCCCGGCCCAGAGGTGGCCGCCGATAGTGCCACCGAAGAAGTAGTACAGGTAATTGCTGGCGGGCTGGCTGGCGTTATGGTCGCCGTTGGCGCATGCACGTTGAAGGTCAAATGCACGGTACTATCGCAGCCCTGCCAGTTTAAAAGGTTGATGAACTGCTCCGTTGGGGCGCAGTAGGATTGCCCACCCACAGTCACACAGCCACCTGTGCAGACTTCGGCCACCAGGTTCGTGGTGATGGGAGGCACTACGGTCAGGTTAAGGTTCACCGTACTGTCGCAGCCGTGCCATGAGTCGAGCACGACCGAATAGTTGCCTGTGGCACAAAACTGCTGGGTGCCTATTGTCACGCAAGCGCCCGTACAAACTGTGCGGGTGAGCGATGTGGCTGGCAATGCTGGCAATATGGTCACTGGCACATAATTGTCTGATAAATCGGCGCAGAACGGGGGTGTGGACGAGGACAAAAGTGCGAGGATATTATTGATGTTCATACCGACGAGCGAAGGCACTTGGCCGGTGTGGGAGATGAGGTAGGAAAGCCCCCAAACTTGGTAAGCGCCCGTCGGAAAGCCCGTCAGGTTGGGGCTGGCTTGCTGCGCAATGACAGTATTGCCCTGCACAATGAGGTACGCATAATCATAAATGACGGAATCCGCCCCAAACATTGGCCCATTGGGATAATTGGGAGGGAGGTCGAGCATCAAAGTATCGTCCCCGACGCAGGTGGTTATGCTGATGGAGTCCAGTACCCCGCCGTCTGCCTCGCAGGCATAGCAGGCTTGGCCCCCTCCAAAAGTCAGGCTGAAGTTTTCAAGGTTGCCCACGTCCATGTTGCACACGTCCAGCACCGAGAGCGTCCAGGTTCCGTTGGCAGGTTGGCCCGGTATGTTGAAGTCGTTGAGGTTGCAGTTGGGTGCTTGGATGGCCCCTGTAATGGGGCTAGTCACTCCTCCGCAAGGCACTGTCCAAGTGCCGTTTAGGCAACAAGTGCCTATAGAACAGGGAGCGGTATTGCAGGTATAATCCACGTTGTTAGTCAGTGGTTTATTGGTCCCCAAAACGATGCAAACCTCTGCGTTATCTTGCTGGGTGCCGCATTCGCCGTAATTGTTTCCCACATCCGCCATGATAAGGTACTCCACACCGCTTGGGGAAGTTAACGATACGCTCAAGTCGCCAATCCAAGTATGGCTCAAGGTGATGCAAACCTGTTGGAGCGGGCTTTGAGCAATGTCGTTCGGGCCGTTCACAGTCACGTCTAAGAAAGCATTGTAAATACCATTGTCATTGATAGGTACAGGACAATTGCCACTAGTGACGCAATCGCACTGTGCGGAGAGATTAGCAATCGTTGCCAAGGAGAACAGCAACGCAGCAAGGAAAGATTTGCTAGTCATTTGTCTAGTTTTTGCGAGCTTAATCCAGCGGGGGGCATGGAAATCATGCTCGTTCACGTGTGTGAAGAGAAGGGAGTCAGGTTATCAAAAACAAATTTTGGAAGGAATACAGTGTTGGGTACTTCAGCGGCAATCAATTCAATTGCAGCGGCCATATATTTTCTAAAAAACTGAAAATCAATTTGTTACACCATTAGTCAACAAGGGAATACAATGCCTGGGAGGTATAGCAGTGGGAATCTTGAATGAGCCTTTTAAAAAGGCTGTTGTGCCAACAGTGTTTGTTTCAGGATTTTTTCAAATAGACCACTCCCAAAAAACAGTGCCAAATCGGGCATCAAGGTACAAAATGCCAAAACTTTACTTTTTGCGGAGCAATACACCTACCCAAGAGAAGCGCTTTTCTTCAACATAAAGCGAATCCAGTTTCGGCAAGTCATCTGGCTGCACGTAGTAATAGTCGTAGCGGCCATCGAGGAAGAGTTCTTTTGAATAAACGGGCGGCTCCGTGAAGGTGTAGCCGAACCGTCGCTGGTAATACGTGGCGGACGGGTGGTATAGCCAATTGACGCCAAGTTTCACGGGCTGGCCAGGCGGTATTTTTTCGTTCAAATAGGCCATCATGTTGCGGGTCTCCGCATCGTAGCCCCACTCGCTGGTGAAGCTAAGCTGCCCCACCCGAACCAAATGTCCCACCACGAACAGGCCAATGACGATGGCCAGCCCAGTGGCCCACCGGCTACCGCTCCGGCCCCACCAGTTCGCCAAAAACAGAAAAACCGTCAACGCACAGAGCGGTATGAAAATGATGGCGGTGCGGTCCACCTGGTACTTCGTGCCCAATACCAGGTGCTGCGCAATGGCTGCCACTGCTGCCATCAGCGGCAACGATACCGCAGCCAGGTAAAAACGTGCCGCAGCATCTTTGGGCTTTTTGATGAAATTGCTGATTGCGAACACCGTTGCGGCTAGCAATAGTAAAAAGAACAGCCCGCCGAACACCTCCAAGTTGTACATTTTCAGGTAACGCCCTCCGTAAAGGCTGCAATGCACCAACGATTTGTAGGTTTCCCAAAACGTCTCCCTGCCCCACTCGAACTCTCCCCGCTCACGCAGTATTCGGATGGGGTTGTGCAACAGCCAAGCCAGCAATCCCACAAACGCACTACTTCCAAGCACCGCCGATTTTGCCCGTACCACCTTGTTGTCGTCTTTTTTCAAAAAGGCCCAAACTACCCCGCCACCGATGACCGCTAAGAGGCAGGCGAAATAAATGAGCAGCGTGAAATTGCTCACCACTGCTAAAAACGCTCCGCCCAATGTACCCACCAATGACCCAAGCCGACCGGTTTCTACCCACCGGGCCAAGTAGTAAAGGCTCATCATCATCATGCTCATGGCCAGCCCGTAGCCCCGTGCCAGCGAGAAGAACTCCAGCAGGTAGGCGTTGCAGTTGAGCAGCACGAAACCAATAAGAGGGATGAGGGATGAAGGTGTGGAGGTATGAGGTATGGGTACGCTATCGCTGACCCATTTCACCAATTTAATAGAGAATACGAGGTAAACAACATGCCCCATCAAGGCCGGGAGCCGAATGGCCAGTTCCGAGTCGCCGAAAAGGCCGACGGTCATTTTCATCAACAAAACATAGAGCCAGTGCAGGTTTGCGGTGCCCCAGCAATCGGGGTTGGTGCGGCAGGTGAAGATGTCGAAGTTCGTCCAGATGGCGAAGGAACCACACTCATCATGGGTCAACGAAAGCAGGTGGGCACGGAGGGTCGTATAGGCCAAGAGCAGCAGCGCCAAGATAATAAGTGGGAGGTTGGTGTAGCGTCTGCTCATAGCCAGAAGTTTTGCGCAAGCGACTGATTATCAACACAATTTCTAATTTCTTAATTTCTAATTTCCAATCAAAGCCTCGCAATCACCGTCTTATTCCCCTTCACCTTTTGTCCCATTGTCACCTCGATTTTAGCGTCGAGCGGCAAGAAGAGGTCAACCCGGGAGCCGAACTTGATGAAGCCAAAGTCGTGGCCCTGGTGCACTTGGTCGCCTTCACTCACGTAGTTCACGATGCGCTTGGCCACTGCCCCGGCAATTTGGCGGAGCAGCACCTCGTCCTCGCCATTGTCAATCACGAGCGTGGTGCGCTCGTTCTCGGTAGAGGATTTTGGATGCCATGCAACGAGGTACTTGCCAGGGTGATAGCGGAAGTAGTTCACCGTACCGCTCACCGGGTTGCGGTTCACGTGAACGTTGGTCGGAGACATGAAAATGGAGACTTGCAAGCGCTTTGCATCGAAATATTCGCCCTCATGGGCTTCTTCGATGACCACCACTTTGCCGTCGGCAGGGGCATAGACGAGGTTGTCGTCGGCCACCATGATTTCACGGCGAGGGTTGCGGAAGAACTGGAGCACCAGCAAGAAAAGAATGCCTGAAACGATATTGGCCGCCAAAAGGAAATCTGGCGTGAACCAATAAACGAGGAAGTTGAGAATGAGCAGGATGCTTGTAAAACCAAGGAGAATCTTGTGTCCTTCTTTATGGATTTTCATTGCTTGCTTTAATAATTTATGACGGAAAAACAACACTTCCGCCAGTAGGGTTGAAACCAATCAAGGTGCTTCTCGTGGTTGTGGGGTTTTTAAGATCTCAGGTCATCGGTTAAATGAGGCGGCAAAAATAGTGCAGTTTCTGGTTTTTTTTCTTTCAAATTCGATGGCCAGTCAATACACCATCTTCCAGCAAATACGACCAGCCGTTTGCAACCCGAAGTTTGGCACCTGGTATTAATTCAAAAGGCAGCACAAAAGGCTTTTCCAACAAGGCGGTGAGGTGGAAAGACCAAAGCTGGCCGTCTTTTACATAAATCAATTGGTCGTCCATCACCTGAAACGCTGTAAGGCCCAAAATGGGAATGGTCTTTCGGTACTGGCCAAAAATATCGAACACCAGCACGCCCACCATTGGGTCGCTCACAAATACGGTCTGCTCCCGTTCCAGCAGGAAGTTTGGCCGAAGCGACTGTCCTACGGAAAGGCTCAGGTCGTTGCCCCTTACCACTACCGTGCCATCGGCCTTTATTTTTTTCAATAAAAAGCTGGCCTCATCATAGACCCAAAGCGCCCCGTCGCTGGCCATGCCCACGGCATCTGCCCGCTGGAAGCCCATTTGCATCAGGTTGAACTGGCCGCTCACGTTCATCGTCCGGTCGAGGGTGAGCACGGTCTGATGCTGCGCAAAGAACAACAACAGGTGAAATGGGTTTGTCGCATCCAGCAAGGTCGCCTCGCCCAAGGTCCGGTTGGGGTAACGAAACTGTTCCTTGCCCGCCGTATTGTACTTAACCACTTGATTGTCAAGGGTGAAGGTGTAAACATTGCCGAGGTTGTCGGTGGTGAAGTTTTTTACTTTTTCAGGGAAAACGAGGGGGGATTGGGCTAGGCAGGTCTGATTTTTTTCCCAAGGGGATAAACCGAAGAAAAAGAGGTGGGAAAGCAAAAGCAGCTTGTAGCCATCCAATTTATCGGTTAGGCCGTGAGCAGCATATTGGCCTGCCCAATAAATTGGGCGGCCACAATTATTTCCCAAACACTTTCCCATTGTCATTTTCAAAAAAACGGAGTTGCAGCTCATGGCCGTCGAAAACCCCGTAGGATTGGAACAACAGCCAGTCACCTAAGTTGACATAACGGCTTTTGCCATTTTTAAGTGTGTAGTCAATGGGGAGGTGGCGGTGTCCGAACACGAAGTAATCCACGTCCGGCACCTCATCGAGGTAGCTGTTGCAAAAGCCGACGAGGCGTTCCCGTTCTGCGCCCTGGAACTTGGGGTCACTGGGGTTGGCCTTTCGGCTGGTACCGCTGAAAGTGGTCATCGCCCAAAGGCCAGTATTGGGGTGCAGCCGCTCGAAAAGCCACTGGCAGGCACGGTTGGAGAACACTGATTTGATGAACTTGTAGCCATAGTCGCCCTTGCCCAGCCCGTCGCCGTGGCCGATGTAGAATTTTTTTCCTGAAAACGCTCGAGTGATAGGCTCCCGGTAGGTCGTTATGCCCAGCTCGTCCTCGAAGTAGCGGAACACCCACATATCGTGGTTGCCGGTGAAGAAATAAATGGGAAGCCCCTGTTCCCGCAGGTCGGCGAGGCGTCCGAGCAGGCGGAGGTAGCCCTTTGGCACCACCTTTTTGTACTCAAACCAATAGTCGAATACGTCGCCAACGAGGTAGAGCGCCTCGGCATCAGGAGCAATGCCATCGAGCCAGCGAACAATGAGCCGCTCCCGTTCCCGGCTGGTCAACTTGCCGTCGGTACCGAGGTGGAAGTCGGAGGCGAAATAAATCATTTCGGATTTCGGATTTCGGATTTCGGAGGAGCATGGCCATTCCGCAAATCCTTTTATAATTCTACGGAAGGGATCTCCTATTTCGCAGATTACTGCCGAAATCCGAAATCCCAAATCCGAAATCAGCTCATTACCGTTCCACAATGCTTGCAAGTCCTCAAATCCTCGTTGGCCATGAACTCGCCAATGGCGGCCTTGATTTGCGAGCCGATGTCCTTGAGCGGGAAGCCCGCCTCGTGCAGCTTTTGGTTGCAGTTTTCGCAGAACCACATCAGTTTGTCAATTTCGCCAGGGTTGCGATAGCGCTCGATGACGATGCCGACCGTGTTGGCAGGGCGCTGCGGTGAGTGTGGCACCCGGGCAGGCAGCAGGAACATCTCGCCCTCCCGGATGTGGATGGTCTCCGGCTGGCCGTCCTCGTTGATGACTTTCACGGAAATATCGCCCTGCAACTGGTAGAAAAGCTCCTCGCCGTCCTCCCAGTGGTAGTCCTTCCGACCGTTCGGGCCGCCGACCATCATCACGATATAATCGTCGTTGTCGAAGTAGATTTGCTTGTTGCCGACGGGCGGCTGCAGCAAGTGGCGGTTTTCCTCCACCCATTTCATCACGTTGAAAGGTTTGGTTATGGCCATAATTGATTTCGGATTTCGGATTTAGGATTTCGGAAGGTCACTGCCGAAATTCAGAATCCTGCGTTTCTTGAATTACTTTCGCCCTTGGTTTGTGACTTTGTATTGCCCTGTGGGCAATTTTTGACAAGGGCAAAAGAACAAAATTTTTCACCGATAATGAATTTAAAACTATTTGACAGAAACGCCCTCGTTGGCGGCAGCAGCAAAGGCATCGGGCGGGCAGTGGCCATTGAATTGGCGTTGCTGGGTGCAAACGTCACGCTCGTGTCCCGTAGCCCGGAGCGGCTTTCGGAGGCGCTTTCGGAATTAGACATCTCGCAGGGGCAGCAGCACGATTTCCTCGTAGCCGATTTTTCTGATGCCGAAGACCTGCACAAAAAAGTGCACGGCCTAGTGTCGGGAAAGCCGATACACATCCTTGTCAACAACACGGGCGGCCCTCCTGGCGGCCCTGCCAACATGGCGCAGGTCAGCGAGTTTTTGCAGGCATTCAACAACCACCTCGTCTGCAACCATACGCTAATGCAACTGGTGTTGCCGGGCATGAAGGAGGCTGGTTTTGGTCGCATTATCAATATAATCAGCACTTCTGTGAAGCAACCCATCGAGGGATTGGGCGTGTCCAACACCATCCGAGGTGCAGTGGCCAACTGGGCAAAAACGCTTGCCACCGAACTTGGCCAATACGGCGTCACGGTGAACAACGTGCTGCCCGGCTCTACGATGACGGGGCGCTTGGAAGAAATCGCCGCTGCCAATGCTGCCAAATCGGGCATCGCCGAGGAGGCAATTTTTAAAAATTGGGTAAAAGAAATCCCGCTCCACCGCATTGCCGACCCCAGCGAGGTGGCGGCTGCCGTAGCGTTTTTGGCATCGCCTGCCGCCTCGTACATCTCCGGCATCAATTTGCCGGTAGACGGGGGAAGGACGAAAAGTCTTTAGTTCGACACTTGGCCGTTGGAAGTCAGAACCCGGCACCCACGGTCTTGACTGCCAACTGCTAACTGCCAACTGCCAACTGATATGAATCCATCTGAATTCCGCCTTTTTTACAACCAAACCATCCACCCTGAACTGGTGCGTTTGGACAAGCAGCGGCTGCGTATGTTGCGGCTCATACTGTTCTCGGCGGTGCTGATGCTGGGCGTTGGGGTGCTGGTATATGCGCTGTCGGAGTTCCTGATTGCGGCAATAGTCAGCTTGCCGTTCATGGGGTATATCGCAGTGGTGGCCAATAGGATTCGGCGTTTCACGGCGGAGTTCAAACCAAAGGTCGTGCGGCTGGTGCTCGATTTTATTGACGATGGGCCGCTCTTCGGCGATTTCCGTTACGACGCCAAGCGAAAGATTCCGATGGAAAAATTCTTGCGCAGCCAGTTGTTCATCACCCGCCCGGCCATTTATGAAGGGGAGGATTATATCGAGGGGCGAGTCGGAGATGTGGAGTTCGAGCTTTGCGAACTGAAGGTAGAGGAGTTTTCAAGGGTGCGCCAGCGGTTGGACTCCGTGTTCAGGGGCGTTTTCCTTCGGGCAAAATTCAAGTACCCAACCAAAGGCTCGGTGCTGGTGCTGCCAAGGGCGAGGCTGCCCTATTTATCCGAAACCGTTAAAGCATACGTGCGCACCGGCGGCCAGAACATGGATGGCTTCATTCGGCACCAAAAATTTCGGGAGACCTATATCACCTACGGCTCCCGCAACACCAAAGTGACCGACCTGCTCACGGAAGAAATGATGAATTTCATATTGGGCTACCGCAAACAGAAAGGCGAAATGTGCCTCTCCATCAACGCCGAAAACTGCTATGTGGGCATCTGGAATCCCAAGGATATATTGGAGCCGAGCATTCTGCAATCCAATGTGAGCTATGAACTGGTGCGGGAGTTTTATGAAGACATATACGTTGCGCTATATGTGGTCATGGCGTTGGATAAGGCGCATTAATTCACTTTTATTTATTTGTAAAATTAAGGCGAAAATGGCTTAAAATACAGGCGGTTCAGGCATGTTAAAACACACCTGAACCGCCAGTATTGTCTTACTTTATTGTTTCGCAATTTTTTTAATTATCACGGAGTCGCCATGGTTTATTCGCAAATAATAAATGCCATTTTGCAGGTTTTGCAATGAAATTTGCTGTTTGCTAGATGCCGCTAATTTTATTTCAGCAATGACCTGACCTTGTGCATTTATCAATTCAATTTTATTCACCAATTCATTGGATTTAGCTTCAATCGTTAGCCAATCACTGGCTGGGTTTGGGTAAACAGCGATTTGCGTTTCGGCAGGTTCGGGCCTAACGGGCGAGGTACAATTCACCACCACCACATCCAATATAAGCCCCAATGATTGGATGAAATTTGGGCAAATGCCCGGGG
Organism: Saprospiraceae bacterium; assembly: GCA_031426435.1. Lineage (GTDB taxonomy): Bacteria > Bacteroidota > Bacteroidia > Chitinophagales > Saprospiraceae > UBA6168. The sequence continues at coordinate 12,759 of JANPLH010000460.1, read as the reverse complement.
CTCCCTCCACGGTATAGGCACCGGGTTCGGTGATGGCCAATAGCGTTCCGGTCTCGCCAGGTATTGGCTCGCCATCTTTGAACCAGGTGACGTTCGACCCATAGTTGAATTGGAGAAACATCGTATCTCCCTCACAAATTTTGAACACCTCTAAATCGGGGTCAAACGCATAATTGCCGCTTTGGGCAACAAAAGGCAACAGAAATACATAGCCATCCAGCAGCTTTTCCGGCGAGGCTTCCGTGCAGCCCCCTTCGGTTGCCTCCACCCAGAAGTAGTAGAGCAAATCCGCATCGCCAAGTGTCACTGATTGCTGGGTTGCGCCAGCAATTGCTGTCGGCGTTCCATCTGGATACACTCGCCTGTACCACTGGTAGCTGTCATATTCCTGCGTGGAAAAAACCGTGGAATCGCCGGGGCAAAGCAGGCTATCGCCTACCACGGTGGGATCGAAATTGCATTGTGCAATGGCTGTTTGGGCCAATGCCCATAGCATCGTTGCGGAAAAGATTGATTTCAAATTCATAAGCTTTAGATTTTTAATGACCCGATTGGTCGGTTTTAAATTCGAGGGCTAAGACGGTCAGCGGCTTGGAAGTGGTTGGGAGAATTTTTCTTAAAATTTCCCTAAATCACGGTGGGTGAAAATTCAGTTGCCGATTGGCCGATATTATATTTAACCTAAAAACAATCCCTGCCTAACGGCATTTATGAAGATGTTTGCAGGCGCAAAAATTTGCTATTACTGGCCTGTCCAACAATTTGGCAACCACCGACACACATGACAAAAACCGACATCTGCATCATCGGCGCAGGCCCCGGCGGGGCAGCTACCGCTCTCAAACTCAGTCAGCTGGGCATCCCTTGCATATTAGTTGACAAGGCTGTTTTCCCACGTGACAAAATATGTGGGGACGCCATCAGCAACAAGGGAATGATGGTGCTGCGGCGCATTGACCCAAGCATTGCCGAGCGTTTCGAGGCAGCCACCAACGAGCAAAGCAGCGTTTGGGGCATTCGCTTCGGCACCCCTACCGCCAAGCAACTTGATATTCCTTTCCGCCACGGCTACAACCCCAAAAACGACCCCAAGCAAGGCTTCGTTTGCAGGCGCATGGACTTCGACAACCGATTGGTGGAGGAGGTGAAACGCCGCCCGAACGTCCAACTGCACGAAGGCATTGCCATCGAAAAATACGAGCGGAACGCCGAGGGCTACCTCGTCTCCAATGCCGACGGCAGCTTTCAGGTGCAATGCCGCCTGCTCATTGTAGCCAACGGGGCGCATTCTGCCTTCACCCGCCACCATGCCAAGTTCGATAAAGACGAGCTGCACCATGCTGGGGGTGTGCGTGCCTATTACAGAAATGTAACCGGGCTGCACCCTCACGGGTTCATCGAGCTGCATTTTTTAAAAGAACTAAACCCCGGTTACCTCTGGATTTTCGGGCTACCGGACGGCTATGCCAACGTGGGGGTAGGCATGCGCAGCGACTTCATCAGCCGCCGTCGCTACAACCTGACCAAGGGCTTGAAGGACATCGTCGCCAACCACCCCGACTTCCGGGAACGCTTCAAGGATGCCGAACTTTTGGGCAAAGTGACGGGCTATGGCCTCCCGCTCGGCTCCAAAAAAAGGCAGCTTTCCGGCGACCACTATATGCTGGTGGGCGATGCGGGCCACCTCATAGATCCCCTCAGTGGCGAGGGCATCGGCAATGCAATTTACAGTGGTTTCATTGCCGCCGAGCAGGCGCAGAAGTGCCTTGCTGCCAATGATTTTTCTGCTGCCGCAATGAATGACTACGATGTGCGGGTAGAGCGAGTACTGGGCAAGGAAATGGAGACCAGCTATCGCATCCAACAGATGTTGGCCCGGCCTTGGCTGGTCAATTTTGCTGCTTGGTTGGTGGTGAAGAACCCCAATTTGATTTATGTTATTTCAGAAATGTACACTGACCTGGAGGCCCGAAAGCGGGCGCTGAACCCGCTTTATTGGATGAGGATGTTGATGAAAAAATAGGGGTTTGTGTCAAGGATTGAGAGTTTTGAAAAGGCGGTTGGCTAAAAACGAGCTTGAAGCTGCTGTCGTATCTCGCTCAAATTCATTTCCCGCATCAACTTCCCATTCCTGAAAACCAGTTCCAGCAGCCCTTCGGCCTCTCCCTCCCAATCCGTTTCATCTTGCATAGACAGCTTGCCGTCGCTATTGCGGGCAATTTTGATCAAGCCTTTGGCCGATTTCTTTGTACCGTCGTCCGTTTTGGGATCTTTGAAAATGGGGCGGCCCTCGCCGTTTACCTCTCCATAAGTGGCCTTCATGGCGAAACCAAAAGTATCACGTGTAACGTATTCATAAGTAAATGAGCCGATGCCCAGCACGACGTTAAAAGAAGCAAACCCCTTGTTTTTCAAGCGTTCCAAAATAGCCAACTGCCGCTCTGGGGTTATGCTGTCGCCATAAATCAGGCCGATATGCGGGTCGAGCAGGCGGTAACCCTTTGCAGTGGCAGTGCCGCCGAAAACCTCCCAAAGGCATTCGATAGCGCCCTTTTCCTCCGGGCTGCCGACGGGTGCATCGGGGTCGCCGCAGATGATGAGCACAGGGTCACCGGAGTCAGGTCGGATGACGACCTTGCCATTGCGGGCCAGTATTTCAGCTTTTAATTGGGGTAAAAACGAAATTACCACCTGCCAAAAATCCCAGGTGTCCGACACGATGGAGACGATACCGGCCGGGTAGGTATCGGTTATCAAGCGTCGGAAAGTCTCCAATTCACCCTCCTCCATGCCCATGCACATGACCGAGTGCTCCGTGGCTGGTACAGAGCCGCCAATGAGTTCTGCTTCGCAATTGGCCCCATAATAATCCTCCAAAAAATCAATGGCTGGAACGGTGTCTGTGCCCGTGAACGAGAGGAGGTGCCCTGCCCCGCTCATCACCGCATCCTCGATGCCGGACATTCCCCGCATGGAAAAATCGTGGCCCTGCCAATTGACGAAATCCCGGTTGCCAACGGTCTCGTCTGCGTATTGGTCGAAGACCATGCGATACTGTCGGGCAATGGTCGCCGAGGTGCAGGGCTTCCAGAGGATATTGGACATCAGCGTTTCGAGGTAGTTCGTCAGCCAGAAAAACTCGTCGCTTGTGTTGCGGATAGTGAGCATGGGCACCCGCAGCGGCACGAGCGAGCCTTCTGGCAGCGCCTTGATTTCGAGGGGCAGGTAGCCGAGGTCGTGCAGCGCCTCAATATGTTCTATCGAGATGGAGCCAGCACCCAACGAAGTGTCCATTCGGCGGCGGTAGCGGGCCACTACTTCTGCTTTAGGTTTTTGGAAAAACAGCTCGTCCCACTGCCGGATGAGGTATTCTTTGATGAAATATTGGAGGCCAAAAAACACGACCTCGTCCAATTCCGCAATTCGGCTTTTGCGGGGCGTCAGGTTGCTGTAAACCAGCGTTGTGCCATCGGGGTATTGGCGGCGGTGGTCGGCCTTGTAGAAGTCAATGAGGTGCAAGGGTTGGAGATTCATAAATAAGGATTGAAGGATTGAAGGATTGAAGGATTGGATGGTTTCTATTTGAGTAAATCCCGTATCTCCATCAAGGCAAAACCTAGCAGGTTAAAGCCTTTCCAAGTGTGCGGGTCTTCGATGTTCGGGGCAGTCTTGGCTAGTCCGATGCCCCAGATACCGTCAAAAGGGCTTGCTTCTACAAGGATTTTGCTGCCCGTACACAGCAAGAAGTCCTTCAAATCAGGGTGCTGGCCAAACTTGTGCAGATTGCCCTGCAAAACGATGTCGCAACGGTGCGCTTCCCAAGCCGTTTGGTCAAAGCTCCTGACCTCCCGGCCCAGTTTTTTAGCTGCCGATGGTGACTTGGCCGCAAGGATTTTTTGCAGCATTTCTTCATCCCCAAAGAGCCGTGCTTTTCCAGCCATCATCCAATGCTCCGCAGTGCGATAGCTGATGCCCTCCACCTCGAAGGGCTGCTCCCACCACTGGCTGAAACAGCTTTGGCCGATGCTGCCATCCTTATTGGGTTGGTGGCCCCAGAAGAAGAGGTATTTGAGCGGTTCGCCAGCGACAAAGCGGGCGATAGTTTGTGTGATGTCGTATTTCATTGGATATATTTTTCGCTTCCAAAATTCTCAATAAAAGGGCGAATAAACCTGTCATTATTGGCATAAATCGCAAATACGATTTTATTAAAATCATGCTTGAACTGCCCCATTATTATTTCCTTAAAATAACGGGCAATCTCAACAGGGTCATTTTGAAAAACCCCGCAACCCCCAGCACCTAAAACGATGGTTTTATGACTATGCACAAGGGCTATGGACAATACCTTTGCTATCCGGCGTTTCATAACCGATTCGATTTCGCCAACCCGATTGCTTTCAAGGTTTTTTACAACGCCCGTATTCACAGCGGGTGCAGTTATAATTGTAGTCGTCATCAATTTTACCAATGTATAGCCTGCGTCATCTTTAATAATTGGAACATTTGGGCTGTAAATCATATAATCCGTATAAAAACAGGATTTTGTGATGCGGTTTGCTTTGTAATATTCTTCGGCATTTAGTTGGCAGGGGTAAAGGCCAGTTGACCTCGCAATGCTCTCTTCTTGTGCCTGGGCACCGCCCAAAAAGCCGCCTCCTGGGTTTTTTGCTGAAGCAAAATTGAGATATACTACATCTTCAAAGCCTTCTATTATTAGCCGCAAAGTGGCATCGAGGGTAGATTCCCTTGTGACTTCGATAATTGGTATCCCTAATTGGGCTGGAATATGGTTTTTAACCAACAAATCGGATGCTTCTGGCGAATAGACAACGGTATTTATGACTGCCATTTCCCTGTTTTTGAGCAATCAAAATTGTATCGCCAGATGGAGTTGTAAACTGCCCTTTTTTGAGTATTTCCAACGTTTCTTCTGCAATGCTGCGGAGATTATTTTTCGGATTCATTGTTTAATTTTTATGCCTGAATAAATGCGCCCATTATCCCGCTTAAATGGATTTGTTGGATGGATTTATCCTCAATATCTTTAAAGCTATCCGTCGTGTAAATCCCATCCAGCGCCGCCGCCAATTTTTCAAAGCCCTGGCTGAAAATCCCGTGCGAGACGGCGAGATAAACCCTTCCTGCCCCTTTTTTGCGGAGCGCATCGGCAATGCCGAGGAAGGTGCCGCCGCCGTCGCAAATATCGTCGGTGATGAGGCAGTCTTTTCCTTTCAGGTCATCGCTAAAAACGGAGAAGCCGCTCAGTTGCCCGGTATTCACGTCCCTGATTTTTTCGCAGGCGACCACTTCCAGGCCATCGAGTTGCTGGGCCAGTTTGTGGGTCTTCTTGGTGGCCCCAGCATCGGGCGCTACGAGGCAAAGCGACTGATTTCCAAGCAGTTGTAAGACTTTTTCAACAAAGGGCAGGTTGGTCGCCACTTCTGCCCGGTCGAGGAGGGCGGGTGTCACATCGGAGTGCGGGTCGAAAACGAGCACCCGTTCGTAGCCTTGTGCATTGATGATTTGCGCATAGACTTTAACAGAAAGCGGCTCGCCGGGCACCATCACCCGATCTTGCCGGGCGGCGGGGAAGTAGGGCAGCCAAGCACTGATTTTGCGGAAACCTGCACGTCGCAGGGCATCGGTCGCCAAGAGCAGCAGCAGGAATGCCTCAGAGTCGGTGATGCGCTGAACGATGAGGATTTCCTCGGCTTTTTCATGGGGCAAACCCTTCAGTTTGATATGTGGCTCACCGCCGTTGAAAGTAAAGGATTCAAAGCCAATGGCCTCTAAATGGGTGGGTATTTGGAAGCTATTTGAAAGGTTCAGAATTTTCATTTGCGTAAATTTGACGCAAAAATACATTTAGCGTAATTAATACGCAAATTATTTTTGAGATTTTTTTTTTAAATCATTGGATATCGAAAAAGAAACCCTTGTCTTTTAAGGCATTGTACTTGGCCACGTCGAAAGAAAAAAGCTTGCCGGGACGGCCTTTGTCCGTTGGCTTGGCCTTCATGGGCAGTTCATTGAGGATGCCAAAACCGATGAATTTTTTGCGAAAATTTCGTCTGTCAATCGGTTGGTCGAGGATGGTCATGTACAGGCGTTCGAGGTCGCCGAAGGGGAACTGCGGGTCAAGCAGGTTGAGCCCGATAGGCTCATAGGTGAGCTTTGCACGAAGGCGGCGCAAGGCCAAGTCAAGGATTTTGTCATGGTCAAAAGAAAGGGGAGGCAGGTCTTTGATATCGAACCAGGCCACCTCAGCAGCATCGGTGGCGGCGGCAATTTCGAAATCGGAGGGGCGCACCAGGCCAAAATAGGCCACGCTGACCACCCTATTACGGGGGTCACGGTCTGGTTCGCCAAAAGTGTAGAGCTGTTCTAAGTAGTTGATTTTTATGGCCGTTTCCTCCTCCAGTTCTCGTCGAACGGCCTGTTCCAGGCTTTCGCCTTCCAGTACGAAGCCGCCTGGTAGCGCCCAATGCCCTTCGAAGGGCGGATACTTTCTCCGCACGAGCGCCACGAAAAGCTGCTCATGCTGGTAGCCGAAAACGACGGCGTCGGTGGCGAGTTGGATGGTCATGCTTTGATTGCGTTAATTGGACGCAAAACTAATATTTTGCAAATACCTGCTCACTCCCATCTTATACCCGTTCAGCAACTTTGTCTCCCCCCAATGACGTACATCACTTCTTCGTCCCTGCTTTGGTCATAGATTTGTCACTTTCAGTATAGAAGTGCTATCGAAGTGTACAAATTAACATCCACTGTCTTGCTCTTGGGCCTTGCGTGGAATTTGTTCTCGCAAAACCCGCACGGCGCAGCCCTGAAGTTGGACTGTGCCTCCTGCCATTCCCCGGCGGGCTGGGAGATTGCAGCAACACATTGGCAAACGATTGAACTGCAAAAACCTACCAAGTCCAAGACGACCGGGATGCCAATGCCCGTTGACACCTCGCTTTTCCATCACAACAAGACGAACTTTCCATTGACGGGCCGCCACGCTGCTGTGGACTGCCGGGACTGCCACGACAAACTGGTTTTTGAAACCACCAAAGCTGACTGCAATTCCTGCCACTTGGACATCCACCAGCAGACCGTCGGCAACGACTGCGCCCGCTGCCACTCCACCAACCACTGGCTGGTGGATGACATTCAGCAAATCCACTTTAGCAACGGCTTCCCGCTCACGGGCGTGCACAAAACGGTGAATTGCGACGAGTGCCATACCTCGGAAACGGCGCTCCGCTTCGACCGCATCGGCAACCAGTGCGTGGACTGCCACCTGGGTGATTTCAACAGCACGACCAACCCGAACCACCCACAGGCTGGCTTCTCGACGGATTGCCTTGAATGCCACGACCCGAACGTGCCCGGTTGGAACACTGACAAGGTGGACCACTCTTTCTTCCCATTGACCAAGGGCCATGAAACCAATGATTGTGCGAAATGCCATATCGGTGGCGACTTCGCCAATACGCCGAACAATTGCGCAGCATGTCACCAACCCGATTTTGATGCTGCGCAAAGCCCGAACCACGTACAGGCGAGCTTCACCAACGACTGCGCCCAGTGCCACACGACCGACCTCGACTGGATGCCAGCGCAATATTTGGCGCACGATGCCGAGCATTTCCCGATTTACACCGGCAAGCACCAGGGCGTTTGGAATGCTTGCACGGAGTGCCATACCGACCCCAATAATTATGCAGTGAACAGTTGCACCATCTGCCACGTGAACCCCGAAACGGAAGACGAGCATTCGAGTGTGGTGGGTTATGTCTATGAAAATTCGGCCTGCCTGGCCTGCCACCCGACGGGCGAGGCGGATGGTGCTTTCGACCATAATTCGACGGACTTCCCGCTGACAGGGGCGCACTTGACAGCAGATTGCATCGAGTGCCACGCCAATGGCTATGCGGGCACGCCGACCGATTGCGCAAGCTGCCACACCAATGATTTCAACCAAACGGCGAACCCGAACCATACTAGTCTGGGGCTGTCAAATGATTGCGCAAGCTGCCACACGACCGCCCCCGGCTGGGCACCCGCCAGCTTTGCCAACCACAATGATTTTTATGTGCTGAATGGGGCTCACGCAACGATTGCGAACGACTGCGTCGCTTGCCATAATGGGGATTACAACAGCACGCCGAACACTTGTATCGGCTGCCACACTTTCGATTTCAATGCAGTGGCCGACCCTAACCACGTGGCGAACCAGTTTCCCGACGACTGCACGACCTGCCACTCGGAGACGGCCTGGGTGCCTACGACTTTTGACCACAATTCGGTTTGGCCATTCACGGGGGGGCATATTTCGGTAGCAAACGAATGTGCGCAATGCCACATCGGCGGCAATTACTCGACCACACCGACCGACTGTGCAAGCTGCCACCAACCCGATTTTGCGCAGAGCGCAAACCCAAACCACACGGCGCTCGGCCTGCCCAATGACTGTGCAATGTGCCATACGACCGCCCCCGATTGGGAGCCTGCGGCCTTCCCGATTCACAATGATTTTTATCCGTTGAATGGTGCTCACGCAACGATTGCGAACCAATGCGCCACCTGCCACAACGGGGACTACAACAATACGCCGAACACCTGCTTCGGCTGCCACCAAGCCGACTTCAACGCTACGACCAGCCCGAACCATGTGGCGCTCCAGTTCTCGACGGATTGCACGACCTGCCATTCTGAAACGGTCTGGTCGCCCGCAACTTTCGACCACGATGCGCAGTATTTCCCGATTTACAGTGGCAAGCACGAGGGCGAGTGGAACGCCTGCGTGGACTGCCACACGAACCCGTCGAACTGGGCGGAATTCACTTGTACGACCTGCCATGCCAACCCCGAAACGAACAACCAGCACAACGGCGTGGGCGGCTATGTTTACCAAAGCAATGCTTGCCTCGCTTGCCATCCTACGGGCGATGCGGACAATATCTTTGACCACAATACGGTATGGCCGCTGACGGGTGCGCACCAAACGGCAGACTGCCTTGGCTGCCACGTGGGGGGCGTTTTCCAGAACACGTCAACGGATTGCGCAAGCTGCCACGCCACCGATTTCAATGGCTCGATGAACCCCAGCCACGTGATGCTCAACCTGCCGATGGACTGCGCCCAATGCCATACTACCCAGCCGGATTGGGCACCTGCGAGCTTTGGCATCCACAACCAGTTTCACCCATTGAACGGCGCTCACGCAACGATTGCGAACGACTGCGCCACTTGCCACAACGGGAATTACAACAACACGCCGAACACCTGCATGGGCTGCCATACGCCCGATTTCAATGCGGCGGCTGACCCGAACCACGTGGCCAACCAGTTTCCCAACGACTGCATGACCTGCCACTCAGAGAGCGCATGGGTTCCGTCCTCTTTTAATCATAATAATGTCTGGCCGTTCACGGGAGCGCACGTTGCGGTAGCAAACGAATGTGTGCAATGCCACGTGGGAGGTAACTATACCACCACGCCCACGGACTGCACAAGCTGCCACCAAGCCGATTTTGCGCAGAGCGCAAACCCCAACCACACGGCGCTCGGCCTGCCCTCTGACTGTTCGATGTGCCACACGACGGCCCCTGACTGGCAACCTGCGAGCTTCCCGATTCACAATGATTTTTACGTGTTGAATGGCGCTCACGCAACAATTGCAAACGACTGCGCCGTCTGCCATAACGGCAACTACGTGAACACGCCGAACACCTGCTTCGCTTGCCATACAGCGGACTACATCGCCACGGCGAACCCACCGCACCAGGCGGCGCAGTTCCCGACGGACTGTGCAACCTGCCACGGCGAATCAGTATGGGTACCTGCCAACTTCAACCACGATGCGCAATACTTCCCGATTTACTCAGGGGCGCACAACGGAGAGTGGAACCAGTGCATAGACTGTCACTCGAACCCTGCGAACTATGCAGAGGTGGTCTGCACGACCTGCCACCAGAACCCAGAGACGAATGATATCCACAACGGCGTGGGCGGCTACAGCTACGACAGCCCGGCTTGCTTGGCTTGCCACCCTACGGGCGATGGGGACAATATTTTTGACCATGCAACGGTCTGGCCGCTGACGGGGGCGCACATGACGGCGGAGTGCATAGACTGTCACGTTGGCGGGAATTTTCAGAATTTATCAACTGACTGTGCGGCTTGCCACACCCCTGATTTCAATGGCTCGACGAACCCGAACCACGTGGCGCTTGGCCTGTCAAATGTTTGCGCAAGCTGCCATACAACAGCGCCGGGCTGGGCACCTGCGAGCTTTGCGATACACAACCAGTTTCACCCATTGAATGGTGCTCACGCAACGATTGCCAACCAGTGCGCCGAGTGCCACAACGGCAATTACAACAACACGCCGAACACCTGCATCGGCTGCCACACAACGGATTTCAACGGTACGACCGACCCCGACCACGAGGCGAACCAGTTCCCGACGGCTTGTTTGGATTGCCACACGGAAGGCGCTTGGATTCCTTCGACCTTCAACCACAACTCGGTTTGGCCGATAACGGGGGCGCACGTTCCGATTGCCAACGACTGTGCGGAATGCCATGTGGGCGGCAATTATGCGAACACGCCCAATACCTGTGCGGGCTGCCACCAACCCAATTTCAACCAAAGCCAAAACCCGAACCACGTGGCCCTGGCCTTGCCAAATGACTGTGCAATGTGCCACACGACGGCCCATGACTGGCAGCCGGCTACCTTCCCCATCCACAACCAGTTTTACCAGCTGAATGGCGCTCACGCAACGATTGCGAACGACTGCGCCGCTTGCCACAACGGCAACTACAACAACACGCCGAACACCTGCTACGCTTGCCATACGGCGGATTACAACGGCACGACGAACCCGAACCACCAACAGGCAGGCTTCTCGCAAAACTGCACAACCTGCCACTCGGAGACGGCTTGGGTGCCCTCTACTTTCGACCACGATATGCAGTTTTTTCCGATTTACTCAGGGACGCACGACGGCGAGTGGGATGCCTGCGTGGACTGCCACACGAACCCGAACAATTTTGCCGTGTTCACTTGCACGACCTGCCATGTGAACCCAGAGACGAACAATGACCACGCTGGCGTGAACGGCTACCAATACAACAGCCCCGCCTGCTTTGCTTGCCACCCGAATGGGGAGGGCGATGGCTTCAACCACAACACGGTCTGGCCATTGACCGGAGGTCACCTGAATGCCGACTGTGTGGACTGCCACGCCACGGGTTACCAGAACACGCCGACCAATTGCGAAGCTTGCCATACACCCGATTACAATGCCAGTGCGAACCCCGACCACGAGGTGTTGATGCTGCCGATGGATTGCGCAAGCTGCCACACGACCGCACCAGGCTGGGCACCTGCGACCTTTGCTATACACAACCAGTTCTACCCGCTGACGGGGGCACATTCGCCAATTGCCAACGATTGCGCAGCATGTCATAACGGCAATTACAACAACACGCCGAACACCTGCGCTGGCTGCCATATACCAGACTACAATGCCAGCGTGAACCCCGACCATGAAGTGCTCGCCCTGCCTATGGACTGTGCGATGTGCCACACGACGGCACCCGATTGGCAGCCAGCGACCTTCCCGATTCACAACCAGTTTTATCAGCTGAATGGCGCTCACGCAACTATTGCCAATGATTGCGCAGCATGCCACAATGGCAACTACAATAACACGCCAAGTACCTGCGTAGGCTGCCACTTGCCAGATTACAACGCCACGACGAATCCAGACCACGAGGCCGCCCAGTTCCCCACGACCTGCAATGACTGCCATTCTGAGACGGCTTGGACACCTGCCACGTTTGACCACAACACGGTTTGGCCATTGACAGGGGCGCATATCCCGATTGCCAACCAATGCGCCGAGTGCCACGTCGGCGGCAACTACAATAACACGCCGACCACCTGCCAAGGCTGTCACCAACCGGACTACAATACGAGCACGAATCCGAACCACGGAACTTTGGCCATCCCGACGAACTGCGAGCTTTGCCATACGACGGCGCCCGATTGGCAGCCAGCGACCTTCCCCATCCACGACCAATATTATGTGTTGGCTGGCGCTCACGCTTCAGTAGCCAACCAATGCGCCGAGTGCCACAATGGCAACTACAACAACACGCCGAACACTTGTGTGGGCTGCCACTTGCCGGACTACAACGGGGCGGCTAACCCTAACCACGTCTCGAACCAGTTTCCGACGACCTGCCAAGATTGCCACTCACAGACGGCTTGGATGCCTTCCACGTTTGACCACAATGCCATCTGGCCGATGACGGGGGCGCACGTGCCGATTGCGAACCAATGCGCCGAATGCCACGTCGGAGGCAATTACAACAACACGCCGAACACCTGCGTGGGCTGCCACCAACCCGATTACAACGGCTCGACGAACCCCAACCATGGGGCGCTCGCTATCCCAACCGATTGCGCCATGTGCCACACGACCGACCCCGATTGGAACCCGGCGACCTTCCCCATCCACAGCCAGTATTGGCCGCTGAACGGTGCCCACGCAACGATTGCGAACCAATGCACTGAGTGCCACAACGGCAATTACAACAACACGCCGAACACTTGCGTGGGCTGCCACTTGCCTGATTACAATGGCGCGACGAACCCGAACCAAGCCTCGAACCAGTTCCCGACGACCTGCCAAGATTGCCACTCCCAGACGGCTTGGATGCCTTCCACGTTTGACCACAATGCCATCTGGCC
>JANPLH010000459.1:0-10418 GCA_031426435.1 Saprospiraceae bacterium | reverse complement strand
GCAGCACAAAGCCGACGTTTTCCTCTCGCCCGATAACTTTCTTTGCCTCGGCACAGGCGTAAAAACGGTGCTCGTCACCCACGACATTGCCCATGTGCATTTCCCGGAACAGGTGCCACTGGCGCACCGGCTTTATTACCGCTTTTTTTCAAAAAAATTCAACCACCGGGCCGATCACATCGTGGCCGTGAGCGAGTACACCAAGGCCGACCTCGTGTGGCAGTACGGCATTGCGCCAGCGAAAATCAGCGTATCGGGCAATGGATGCCGGTATGTTTTTCGGCCATTGCAAAGCACTGAAAAACAGGTGGTTAGAACAGTTTTTTCCGAAGGAAAACCCTATTTTTATTTCATCGGTGCCGTGCATCCTCGCAAGAACGTTCACCGCCTCATTGCCGCCTTCGACCAGTTCAAATCGGCTACGGGAGCGCCGCACCGCCTACTAATCGCTGGGCGCTTTGCATGGCAGGCGGGCCAGGTGAAAACGGCCTACGAAGCTGCCCGCCACCAGTCCGACATTCAGTTCCTGGGCTATGTTTCTGATGAAAATGCAGCGCAATTGATGGCCGCTGCGGAGGCGCTGGTTTACGTTTCGTTGTTCGAGGGCTTTGGTGTGCCACTGCTGGAGGCCATGCACGCCGAGGTGCCGATTGTGACTTCCAACGTATCTTCGCTGCCGGAAGTGGCCGGGGATGCCGCACTGCTCGTTGACCCAACTTCGGTTAGTGAAATTGCGGATGCCATGCGCCGAATCAGTGAGGACGAACATCTTTGCAATAAACTCGTGGCCAATGGCCGTTTGCAACGCACGAAATTCAACTGGCAGCGGGCGACGGATGTTGTCTATAGTGGATTGTTGAATTGTTGAATTGTTGAATTGTTTGATTGTTGTTCGGAACAGTGCCAAACAGCAGTAACCTCAACAATTCAGCAATAAAACAATCCAAAAATTTCAATCACATGGGACTATTCAATTTTTTCAAGCCATTGAAGCCGGTGGGGTTCGGTTACCAGCCCCGTTTTTACGACGAAAAAAAGGAGGAGCGCCTGGAGCGCCGTAAAGCCGCCGAGGAGTTGCAGGGCCAAGACCCGGAGGCGCTGAAGTCCCGCATCAAGCGGAATATGCGGCGGCAAAGCTCCAGTTTGGTCACCAAAAGTGCTCGGCAACAGCAGGTCGCAAAGTCCAACATGCGGCTGCTGCTAGTCATTGCCGTATTGGTAGCGGCGCTGTTTCTCGCAATTGAAGTATATTTGCCCCGATTCGCATATCTATTCGAATAAGTTGTGTTTATGTGCTTGTGAGTTTATGTGTTTGACGGGCCTCTCGCAAACACAAAAACACACAAATACCTAAACACACAATTACCGGGTTTCCACACATGGCTGACATCATTCAGCTGCTTCCAGAATCTATTGCCAACCAAATTGCCGCCGGCGAGGTTGTGCAGCGGCCAGCTTCCGTTGTAAAGGAATTGATGGAGAACGCCATTGATGCTGGCGCAACGAGCATCAAGCTCATTGTAAAGGATGCTGGCAAGGCGCTTATCCAAGTGATTGACGATGGCTGCGGCATGTCGGAGACCGACGCCCGCATGTGCTTCGAGCGGCATGCCACCTCCAAAATCAGGGAAGCCAAAGACCTTTTCGCCATCCGCACGATGGGCTTCCGGGGCGAGGCCATGGCCTCCATCGCCGCCGTGTCGCAGGTGGAGATGCGCACCCGCCCACACAACCAGGAACTCGGCACCCGCATCGCCATAGAAGCCTCGAAACTCATGGTGCAGGAGCCTTGCCAATGCACCCCCGGCTCGAATGTCTCGGTAAAAAACCTGTTTTACAACGTGCCTGCCCGGCGCAATTTCCTCAAGTCGAACCCGATTGAGATGCGGCATATCCTCGATGAGTTCCAGCGCATCGCCCTTGCCAATGAGGATGTCTTCTTTTCGCTGCACAACAACGGCACCGAGGTTTTCCACCTGCCCACGGGCAATTTGCGGCAGCGTATCGTCGGCATTTTTGGGAATAATTTTAACCCAAAACTCGTACCTGTAAAAGAGGAAACCGACGTGATGACCATCGGCGGCTTCATCGGCAAACCGGAATTTGCGAGGAAAACAAGGGGCGAGCAGCTCTTTTTCGTCAACGACCGCTTCATCAAGAGCGGCTATCTGCACCATGCCGTGATGACGGCCTACGAGGAGCTTTTGCCGAAGGAAACCTTTCCGTTCTATGTGATTTTCCTCGAAATGGACCCCGCCCGCATTGACATCAACGTGCATCCGACCAAGCAAGAAATCAAGTTCGACGACGAGCGCTTGGTCTATAACTACCTACGGGTGGCCGTGCGCCATGCCCTCGGCTCGCACAGCATCATGCCGGAACTGGACTTCGATGCGGAGACCAGTTTTTCGGCCACGAGGAACTTTGGGCTGCCATTCAACATGGGGAAGCAGTCGGATTTTGAAGAGGAAATGTCGCAGACCCGCAGCCGGGACACCGTTTCATCCTCTATGCCGTCTGGCTCCCCTTCGGCGGCAGGTGGGCAACGTCCCGCAACAGACCCACGGGAGGCGGCCAACCCCCAAAGGGACATGCTTCGCAACTGGCAACAGCTCTATGCCGACATCGAAGAAATGGAGGAGACGCCAAAGGCAGGTGGCTTGCCCCCGACCCCTCAAGGGGAGTTTGGCGACGAAGGCGAGCATATCACCATCGGCAGCAACTGGGCCAGCCCCGGCGAGTTGGGCGATGCGGGCACTTCGTTTTCAAAGCCACAGAAAACGCCTTACCAGATACAGTCAACGTATATCGTAAGTCCAATAAAATCAGGCTTCCTGCTCATTGACCAGCAGTCGGCGCACGAGCGCATTCTGTACGAGCGCTACCTTGATGCGATGGAGGAGCGGCAGGCGTTTACGCAAAAACAGTTGTTCCCCAAGACCTTCACCCTGCCCACCGCCGATGCCGCCATCTTCGGCGACATCATGCCCAGCATCAACCAATTGGGCTTCGACATCCAGGACTTCGGCAAGGACAGCTTCATCATCCACGGCATCCCTGCCGACCTTACCAGCGGCCAAAACGAGGTTAAAATCATCGAAACGTTGTTGGAACAGTACAAGCGCAACTTCGAACTTAGCCTTGATTTAAAGGAAAACCTCGCCCGCAGCATGGCCCGCAGCGCCGCTACTAAGCGTGGCACCCCCCTTTCCGTCCCCGAAATGCAAGTACTAATTGACCAGCTTTTTGCCTGCGCCATGCCGTTCAAAAGTCCGACGGGCAAGAGCTGCTTCCTCAGCTTTAATATGGAGGATTTGGAGGGGATGTTTGAAGAGGGGTAAACCATTGCTTAATAATGGCTGCTTTTCCATTTAGCCAACGACTCCAGGTTGTCAATTCCTCCCATCTATTAAAACCCCCGAAAACCATTATCTTTGTAAAAAAAACAAAGCAGATGAATACGGCCGTCAGGTTGCCATTGAGTGCTGCGAATCCTGCCATCGTAAGGGATTTGCAGGAAAAATACCCGAATGCGGAACTGCACGTCGTCACGAGCGGTGCGGCTGCGGAGCTGCCCAGCATGAACGAAGACCGTTTCTGGGACATCCTTGCCCTGCTTGATTGGAGCAAAGCAGGCAACGACGATGCCGTCATCGAACCTGCCATCCGGCGACTGGCAATGCTGCCCGAAACAGCCATTCTTTCCTTTTACGACCTCATGGCCGAAAAGCTCTATCTTTTGGATGGCCGCACTTATGCCACAAATTCCGTCAAAACGGGCGATAGCATCTCTGCGGATTTGTTCCTGTACGCCCGATGCTGTGTGGTGGCCAATGGCCGTGTGTTTTATGAGAATGTAATGTCAGACCCTACTGCCTTTCCAAAGGACCTGTTCTTTGAGGGGTTGTTGGACATTCCTGAACATGCTTGGCTCCGCAAGACAGGCAGTACCTTGGAACACCTACCAAAATACAACTACGAAACTGGCTTCAACCCAAGCGGTTGGGGCGCTGATACCATCACCTTATAAAACATGAGCGGGCACGGCAATTCCCTCCAAAACCCTAATCCGCACCACCTCTACGAGATTCGGGACAATAAGGATGATGAAGTTTTTAAGTACGGCATCTCCGACGAACCAATCGGCAGTGATGGAATATCGAAACGTATGCGCAGCCAGATTGATATCCTCAATAATGCGGTAGGATGGCTTCGATTTATAGCTACAATCCTTTTGACGAAAATTCCGGGCAGGTCCAAAGCGAAGGAATTGGAGGACGTTTATATTGACCAATATTTTGATATGCACGGAAGAAACCCAAGGGGCAATCCCGTCGGTGGGACAAGACATAAGTGATAAGAATATAAAACCCCATAACGTACCTACTCCACCAAAATCTCATCCACAAACACCCAGCATTTTTCCCCTTTGTTCGGGTGCCAGCTTGGGTTTTTCAGCACACTCAGCACTTCCACTTTTACATAGCGGGCTTGCGTACTGGCAAAGCTTTCGGTGAAGAGCTTCGCACCGGGCTTGGTGGTGCCTTTGGCAACGAGGTAGCTGCCTTCCTTTACTTTTTTGAAGCTTTTGCCGTCGGTAGAAGTTGAAATCCTCATACCCTTCGGAAAAAAAATCCAGCCGCCCGTGTCCTCAAAGGCACCAGCGGTCACTTTTGAAACATCCGTCACTTTGCCGAGGTCGAGGGTGGCGACGCAGTTGAAGCCCTGCCAAGCGAACCATTTGCCACTGCGGAAAGTGTCGCCGCCCCGCTGGAAATCAATCAGCGTTTTGTCGCCCTCGCCCTTGTACTTGGGGTCGGGTGGGGTGGCAAGTGCGGCGCTGACGGGCTGGTGCCGCACCTTGATGAAGCGCTTCGAGGAAATGGGGCTTGTCGTCCAACCGTCGAGGTAGGCGATGGCCTTCACTTCGCCGGTGGCATTGAGCAGCAGCGGTTCTTTATAGACAGCACTGGTGCTGTCCGGCTCCTTGCCGTCTGTGGTGAAGTGGATGGTTGCTTTCGCAAAACCCGTTTCCAAGGCCACTTGCAGGGTGTCGGTGAACAGTTCTTTGGATGCCTTTATCATTGGCGATTTCAGGGCCACCTCACCAAACAGCGAGTCGTTTTCGATGCCCTTGTCGAGCGTGATGCCCGGTTTTTGTGAAGCAAACTTGGCAACGCCTTCCGAGGTGACGCCCGATTGCCAGAGGTAGAGCGAACGCAGCTTGGGCAGCTTTTGCAGGAAGGGCAGCCCGGCGTCGGTCACTTTGGTTTGGTAGAGGTTAAGGTATTCGAGGTACTGGAGGCCTGCAAGGTGGGTGAGGCCCTTGTCGGTAATGGCTGTCTGCTCCAGGTAAAGACGGTTGAGGTGCGGCATATCTTTAACAGCGGCGAGCATATTGTCATCCACGTTGGAGCCGCTGAGGTTCAACTGAACGATGTTTTTGCCAACAGGCTGTAGCTTTTTCAACTGCTCGGCGGTCACGTCTTTTTTGCCTTGGAAAAGCGCCTGAAGCAACGGGCTGCCCGTCGCCATTGGTAGCACCTGTATGCCTTCGCTGCGCAATTTTTTGAGCTTGTCGTCGTCCACAGGCTCGAGTTTCAGGCCATCCAAAATGCTGGTGGGGGCAGCTTGGGCAGTGGCTTTTATTGCGCTGCGCAATGCGGCGGGCATGGCTGCGGCGGCCACCGTTTTATCGAAAGGCGCACCTGCTTTGAGCCACCAGTCGAGCAATTGCTTCTCGGGGCCGGTGAGCTGCTTTTTGCCCTTGGGCGGCATGTGGTCGTCGTCGTCCATCGGGAGTTGGATGTGCTTCAACAAGAGGCTTTCCGCTGGCTTGTCGGGCGAGATGGCGGGGCCGTTCTCACCGCCCTTGAGCAGGTCTTCCTTGGTCAGCACCATGAGGTCGCCCTTGTGTTTGGTGGGGTTGTGACATTTGCCGCATTTGTCCTTTAGCACGGGCAGTACCAGGCCGTTGAACACCTCGGTGTCGTCGTTCACGGCAAGGACGAGGGGCGCTGCGGCAGCGTCGGCTGTTTCATCGCTGAACAAAAAATCTTCGCCATGCGTGAGGGAGCCGCCAAAGTGGCCGGTGCCAGCCAGCAGGAGCATGGTAAGGACGAACAGCGGTAGGTAGGCCGTTTGCGCAGCATCTTTTTTATGCAAAAAATAAAGCACGACAGACAGCCCGGCGGTGCTGATGCCGAGCCATTGATGCCAGCCGAGCAGGTCAGCGTCATAACTGCCATTGAGGGAGAGCAGGTAGCCGAGGCCTGCGGCCACTACGGCACTCACCATGCCCCAAAACAGTGAAAACCCAACGGCGGGCCGCAGCGCAGGGGAGGAGCGGCGAGCCGCCAGTTCCAGCAGGAACGACAAAATAAGGAAGCCGATGGGCAGGTGCAGGGCAAGAATATGTAAGCGACCGAGGAATTGCAGCATGGTGTTGTTTCGTTTTGAACTTGGTAGGCCAAAATTAGAAATTACTTAAAAATACCCTCTATTTGATTTTATCAGCAAAATCGTCATCAACTTTGTATGATAAATATCACCTTGTTGTTTTGTCAAAGATGGTAGCCGCTTTGGTAGCCATGAAATCAAAACCCAACATGGTTTGAATTATTATCCCTCATCGCATGAGAAAATGCTACGCATGGCTGCTGCTTTACGTGACCACTGTCCAGTGGGTCGGCGGCCATTTGTATTTTGAGGTAGCGCAATTTGTGGAGATGGAGCAGGTGATGAGCGAGCCGGAGCAGGCGATTTCCAATGAAATTTACGAAGAAACGGGTATCGAAGCCACTGTCAATATCTTGCAGGAGGGCAGCCAAGCCCGTTGGGGGTCTTATTACGGCAACTATTTCACTTTTGAAAAGGCCGTAGGTGACGACACCGTTGCATTTACGATTGACTATTCGCCCCGCACCGCCACGTGGGAACAGGTAGCTGGCGAACTGCCGAACGACCAGCAAACCCCTTCCTCATTTGCAAAATTCCTTTTTGGCGCTGTTTTCTTTGAACCTGTTAGCCAGCTTAATAACCTCTACAAAGGCCATCCTGATTCAAATTTCAGCCTGTGCGTTATGCATGGGCGGCTTTCAACTTCTCCATTGTCGCCTCCGCCCGACTTTCATTGTTGATAGGTTTTCCCCAGGTTTTCCAAATTTTTTCTTTCATAATTATCGTTGGCGACCGCTGTTGCCAACCAAATTAATTTAGTTAACCATGTACCCAATTAGCAAAGCTCAAAGGGTGCTATCAACCTGTTTTTACAATGAAATCTCAATTCATACTTGCATTCGTATTGTTCTTTTCCATCGTGTTTTCAAATGAAAATGCCTTCGCACAAGGCTGTGTTGCCATACGCAACATGGGCTGCTCCGGCATGACCGTGGGTGGCAACAATTCCGCTTTTTTACAAAAAGGCGGCTTTCAACTTTCTGGCAATTATCGCTATTTCAAATCCTATAAGCACTTCAGAGGCTCGCACGAAGAAACCGCACGGGTTGAAAACAACACCGAGGTTATCAACAAGGCTAATTCAATCGAATTAGGGCTTACTTATGGCATCACCGATCGCCTTTCCATCTCCGCAAGCCTGCCAATCAACTTCAATGACCGCTCCTCACTGTACGAGCATTATGGCAATCCTAAAGCTGACCCTGCACTGAATCCGGTTGGCTGGTCACATTCCCGCTTCCATACAGGTTCGAAAGGTATCGGCGATTTGCGTTTGACTGGCTCCTACTGGCTGATGGACCCTAGCAAAGGTGGCAAGGGCAATATTGCAATTGGACTGGGCGTCAAGGCACCTACTGGCAACGAAGAAGTAAAAGATGATTTTCACAAGCTCACACCTACTGGCCAAGACACCATCATCAACAAATACGTTGATCAATCCATCCAGCTTGGCGATGGCGGTTGGGGCATTTCATTGGAAACCCAGGGTTACTACTCGTTTTTGGACCGTGCAAGCGTCTATTTCAGCGGCTTTTACATGGTCACGCCACAAGAACACAATGGCGTTGCAAGGCAAACAGTCACGGACGAGTATCCTAAAAGCATCGTAAACTATTTCGCCGTACCTGACCAATTTGCGGCCAGGGTTGGTTTCGGTTATGCGGTGTTGCCGAAGCACGGCTTGGCGGTTAATTTCGGTGGCAGGGTAGAAGGTGTAGCTTCTGAAGACCTTATTGGTGGAAAGGAAGGCTACCGCCGCCCCGGCTATGTAGTTTCCGTGGAGCCAGGTGTTTCATGGGCACATCAAGGTTTTGTCTTCTCCCTGAACGTGCCAGTTGCCGTTTATCGCAACCGTACGCAAAGCGTCAGCGACAAAGCCATTACTGCTGCTACTGGAACCAAAACACAGGGCGATGCTGCTTTTGCCGACTATCTTGTCAGCTTCAACGTGGCCTACCGCTTCGGTGGCAAACACGATATGATGCCAGCGGTGGAGGGAAAATTCAAGGATGTTAATGCTCCTAAACATTAAATGGTTTTGGGGGAATTAATGAATATTCATTCAATGATAATGACCTAAATATTAAATTATTCCCATTCAAGAGGTATTTATTGATTAAATACCTCTTGCTTTTATTCACCGATTAAATCTTTAAAATTCTATGAAGCGTATTCTAAGTAAATGGGTAGTTATCAGTGCCATTTTCATGGTTTTGGCTGCGCCAAAAATGGCCATCGCACAAACACCCACAGACGCCATTATGATGGAAAAAGGGCAACTCTGCGTTGCCGCTATTTATGGCCACGACACTTGGGACGAATACTGGGAAGGTACCCTCAAGCGCAGCAACGGCAATATTGGCACTTTTACCCGCCAATCGGTCATGGGCATGTTTTCGCTAGGTATCACCGATAAAGTCAACGTACTTGGCGCACTGCCCTGGATGAAAACTGCCGCCAGTGCTGGCTATTTCGAGGGCGTACAAGGCATCCAAGACTGGGGCATTTGGCTCAAGGCTCGTGCCATTGACTTTAAGTTAGGCCCCGGCACACTTGGTTTTTACCCAGTGCTCGGCCTCACTGGCCCCGCCTCCAATTACCTGTCCGACTATTTGCCGTTCAGTCTTGGCTTAGGTGCCGTGGAGGCATCTGGTCGGGGCATCCTCATCTATGAACTGGACATGGGGCTTTACGTTCGTGCTCACGCCGCTTACCATGTACGCAGCAACACCACCATTGAGCGAGACTACTACTATGTCCCCAACGTTGGCGGCGTATACAGTGACGAAGTGGATATGCCCAACGCCAGCAGCTTTGGCGCTACGCTGGGGGCGCTATTGCTTAAGAACAACCTGAAAGTGGAGGCAACCTATGAAGGCATGAACACCCTCGGCGGCGCCGACATCCGGCCTCACGACATGCCCTTCCCTTCCAACAACATGGACATGACGAGGGCTGGCCTCAGTCTCCAATATTACATTCCCCTCGGCAATGGGCACATCCTCAGCGTAATTGCTGGCGGCAGCCAAGTGCTCACTGGCCGTAACGTTGGACAGTCCACGTCCTTCATGGGCGGACTGACTTACCAGTTTGGTGTTTTTGGAAACAAGAATAAGAACGCAACTAATTGAAAAACAAACGGCCCTACGGTATAACACGGTAGGCTCATCACCATAAATCTAAAAATTGATGAAAAAGATATATTTCCTTGGAATGTTGGCATTCGTGGCATTGGCCGTTTTCCAAGCCTGCGAAAAAGACCTGCCCACGAACCTTGATTTTTCACCTTACACGTATGAAAGCTTGGATGAGAACGGTGGCACCTGGAACCTCGTTTTGCTCGATAGTGCAACGCAGATAGGCATTCCTGCGCCTGAAACCGCAGGCTCGGCAGCCTACCAAGCTGAATTGGCCGACCTGAAGGCAGCATCCTCCGACCTAACCTCGGATCAAAAAAAGGCCGTAGCCTATTGGTCGGGTGATGGCCTCGTGCGCTGGAATGAAATCGCCCGGGACCTTGCAGCGAAGTACAACCTGCCGCCACCTCCGAAGCCTGATGGCACGTACACCGCGCCAGACCCTGCCAATCCCGCCAACATCCCCAACTTTCCGTTCGCACACCCGCCATACGCATGTCGGATGTTCGCCTACTGGAGCATCGCACAGTTTGACGCACTCGTTGCGGCATGGCACTACAAGTACGAGTACAACCGCCCGGCTGCTTATAAGACGGACGTCGGTATCAGTACGCACCTGCCGCAGAACGACCTGCCGGGCTACCCCTCGGACGGTGCCGTGGTGGCTGCCGTTTCGAAGCGTATCCTCATAGCCATGTTCCCGCTCGAAAAGGCCTATATTGAAGAATTGGCGGCTGAACACCTCAATAGTTTGCAATGGGCGGGCATCAGCACCGAGAGCGACATCGTCTGGGGTGATTCGCTGGGCCGTGGCGTCGCTGG
>JANPLH010000458.1:0-7244 GCA_031426435.1 Saprospiraceae bacterium | reverse complement strand
ATGCCTCATTCACAAGCTAAACTTGAGCTCTATCAGAAGTACTTAGAAAGGTACTTAAACGTCTTAGTCGCATCAAGCAGGTTCAAGTCTGTCAATGTGTATGACGTATTCTGTGGGTCTGGGATTTATGAGGATGGAAAGGCAGGTAGTCCAATTTTAGCATTTGAGGCAATCCGGCAGAATAGGAAGTGGTGTTCAGATAATGGGAAACATCCAACGCCCATTTCATTAACAGTAAATGATGGTAAGCCAAAAAAGGCGAACCAAGTTGAAGAGTATCTTAACTCGCTCAATCAAGATGCTATCTGCAAGATTACTTGCCATTGCCTTGAGGCAGAGAAAATTTTCAGCACCGTAATAAAAGAGGTAAATTCAAAAGGTAAAGACGAGAGAAACATCGTGTTTATTGACCCGTATGGCTACAAGGATATTAACGCAAATAGCCTTAAAGCAATACTACAGAATAAAGTCACTGAAATAATACTATTTCTACCTGTTTCCTTTATTTACAGATTCGCAGATTACGTCTTAACCGAAGTAACTGAAGCCGAAAAGGTGCAGTATGAGGCTCTCCGTAGTTTTATTTTTGATTTTTTTCCTGAAAATCACCCTGTCAGGAATTCCCAAACCACTAATATTCAGGAGTTCATCCGGTATGTTCGTGGTGCCCTTTCTTTTCGAGAAGAGTTCTACTCTGCTTCTTATTACATCGAACGAGACAAGAGCAGCTACTTTGCCATTTTCTTTATATCCTCAAACATTCTTGGTTTAGAAAAATTCTTGGAGACCCGATGGAATTTAGACCCAACGAGGGGTGAAGGCTTCAAATTACCCAGTCAACAACTCAATGCTTTCGAACAGCAGTTTCAAGAAATGGATAAGGAAGATAGCATCAACCAATACTCCGAGATGCTCGAAAAGTTTATGAAAATGAAATCAAGGGACAACAGCGAAGTTTATCTTTTTACTTTGAGAAATGGCTTTTTGCCTAAACATACAAATGAAATTCTATCAGCATGGCAAGAACGAAAAAGGCTGATAGTTTGGAACGTCCATGAGAATAAAGAAGCTCCTAAAAAGGCGTTTTATGTAAACTACGACAATACCTACCGCAATTCGGACTCTAAAAAGAAAGTAAACTTTAAATTAAATTGACTATCCAATGGCACAATCATCCATAGAATGGACGCAACAAACCTGGAACCCCACCACCGGCTGCAACAAAATCTCGCAGGGATGCAAGTTCTGTTACGCCGAAATCCTCTCCCGGCGCCTTCATGCGATGGGCTTGGAAAAGTACGCCAACGGCTTTGAGTTGACGCTGCATCCAGATACATTGACCATACCATACACTTGGAAGAAGCCACAGGTGGTTTTCGTAAACTCCATGTCCGACCTTTTTCACGAAAAAGTCCCGCTAGATTACATCCAGCGGGTATTTGAAGTGATGAACGAATGCCCCCAACACCAATTTCAAGTGTTGACCAAACGGGCTGAACTTGCTGCCACCTACTCACAATTTTTGGATTGGACACCCAACATCTGGATGGGCGTTTCCGTCGAGGATGAGCGTGTGGTGGACAGGATTGATTTCTTGCGACAAACAGGTGCAAAAATCAAGTTCCTTTCCTGTGAGCCGCTGATTGGTCCTTTGCCAAATATGAATTTGAAGGGAATAGATTGGGTCATCGTCGGTGGCGAGAGCGGCACGAAGCCCCGCCCAATGGCGGAAGATTGGGTGCAGGATATTTTGCAGCAATGCAATAAAAGCAAAGTCGCCTTTTTCTTCAAGCAATGGGGCGGCAGAAACAAAAAGGCTGCCGGACGAACCTTGAACGACCGCACTTACGACGAATTTCCAACCAAAATCAAAAAAGTCTTAAACGGCAGTTCCAAACTTGCAGCAACTGTCTAAATCATTGATAATCAGAACATGTACAGAGAATTCAAACAACTCAACCTCCCCGCCATCGACCAAGAACTCCTCGCCTTCTGGGAGTCCGAAAAAATCTTCGAGCAAAGCGTCTCCAACCGCCCAGCCGACAACTCCTGGGTCTTCTACGAAGGCCCGCCCAGCGCCAACGGCAAACCCGGCATCCACCACGTCATGGCACGGGCCATCAAGGACATCTTCTGCCGCTACCAGACCCTGAAGGGCAAGCGGGTAGAGCGCAAGGGCGGCTGGGACACCCACGGCCTGCCCATCGAACTCAGCGTGGAGAAGGAACTTGGCATCACCAAGGAGGACATCGGAAAGTCCGGTGGCATCTCCGTGGACGAGTACAACCACAAATGCCGGGAAACCGTCATGCGCTACAAGAACGAATGGGACGACATCACCCGCCAGATGGGTTACTGGGTGGACCTCGACAACCCCTATATCACCTATGAAAACGAGTACATCGAGACCGTCTGGTGGATACTCAAGCGCCTCTACGACAAGGGCTTGATGTACAAAGGTTACACCATCCAGCCCTACTCCCCGGCGGCTGGCACGGGCCTCAGTTCCCACGAGCTGAACATGCCTGGGGCTTACAAGGAGCTGACAGATACGACCGTGGTAGCGCTGTTCAAAGTGGTGAAAAACGAGACGTCGCAGTTCCTCTTCGAGGATGACAAAAGCGACGAAGACGTCCGCATCGCCGCATGGACGACCACGCCCTGGACGCTGCCCTCAAACACGGCATTGACCATCGGTCATCAGATTGCTTATGTTAAAATCAAGACGGAAAACCCCTACACGCACCAGCCCGTGAGCGTGGTCATGGCTGAGCTGCTGGTGAGCAAATGGTTTGGTGGCAAAAACCAGCCGACTGTGCTGGAGCAGAGCCCCCC
Organism: Saprospiraceae bacterium; assembly: GCA_031426435.1. GTDB lineage: Bacteria > Bacteroidota > Bacteroidia > Chitinophagales > Saprospiraceae > UBA6168. Next base: position 4,409 of record JANPLH010000458.1, on the reverse strand, counting down.
GTTTACTGCCCAACAACTCGAAGGCATCCGCTATGAGCAGTTGCTGGATTTTGATTTTGAAAACCATATTGAGCCGCTAAATTTCGGCAGTGATGCCTTCCGGATACTGGTCAGTGACTTCGTGACCACCGAGGACGGCACGGGCGTTGTGCATACCGCCCCCAGCTTCGGTGCCGACGACATGAAGGCCGCCAAGGCCAATGGCATCGGCACGCTTACATTGGTGGACAAGCAGGGTAAGTTCAAAGATACTGTCGGTGAATTCAGCGGTCGTTATGTCAAGAATTACAAAGACGACCCCAATTGGACTAACCCAGATATTGACATCGCAGTGAAACTCAAGTTGGAGGGTAGGGCGCTCAACGTGGCCAAGTATGTCCATAATTACCCGCATTGTTGGCGTACTGATAAGCCTGTCCTCTACTACCCACTCGACTCTTGGTTTATTAAGGCCAGCGCTCTGAAGGAGCGCATGTTTGAACTCAACAAAACAATTAATTGGAAACCGACAAGTACGGGAGAAGGCCGATTTGGCAAATGGCTCGAAAACTTACAGGATTGGAATCTTAGTCGAAGCAGATATTGGGGTATCGGCTTACCAATTTGGAAAACAAAAGATACCGGTTATGAAAAGTGTATTGGCTCAATAGAAGAATTGCGAGAAGAAATTGAATGGGCAAATGAAAAGTTAGGCTTGAACCAGCAAGTGCCATCGGATTTGCACCGCCCTTATATTGACGACATCATCTTAGTAGCTTTAAATGGTGAAGAGATGTATCGTGAACTCGACCTCATTGACGTTTGGTTCGACTCTGGCTCCATGCCTTACGCTCAGTGGGGATTGGATTTGACGAAGCTAAAGGCCAACGCCGACCGACCGTTCAAGGCACCCTTCGACAATATGTACCCCGCCGACTTCATCGCCGAGGGCGTTGACCAGACGAGGGGCTGGTTCTACACGCTGCACGCCATCGCCGTCATGGCTTTCGACCAAGTTTCATTTAAAAACGTGGTGTCGAACGGCCTCGTGCTGGACAAGAACGGCAACAAAATGTCCAAGCGCCTCGGCAATGCCGCCGACCCGTTCGAGACCATCACAAAATACGGCGCCGACGCCACCCGCTGGTACATGATTTCCAACGCCGCCCCTTGGGACAACCTCAAGTTCGATGTGGAGGGCATCGGCGAGGTGCAGCGGAAGTTCTTCGGAACGCTGTTCAACACCTACAATTTCTTCGCCACCTACGCCAATATTGACAAATGGACCATGGACGAGTTCAACGTGATGGACTACGCCAAACGCTCGGAACTTGATCGTTGGGTCATCTCGAAATTGTACAGTCTTGTGTCGGATTACCAAATAGCGATGGACGACTACGAGCCGCACCGGGCCTGCCGTTTAGTGGAGAGTTTTGTGGACGAACACCTATCAAACTGGTACGTGCGCCTCAGCCGCCGCAGGTTTTGGCGGGGTGAATTGAACGAGGACAAACAAGCGGCCTACCAGACACTGTTCGAGTGTTTGATGGTCGTCGGGCAATTGGCGTCGCCCGTAGCGCCCTTCTTCACAGACTGGCTGTACCGCAATCTGACCGCCCCCATCAAGGACGTTGCGAAGCAAAAAAACACCCCGCTGCGCCACGATAGCGTACACCTGAGCGACCTCGTGAAACCCGAACCAGGCAAGATTGACCTTGCCCTCGAAAGGCGCATGGACTATGCCCAGCGCATCTGTTCGCTGGCGTTCAGCATCAGGAAGGGGAACGGGCTGCGGGTGCGTCTGCCGCTGCAAAAACTGCTGCTGCCCGTGCTCGACGAGCGTTTCATCACCGAGGTGGACGGCGTGAAGGACTTGATTTTGAGCGAAATCAACGTCAAGGAAATCGAGTACATCACCGATGCTTCGGGGCTTTTGAAAAAACAGGCGAAGGCCAATTTCAAGACCCTCGGCGCCAAACTCGGCAAGGACATGAAGGCAGCCGCTGAGCAGATTGCACAGTTCTCTAACGAGCAAATCAACGCTTTGGAAAAGACGGGCAGCATGTCCATCGTTGCCAACGGCAACAACTACGACATCACGCCGGAAGACCTCGTGGTGAGCACCGAGGACCTGCCCGGCTGGAAAGTCGCCTCGGACGGCCCGCTGACCGTGGCCCTCGACGTGACGCTGACGCCGGAACTGGAGGCCGAAGGAATTGCGAGGGATTTGGTGAACCGCATCCAAAACCTCCGCAAGGACAAGGACTTCAACGTGACCGACCGCATCAACGTGCGCATCGAACGGCACCAAGAATTGGAGGCGGCGGTGGAAAATTTCCGGGAGTACATCAAGGCGGAGGTGCTGGCGGATTCGTTGATACTGGCGAGCGAAGTGGAGGGGGATAAAGTGGAGTTGACGGATGAGGTGACCATCAGTATTGAAGTAAGCCTCAGTTAAAATGCTTGGTTTTGAGAGACATATACGATCCCGTTTTCGTTGAAGAATTGTTCGGCAGCATGAGTGTCACTTACGAGCGAATGAACCTCATCACGTCGTTCGGGTTCTCGCAAAGATGGCGGCGGCAGTGTGTGGAAGCCGCAAATTTGACAGAAGGCATGACGGTTGTTGACCTCATGTCGGGAATGGGTGAGGCTTGGGAATATATTCTCCATGAAACTGAGGGGAAAGCCCATATCATCGGCATTGATTTTTGCCAATCCATGCTCGAATTCGCCAAACGCAGACAATCGGCCTTGACATGTTCAAGCATCCAACTTCGATGTGAAAATGCCCTAAAAACCTCCTTGCCGGATGATACTGCGGATGCCATCATTTCCACTTTTGGACTAAAGACTTTTTCGCAAGACCAATTATCCGCTTTGGCTTCCGAATCATGGCGCATACTGAAATCAGGGGGGATTATTTCAATGGTTGAAATATCAAATCCCAGCAGTACATTGCTTAGTGTTCCCTACTTGTTTTACCTGAAAATTATTATTCCTATATTGGGCAAAATCTTCCTTGGCAACCCTGAAAACTATCGAATGCTGGGTGTTTATACCGAGCTATTTGGCAATAGTTCCAAGTCTATTCTCACACTAAAAAAACTGGGATTTGAAGTAACCCCGACTTCTTTTTTCTTTGGCTGCGCAACTGGTTTTATTGCAAGGAAACCTGCCTGAATATCACTTCCTCCTTTGCGTCACATACACCACCAACTCCCGCATCGCCGTCTTTGCTGCTGAGTCGGGCATCTGGTCGAGGATGGCAAAAGCAGCGGCGCTGTACTCCTCCATCGCTGCCTTGGCATAATTGAGGCCGCCGCTGGCCTGCACGAAGGCGATGACCTCTTTCACCTTGTCGGGCTTGTCGCTGTGGCGCTTGATGAGGTTGATGATATGGCCCTTGTCGCTGCGGCTGGCGTTTTCGAGGGCGTAGATGAGGGGCAGGGTGAGTTTTTTCTCCTGAATATCAATGCCGAGCGGCTTGCCCACGTCGTCGGTGCCGAAGTCGAAGAGGTCGTCCTTGATTTGGAAGGCGATGCCGAGGTTTTCGCCGAAGAGGCGCATCTGCTCAATCACCGTTTCGTCCTTGGTGCTGGAAGCTGCCCCGGCACTACATGCTGCTGCTATGAGCGACGCCGTTTTTTGGCGGATGACATCGTAATAAATGGATTCCTTAATATCCAGTCGGCGGGCTTTTTCAAGCTGCAAAAGCTCGCCCTCGCTCATTGCCTTCACCGCCTCGGAGATGATTTCCAGCAGGCGGAACTCCTTGTTTTTCAAGGCCAAAAGCAGCCCTTGGGCAAAGAGGTAATCGCCCACCAGCACGGCCACCTTGTTTTTCCAGAGGGCATTGATGGAGAAGAAGCCACGGCGCTCGTCCGATTCGTCCACCACGTCGTCGTGGACGAGGGTGGCGGTGTGCAACAGTTCAATCATGGAGGCGGCGGTGAAGGTGGCCTCGGTGGTGCCGCCGCAAATCTGGGCGCTGAGGAAGACGAACATGGGCCGCACCTGTTTTCCCTTGCGCCGCACGATATAGTACATGATGCGGTCCAACAACGGCACATGGCTCTTTAGCGCCCCCCTAAAGTGCTGCTCGAACTTGTCCAGTTCGTGCTCGATTGGCCGTTTTATCGCATCAATTGAAGACATTTTCAGTTGGCAGTTGGTAGTTAGCAGGTCTCGTCCCGATGTGTCGGGATGGCAGTCAGAGTCTGCTAAATTGGACTTGACACGCAATTGCGATGCTAACTAATTGCCGGGCAAAAGTAGCTTTTAACTTTTGCAATCCGCTTTCACGCCGATGAAACAGTCATGTTGAGATTAAGATGTGGGCAATGGCGCTTTTATTGGCCCAAAATCAACAAAGCACATAACGCTTGCCAGGCAAGGAGCGCACGATTCCATTGAACTCTAAATTCAGC
>JANPLH010000457.1:0-3164 GCA_031426435.1 Saprospiraceae bacterium | reverse complement strand
TTCTTGCCATTATTTCGTTTATAACTACCTCGCTGTCAAAGAATTCCGTGACGCCAATTTCATAGATGAACACGTCGTACTCGGCACCCTTGGGGTGGTAGCTGGCTGTCTTTGGGGTGTTGTTCGCAATGGCTTCCACGTAGAAACGGACATAAGAGCCGTTGCCAAAACCCGGAATTGCAGCGCCAAAAAGGCCATCGTTGGCAGCGCCATCGTTGTGCGCCCCATCGTCGAACATCTGCGCTTTTTCAAACTTGCCTTTGAAACCAGTTGCGTAGTACAGGTTCACGCGGTTGATGCCAGCCGCACCGCTCACTTGTGCGGTGATGTTCGTTGGTTCGCCCGCATCGGGGCTGGCCCAGGTGCCATTGGCGGACGACATGACGGCGGAGGCAATGGTCGGACCTTGTGCGTTCACTTCAGCGTTGTTGTTCAAGGTATTGCGGCGGGTCTGGAAGAGGCCCTTCAGCGCCGTGCGCTCGCTCACGAAGTTTTGGTACGAGTAAATCTTCTTGGTGTCGGCGGCCACATGCGGGTCCAGCAGGTTGAAATAGTTGTCAATCAGGGAATCAATCTCTGCCTGCTGCATATCCTCGGCGATGATGGTGCGCAGGTGCGCCAAGTACCGCTGCCGAATTGCCGGTACGGCAAAGAGCTTATTAATTAATGCATAATTTACATCATTGGCGTGGTAAAACGGGCTCCAGGTAGCGGTCATGCCCTCCATGATGCTGTTGCCGTCGTATTCGAGCGGCACCATGAGCTTGGTCTCTGGTTCCCAATAGAGGAAGTAGTCCATGCCACCCTTGTTCACGTAGCCGTCGTCGTCGGAGAAAGCGATTTCGGTGGCGAGGAACCAGAGCGTGCGGTCGAGGTCCATGTAGTTTTTGATGGTGTCCTCCAATGCGGCCAATGGGGTGTTGTTCAGCTTGTCGCAAACGGTCACGAGGTCTTCCCAAGGGTTGGTTTTGCTGGCTTTTTTGAGGGTATAATATTTTTTGTACTCAGTGGTGTCGTTGGTGTTGAGCCAGTTGAGGGAAGAAAAGCCCGTGCCGAATGGACCGCCCGTGCCACCGCCGCCACCGGGTCCACCGCCGCCGCCAATGGTTTTGAGTGCCCGCCAACGGGTGCCGTCGCTGCTGAGGAACCACTCCTTGATGAACTTGTTGTCGAGGGCCTGCACGCTGGGGTACGGGCCCCAGTATTCGCCGTTGAGGTAGAGGTTCACGTAGTTGCCCTTGAGCGATTGGTTGTGGTTGCGGCTTTGGTGCAGGTACAGAATTTCCCGAAGGAAAGAGGGGTCTTGGAAGCAGTTGTTGAGGTTGAGCGTCTCGTAGCCGTCAATGTCCTGGTCGGGGTCGGCATAGTCGAGGGTGATGTTGAATGACTTTTTGGGACTATTCTGGTTCATGTTGTAGGAGGTCTGCCCTTTGAATCTGACGCCCACTTCGCTGGCCAAGGTGTCGCCATCCAGTATCATCACGGCACCGAGGTCTGTGCCGGAGGTGTAGCTGGTGGTGAGCAGGTTCCAGTAGTTGGCCTCATCAAAAATCAGCTCAATGGTGTGCATGACCGACTCATCATAAAAGCCAGTGGTCACGTTGCCACCCGACACAAGGCGCTTGCCATCAGGGGAGAAGTGCATCTCGTCGGGCAGATTTTGAGCGCCCATTTTACCGAAGGAAAGCAGCATAAAAAATAAAGAAAAAACAGGCGTAGCGACTTTTTTCATCTCTTAGAATTTTACAAGTTGGTTGAAAAAACGGTGGGCGACAAATGTACCGCCCACCTTCTTAACTGCTTATGAAATATTGCAAGCTTAATACCTAAACTCAGTTTCCGCTATCGAAAAGCATGGTACCGTCGGCGTTAAATAGGATTTTCACGTCGTTGGAAAGCTTCACGATATAGTTCCCATTGTTCTTTTGGCAACCCCGTTTCACGGTCTCGCCAGCGTAGTTGGTGGTGATATAGTCCTTTGCGGCCTGCGGCAGGTCATCGAAAGTGATGGCCGTGTTGCAGTGGTGGTGGTGCGGGCCGTCGGGTTGTCCGTCGCAGACTTTGATGAAAACGCCGTCGGCAGCAAAGAGCAACACCGTGCCGTTGGACAGTTCGACGCCAAATTTGCCGCTGGGTTTCAGCACGGCTACCGTGATGGTTTGGCCGCCTAAATTGTCAGCAACATATTGGGTAATAGTCGTTGGCAATGCTGCTACTTCGATGGTGTCGCCAGCAATGCAGCCACCTTGTGGTCCATTGGGGCCGTAGTCGCCGCCGTGGTTGCCATGACCACCGTGTCCGCCATGTCCACCACCGCCGTGTCCACCACCGGGGCCATCGCCGCCTGGGAATTCACCGCAAAGGTTGATGAACTCGCCCTCCGCATTGAACAAGAGGATGGTGCCGTCGGATAGCTCCACGGCATAGCCCGTGCGGTTGTCGTGCTGCTTGAACACAACAGTTTGGATGGTGAGGCTAGGGTAGGTGGCCGTCACGTAGTCAGCTGCGGCTTGCGGCAGTTCGCTCACGTCCACGGTATCGCCCCTCATGCAGCGGAAAACGCCGCCGCCGCCACCCCGACTGGTGCCCATGCACCCACCGCCGTTCTCACGGAAGTAAAGGTCTTGACCGTCTTCGAGTTCTACTTCGTAGCCCTTGCTGCGCACATGCCAAGCGGCTTCGATTTCGACGGGCATGAACGACAATGCCACATACTCCCGCACGTCGGCAGACAGGTCGGCCACGCTGACGGCTTCCTTGCTGCCCGAACTGGCGATAGCATTGATGAGGTCGGTGGTTGCATCGGTCGTTTCTTTTTGGCAGGCAAATGCCAGTGCCATGATGCCCATTGCGAGCACCCCATAAATGAGATTCTTCATAATAAATGAATATTGATTGGTTAGAAAATCTGGAAAAAATTTTAATTAAAACGGAGGATTTAATTGTGTCAAAAGGCTTACTGCGAAAGCAGGTTTGATTTAATTGGATTAATTAATCCAATAGTTTTAAATCATGTACACTGTTTTGGTATTCTGTTTAAGTAGGTTTAAAACACGATTAAAAGGTTGCATGAAGGTTGGAAAATTGTTTGATTGTTTGATTGTTGAATTGTTTGATTGGGGTGCATTTCAAAATGTCGCTTTTGTCATGGCCGAAGTCCACCT
>JANPLH010000456.1:0-1366 GCA_031426435.1 Saprospiraceae bacterium | reverse complement strand
TTTATCCTTCTCTTCATCGCTTAGGTTTTCCCAATTCATCATCAAATGGCCCATGAGCGCAGTCGGGTTGCCTTGCCATGCTGCCAATCTTGATGCTTGATTGCCTTTTTTTTGTAAAAACTGGGAAACGAACCATAGCCTATCCACCAAACGGAACGAGGTATAAACCACACCAGCAAAGTAGATGGCCAGCACCACCGTACTGATTTTAATGGCGAACTCCGGCATTTGTAAGTTCATCAAATGCCCGATGGACATGACCTGTACGCCTATTGTTTCAACTGGATTATCTTCCGTAAATAGGGCGGGAATCAACGGCAGGGTGCAGGTAAAAACTGGGATGAGCCGCAATTGCCAGCGGTTTGCCACAGCGCCTTTTTGCAAATGGTGGGTCAGCCGGTAGTATCCCAGCAGCAGTAGGAAAGCTAAAAATGATTCAATCGCAAACTGTGGAAAGGTTGGCGGCATAGACGGGCGATTTTCGAGGCTGAAAAATAGCCTATTGGCGCTGCAAACTCAAATATTGGCAGGAACTTTAACATTTGTTTTCGTCGAAAAAGCCGTTGTGGTCGCCTGTAAGCATGCAAGTCCTACCCTACATGGTATCAATTCATCAATATCAAATCGCCTTTGAAGATTTCGGTGCGGCCATCAATGTACTCCACTTCCGTCCAATAGGTGAACACGGCGGGGTCGAGGAAGCGGTCATGGAACTTGCCATTCCAGCCAATTTGCGGCTTGTTGGGTTGGAAATCGTGATTTTGGAACATCAGTTTGCCCCATCGGTCAAAGACTTGGAGCGTTTTCACCCTTTTTACAGACCTCCCTGCATATACCGTGAAGAAGTCGTTGATATTGTCGAGGTTGTTGGGCGAGAAAGCATTGGGGATGTATACGGCATCTTCTTTTTGCACGATGACCTGAATATTGTCAGATGCCTTGCAGCCGTTGGAATCCTTTACTTCTATGGCAAACGTAGTGGTAAAATAAGGCCCTACCCAAGGCTCCAAACAATCGGTACAGGAAAGGAAGTTGGACAATCCCCAAAAGAACGAGAAGGAGTCCACCAGATTGGTCAGCGCCTGCAATTGCACGCTATCCCCAAATTCAAGGAATATATCGGGGCCAAGGTTCACCATCACCGAATCAGGCTGAGGGATGTAGATGCTGGTATCCAATGTGCAGCCGTTGGTGTCCATGACCTCCAAGTCGTAAATGCCAGGGCCGAGGTTGTAGTAGCTGTCTGCTTCTGCAAATTCGCCACCATTAAACGAAAACAGGAAGGGTGGAGCGATGCCCCCAATGGAGTCAACTGAGAAGGTGGCGTCTGTTTCGCCGTAGCAAGAAATGGGCGTCGAAATGCCCT
>JANPLH010000455.1:0-12830 GCA_031426435.1 Saprospiraceae bacterium | reverse complement strand
ATAGGGAATCAATCCGAGGTAAAATTCATCGTCGGTGGGGTTAGAAGAGTAAGGATAATCCATTTCCCAATTGAATACTCCATTGTCGGCCAAATTAATTAGCGCCACAACGTCCTGAAGCGTGGGTGAAAAACCAACATTTTTTCTCGCTAAAATATAAAACGGAAAACTGGCGTTGGCGGGTGCTGGATGCCGAACAATACGATTGAAGGTTTCACTCCCTGGCTGGTCATAGTATTTCGAAAAAACAATGCCTCCAAAATCGTCAAACCGAATTAAAAAAGAACGGTTGTCCGTATTAGGGACAAAAAAGGGCGAAGACCATCCAATCAGCATTAGCTGATCAGTTAAAGGGTCGTATTCAAAATCTAATGCCCTACTTGGCGTTGAGAGTTGTTTTTCCCAAATAAGTGCCCCGGTAATCAAGTCAAATTTCGAGAACGTCCCATATTCCACGCCGCCCACAATCCGGTAACCTGAGACATACAGCCCATCCCCAAATGCCTTTACTGCTGTCGGGCGGTTCTCCTCGGCATCACCGTATATTTTTTCAAATAAAACAGGAGGTGCTGAACATGGCGGAACCTTAAACTGCGACGTTATCAACTGTATATCGCAGAAACCTCCAAACTGACCCATGGTAGCCGAGAATCCCACATACCCATTAGGTGCGCTGTCGAGGCAAATCCTGCCGACGGCAGCCTTTGGATTGCACCCAAAACCCAAGGGAGCAAAGTTGGTCGAAAAAATCGCTTGGTAGCTTCCCAGCATAGAAGCCGTTATATTGCTTGGGTCGGCAGATGTTACCGAAATTATAGTACCAGTTGCGAAAGGATTGCCATTCGTGGAAATAGTCAATGGGCCATAGGTCGCTGCTAAGTTGCAATTCGGGCCGCCATTATTGCAGAATAACACATCGAAATAGCAAGAGTCAATGGGGTCCTGCACCAACTCTACCTTAAAATCACAAGCACATTGCCCACGCAAGTTTGCCCAAAACGCCATGCTTGCCAATATGATGAAGAATAACTTTTTCATTGGATGATATTTAGTTTTTAAACGGTAAACGGGTTTGATGCCCAGCTACTGACAAGGGTTGATGAAGAACGGTGGCGAGGTCGCTGTGCATCCTGTGTTCGGGTCGGTTACTGTCAAAGTATAGGTCGTGCCGCCGGGGTCTGGCGTGTGGACGAACTGACAACCCGTGCCTGTGAGACCACCAGGTGAGGCTGACCAGCTATAGGAAAGCGGCAAAGAACCAGTATTCCCGCAGCTGTTGTAGGAATTACAGCCAATGAGGGTGATTGGTACTCCAAGGCAGGCACAGGGGTTATCTTGTGGGCATTCGATTATGGGCACGATTTCGCAAACCTCCAAGTTCAGCGGATTGGAGGTTTGAATGAAACAACCATCAAAGACTTCCACCCAATAGCAAGCCTTCTGTATCGCATTGATGGACGGGCCATTGCCCACCACAAGCCCATTGCAATACCAAGTGTAAGTGCAATTGGGGTCATAAGGGGAAACGGAAATAACAGTGGCTCCTCCTATGCAAATGGGGTTTTGGACTGCCGAGATGACCGGTGCAGGTTTTGGGGTTTTAAGGCAAACCTGGACGGTGTTGCTGTGGCAAGGCGTACAATCTGAGAAAGGATAGTTTTTCGGGCGGCATTCTATACGGTAAAGTATGCAGTTTTCTCCAGCAGGCCATATAGAGGCACTTGGCGGATTTGGCGGCAACTGAGGCAGAATGTTGGTGTTTTGGGTAGAATTGCCTGTGCCTTTAAGATCGTTCCAGGTGCCTACTGTGGGGAACATAAATTGCCAGACAGCATTGCAATCTTTAAAATCCAATGGATTCAACATCATCAATTCAACATCGTTTCCGGGGCACAGGAGATAATCATAGGGGTCATAGCTACTAGGAGTTGGGTCGGACATTAGTGCCAATTCAGGAACTGCGTCAATGATACCACACATCGGCACCTTGTCCACCGGAATGCAAGTTTTGGTGGTAAACAGGGGGCATACGCCGTTTTGGATTTTTGCTTCAAAACACAAGTCGGGAAATACCGCCACACCAGAATATGGAAAAGACCCCATATCGGTCAAAGTACCAATCGGAAGTCCATTGATGCACCACTGAATGCTCAAGTCACCAGTTGGCGCCACGCCGGACGGCACGAAAGTATGGGGCGTGGCAACGGACACGTTCGTTGCGTAGTTCGTGCCTTCGCAAAGCGCGATGATGGGCGACGTGGGTATCACTGGATTGAGGACAATGGATGCATTCGTGACCGGGCAATATATGCGGAGTTGATGACACGAGGTGGCGTAGGTGCAAGTCAGGCTGCTTCCTGGTGGGGTCTTTGAGATGGTAGCCCAGTATTGTCTGTCCACGTATCCGGTTGTACTGCTGGCGCAAATGGCGCTTATGTCTATAACACCAATAGGTACACCAAAACAAAACCCAGTGAATATTGGATTGGATACCATTTGAGGTATTGTCGAACCCGCATCGTGATACCACCAAGTTACCGTCGTCCCACTGGGCGGCACAGTGATTGGTTGGCCATTTTGCGAAACGCAGAAATGCACGGCCGTGCCATTGCAAATGGCAACCAGCGACACGTTCTGGATGGGGTAATCCGAGATATTTAGGGTGTAAATCGGGGGCCAAGAACTGCACACAAAATTGCTTTGGGCCGTGTTTAGCAAGAAGCCATTGGCTACAGCGGCAAATGTACCATCGTTGTTGTTACCGCTCATGTCCTCAAGTACGGCACCAGCGTTGTTCCCACTTGGATTGACACCGGGTTGGTCGCAGGTCCAACTCACTACCAAATTTGACGAAGGACTGGAACTGGCAAGAGAGCAGTCTTTGAAATCCAGAATCTCGGTAGCAGTACGAGGGACATTCCAAAGGCGGATTTCATCCACCTCTCCCTGCCAATCCTGCCCACCGGTTGCGCCACCAGCCCAATGACCAACCACGAAAATGTTGGTATTCAATGGCCCTGTTAATGTGCCGTTATACGGGAGCAAAGCACCATTTAAGTAAAACCGCAGCGAATTGACGTTTCGAACAACCGCTAAATGGTGACAGCCGGGACTAAGCGTTCCAGATATTGTCGTTACCCCAGTAGGTATCACGGTGCTATTTGCTGCTACCCAATATAGTTTCAGTTGATTGTTGCATTCCCCTACTTCAAATCTCGACCCCGGAGAACCCTGACCTGACAATGCGAATAATCGCCTAAAGTTATTGTTGCAAATTGTAGTCGGAGAAGCGATGGTAAACTGGGCCTCAAAGGTGAAGTTTGCATTGCCCGAAACTGCCAAAGGAGTAGGGCTCAGGGTAACATAATCTGCATTTCCATCAAAGGAAAGCGATACGTTCTTGCAAACTTGAGCTTTGGTACTAATGGCGTTCAACCAGAAAAGCCCGACTAACAGCAATGAGAATTTATGTAATCGTTTCATAAATAGTTGATTTTCACAGAAATTGAAAAGAATGAAGGAGGTTTTTCAAAATAGTTCCAGTCAAGAAGTGCATGTATTTACACAAGGCACAATTTGCTTTTTAGCCTTTTAAAGATAAGACTGCCATCTTGACGGACATTATCATTCATTGACCAAAAAGGTAACTTGCGTTACCACCCCGTCCTTGAACCCCACGAGCGACTTGGTCGCTGCCTCCCTGTTTTCCGAGGCACACATAAGCTCAAATGGGCAAGTGAATTTTGGTGCGGTAAGGCTGCGGAAGGCATCCTGTTTGCTCTCCTTCGTTATTTCCACCTCCCCAATCTTCAGAGTTCCGTGCAGGCTGGTGGCTGGGAATTTTTTGTCGCCATCCGTATTGAAGGTGATGCCAAGGCCCTTCACAATATTTTCTTTGACGTAAAGGACGATGCCAAGCCCTTCGTAAAAAAGAGCGGTCTCACCGTTGCGGGAGTCAATTTTATTGGAAGGCAGGCCAAGTTTTTCCTTGAATAAATCAAAGGTGGCGACACCATCCATCGTGACGCCGTTGACGTCAACCAGTTCGCTTTGTGGGTTAAAATGAACAATTGCTTTTTGGTTTTGCGCACCAGCTTGCAGCAATGCAAAAAAAGTGATGGCTATCATTGCCACCACCCTTGTTTTGATTTGGTTAATAAAGCCTTTCATTGAATTGAAATTAAAGTGATGTTAGGTAGGTTTTTGCCAAGCAATTAATGCTGAAATTGAAGCTTTTGCTTGGCTATTATATAATTGGTCGCTGTGGGCTTTAATTCGGTATTGTTAGCAGCATATTCGGTAAAGTGATAAATTGCTCCTTGCCATTTCGCAGTTTTTCAGGATAAATTGTTTTCCAAAAATGGTATGACCATCTTCAAGCTGTTCGCACCAATGAGCCTGTGGTGGCTTTCACTGTTTAAACAGCACATTTACCTAAAACAAGGTCAAAAACAGCCATATTCGCCGTTGGCTCATCCAAAACCACCGTTCACGCATGCAAGTGAACCTTGATGAAAACGCTACAATACTTTCGTGGACGGTAAAATCAATTTTTCTACCGAACGCTACCCAGCTTATTTCCCCAACTTGACCTATTTTGCAGACCATGAGCGCCAGCTTACAAATACATTGGCTTGTCTTGGTCGTGCTGCCCATCCTGGCCAACGCCCAGCAGGAAGCAACTTCCTTCACCCGCTACACCATGGAGCAGGGCCTCGCCGACAATTGGGTACATGTGGCCATGCGCGACTCGAAGGGCTTCCTCTGGTTCGGCACCGAAGGGGGGCTTTCCAGATTTGATGGGCAACAATTCACCAATTTTTTCGAAGAAAAAAACAACCCCAAATCCCTCTCCAATAATACCGTCAGGGGCATGTGCGAAGACCCTGATGGAAGCCTTTGGCTGGCCGTACTCGATGGGGGCGTCAACCATTTTGACCCAGCTACTGGCAAGTTCGAATCATGGAAAACCGACCCCAACAACCCCGGCTTTAAAGGTGAAATAACCGCAATTGTGCAGGATGGCGACCTGCTCTGGCTTGGCTCCTACGACCACGGCCTCGGCTGTTTCGACAAAAAAAAGCGGCGATACATTGGCTGGTACAGCTACCCCGCTGATGAGCTTTCTAAACAAACCTGGCAGTTCAATACCGTCAACCACCTCATTGCCGACAGGCAGGACCCACGTTACCTTTGGGTAGCTGCCGCAAACAGGGGTATTGCCCGCTTCGACAAGCAGAACCGCCAGTTTGAGGTATGGCCATTGGTAGACAATACAGGTAAAACGGGGGTGGCCGGCATGCAAATCCTTCAGGACAGTTCGGGCCAGATTTGGGTGGGTACCTGGAGCGGCGGCGTCGCACATTTTGACCCTATCACCAAGCAGTCGAAGACCCATCCCTACGACCTCGCCTCCTACAGGCTGCCCAACAACTTCAACCGCAACGTCGTACTATCGGTGCTCGAAAAGGACGATGACGAACTATGGGTAGCCACCGAAGACAATGGCTTTGGCACCTTCAGCAAGGCCACAGGTAGCTTTCAGTTTTTTAGCGACAAGTTCAGCAGTGAAAGCCCAGAGGTTGACCGTGTTTGCCAGGGTCTTTACCTTGACCCACAGCAACGCCTTTGGGTGCTGGGCAGGCAAGGCGGGGTAAGGGTTTTTGCTCCGCAACGGCAGACCATGCGCTACATAAGCCTCGCAGCAGGAGGCGGCAAAACAGAGCGGGCCGAGGTTTCCGACTTTGCCTTTTCGCCCAGCCGGCGCACCATCTTCGTGGCCACGGAGAACAGTGGATGCTTCGAGTGGTCGGACGAGAAAGGCAGTCTGGTGCAGCGGGCATTGCCGTTTCCGGATGGTACCTTCCCGAATTTTAAGGCTTTGCTCTGCGATTCACGTGGAAATATTTGGGCGGGCACGGCGAAAACATTGGGCGGCCGGGCGTCGCTGTATATCCTGAGACCCGGAAAAAAGAGCTTCGAGGTGGCCTTGCTTGGCCTACAGCCTCCAAGAGGGCTTGAGGAAACCGTGAACAACCTGCTGGAAGATTCCAATGGGAACATCTGGGTCGCCACAAGCTACGACGGTATTTACCGCCTCCGCCCAGGGTCTGCTTCTGCCGATTATTTCAGGGAGCAAAGCAATTTTGCCGAAGGTGCACCCGATTTCAACAAATGGTGGGTGCTATTGGACATGGCTGAAGCTCCAAATGGGCATATCTGGTTTGCCCTAAAAAGCGGCGGCGTCATTGATTTCGACCCCATTGCCCGCAACTTCAAGGTCTTTAATTTCGAAAACCTGCTCACCTCCAACGACATTTTATCAATCGAAGCGACGAACGATGGTCGCATCTGGGTGGGCACCAAGAACAACGGCCTGCAGTCCTTTATGCCATCCTCCACATCAAAAAAAGCAACACAGGTTTTGGGGAATGACATTGGGCAGGTCAGCCAATATTTATCGGCCATAAAACATGACGAAAGGACTGGGCTGCTCTGGTTCACTACTGACCATGGCCTAACCGTCTTCGACCCTACTAAAAGGACGGCCAAGGTGTACGGCATAGGGACTGGCCTTCGCAATGCCTATTTGAACGGAAAGGGGCTGGCGGTGGTGAAGGGCCTCGGTGTGTTCATAGGCCAGCCCAATGGGTTTTGTCTGTTCCCAAATGAGGCAAACACAACCCAAACAGCCCCTGATACGCTGCGGGTAGCCTTGACCGATTTCAAGGTGTTCAATCAATCCAAGTATTTTGAAAAAAACATCCGCAATACCAGTGAAGTGGAGCTAAAACCTTCGGAAAACGTCTTTGAGTTTGAATTCTCGGCCCCTACAGCACCCAATGCTGACCTCGTAAATTACCAGTTCATGCTCGATGATTTTGATGAAAAATGGTACACCACCGAGAGCAGAAAATCCATCACCTATACGGAATTGCCACCCGGCAAATACGTTTTCAGGGTGAGGGCGCTGCAAACGGACTTTGATGTTTCGCCTGAAACAAGGCTGGCCATCTGCATCCTTCCCCATTGGTGGCAAACTTGGTGGTTTGCTTTGATAATTGTCGGGTTGCTCGGCTTGGCCATTTGGGCAATCATTCGCTACCGCACTTCTCAAATTCGCCATGAAGAACAATTGAAAACCGCTTTCTACAAGGAGCTTTCTGAAAAAGAAATGACCGCCCTGCGCTCGCAGATGAACCCGCATTTCATCTTCAATTGCCTCAATTCCATCAACAATTTCATCGTGCGCAACAACAGCCAACAGGCCGCAAGCTACGTGACCAAGTTCAGTCGGCTCATTCGCCTCGTGCTCGAGAACTCCCAACAACAAAAAATTCCTTTGGAAAAGGAACTGGAAGCCCTGCGCCTCTATATGGACCTGGAGGCTATGCGCTTCGACGGCAAGTTCCGCTACGAGGTCTGGGTGGACGACGCCGTGGACGAGCAGTACCTTCAAATACCCCCTTTGCTGGTGCAGCCTTACGTCGAAAACGCCATCTGGCACGGCCTCATGCACAAGCCCGAAGGCGGCTCGGTGGTAGTGGACGTGCGCATGGCCGCTGAAGACCTACTGCATATCGAAGTCACCGACGACGGCGTGGGCATGGAACGTTCCGCCGAGCTGGAAAGCAAGACCGCCCTTGAGCATAAGCCACAAGGCACGCTAATCACTGCCGGACGTCTGCACAACCTGAACCCTGAAAAACCTGACCAAGGCAAAGTTAGCATCCACAACCTCGTTGACGAGCAGGGGCAGCCCTGCGGAACGAAGGTCGTACTTGAAATACCGGTTTAATTTTGAACTGTGAACTGTGAATTATGAACTGTCCCCAACCACCGTTACAGTTCACCGTTCACCGTTCACAGTTCACAGTTCACAGTTCCAATGAAAACAATCATCATAGACGACGAGCCCCACTGCGTGGGCTATTTGCAGGTGCTCTTGCAACAGCATTGTGCGCAGGCACAGGTCGTTGCCACGGCTGGCAACGGGCAGGAAGGGTTATCCCTCATACGGCATTATGCGCCCGAACTGGTTTTCCTCGATGTGGAAATGCCCGTGATGAACGGCTTCCGCATGTTGGAGGAGCTGGGTGAGGTGCCATTCCAACTCATATTCACCACCGCCTACGACCGCTATGCGTTGCGGGCCTTCAAGTTCAGCGCCCTCGACTATTTGTTAAAGCCCATTGACCCACAGGAACTTAAAAACGCCGTGAACCGCTCCTCGAAAACGCCGGGCCCACTTCCGCAGCAACTCTCGTTGTTGGAAAACCACCTGCACCACCCCGATGCCGCCATGTCCAACAAAATCGCTATTCCCACCCTCGACGGCTTCAACTTCATCGCCCTCGACGACATCGTGCATTGCGAAGCCGAAAGCAATTACACCAAGTTCCACCTGCAAAACGGCAAGAGCCTGCTCGTATCCCGTACCCTTGGCGACGTGGAGGAAACACTGAAAGGGAAGGGCTTTTTCCGCATCCACAAACAGTTTTTAATCAACTTGAAGCATATTGAAAAATACGTGAAAGGCGAGGGCGGCTATATCGTGATGAGCAACCAACAACAGGTCAGCATCTCCCGCAGCAGGCGGGACGAGTTCGTGATGCTGTTCAGCAAGGTGTAGGTGATTGGTGACTGGGCCGCCTAGTCACCAGTCACCAGTCACTAATCTCAAAGTATCTGATTGAACTCCAGCCGCTCCCCGTCCGGCCCTTTTATGTTGAAAAACTTGCAGCCATTTTCCCAAAAAGCCAAGAAGCGGGGTGCCTCTTCCACCACATCGTAGCCCGCCGACTTGAGGGTTTGGAAGGCCAATTCCACATCATCCGTATCAAAAGCAACGTGGTCAACATGGCCGTCCCCACGTTCTCGTATGTTGGTGAGTTCGGCTTCGGGCATCTGGTAAATTTCTATTACGACCTCGCCCTGTTGCATCATGGCCACCCGACCAGTGTCTCCGTTGAGCTGGAAAGTGCTGGCCATCACGTTCTCGAAGCCAAGCCCTCGATAGAAGGCTTCAGAGCGGTTGAGGTCTGTTACTGGGATGCCGATATGCTGTATTTTATTGATTTTCAGGTTCATTTGAAATTGTTTTATTGTTTTTAATGGATGATGAAGAGCCAACCGTCAACCGTCCACCGTTTTCCGTCCGCCGTAGCTCCCAATCACCATCCCCAACATGCTCGCTGCCAGCCCATACAGAAGGCTCGGCAGTTCGGTCGGAAACAAAAACTCGCACCAAACCCAGGCCACCACGCCAAAAATCATGGAGAGCAGTGCACCAAGGCTGTTCGCCCGCTTCCAGTACAGCCCGGCCATGAGCGGCACGAACAACGACACCAAACTGAGCACGGAGGAGATGCCCACCATTTCGAAAATCGTCTGGCCGCCCAGTGCCAGGAACATGCTCACAAAAGCCAGCACCACCACCGAGATGCGCATGGTGAGCAGCAGTTGGCGGTCGGTCATGTTGGGGCGCATCGGCTTGATGATGTTCTCGCCCAGCACCGTGGCAGGGGCCAGCACCGCCCCCGATGTGGTGCTCAAAATGGCCGACAACAGCGCCCCGAAAAATAGCACCTGCACCCATAAACTGCTATACCTCAATGACATGAGCGGTAGCATCTGTTGCGGGTCGCCCTCCAGCAGGTCGGGGTGCAGTTGCTTGGCGCAGAGGCCGATGAACAACGGAATGAAACCCACCGTGAGGTACATTACCCCGCCGAGGTAAGCCGAGCGCACCGCCGTTTTTTCGTCCTTGGAGGAGTTCACCCGTTGGAAAACGTCCTGGCCGGGTATGCTGCCCAGCCCGATGGTCATCCAGGCGGCGAGGTAATGCGCCCACTCGTGCAGGTTGTTTTTTTCAGGGAAAAAGCGGAAAAAGCCCTCCGGCTGTGCTGCTAAAACGGTCTTGACGCCGCCCGCCTGAGTGCCCACTTCCCAAGCCAATGCGACCACGCCGACGAGTATCATCACCGTTTGCACAAAGTCCGTGATGGACACCGCCCACATGCCACCTGCGAAGGTGTACAGCACCACGATGACCATGCAGATTTGTACGCCCCAGAACATCGGTACGCCCGCCAGCACGTTGAGCAGCAGGGCCATCGCCATCATTTGCGCAGCAATCCAACCGAGGAACGATGGCACCAATGCCACTGCTGAGGCGACTTCCACCAGCCGCCCGTACCGCATTTTATAATAATCGTTGAAGGTGAGGATATTCATGCGGTACAAGGGCCGGGCCACCAGTGCCCCCACCAAAATCAGGCAGAGCGCCGCCCCAAAAGGGTCTTCCATGACGCTGAGCAGGCCGCCCTCCACGAACTCGGCGGGGGCACCCATGACCGTTTCGGAGCCAAACCACGTTGCAAACAGCGCCGACCCTGCTACCACGAGGGGCAGTTTCCGGCCAGCCACGGCGAAGTCTGCCGTGTTCTTCACCCGGCGGGCTGCCCAAAAGCCGATGAACAGGGTACCGAGGAGGTAGAGGATGACGAAGGCGATTAGCATTTTTCTATTTCGGATTTCGCTTTTTACCTGCTTGTTCAGCAGGCTGGGTTATCGGTGGGGTCAGGTGGTGGCATGAAACGCTAATTGCTTGATGATTCGCTGCCGTTGAGCGGACATTTCTTCCCAGCTTGCTTTGCTGCTACTACGCAATGCCGCTGCCCGCTGCCCTTGAAGCCATCGGTTGGCCGTTATCAGCCACCACTCCGCCACGATACCGAGGGGGATTACGGCGAGCAAATACGCCCATTTCACCGAAGGTGAAAAACCAAAATGGGCGGCTAATAGACCCACGAGCCAAACCTGCAAACCGATGAACACGGGGTACATGACCACCCCAGCGGTGAACTTGTAGGTGGGTATCCAGTGGTAGTCGCCGTTGAGGGCGTCGGTGATTTTCTTCGTAACAAAACAAGGAAAAACATGTGACAGCCAACCTGCGAGGAAGATAGGAAAGGTGGCGGCCAGTGCCAACGGGGTAGCCCCCGAGACCTCGGCTTGAGCCACTTGCAAGTCGCTGATTTTCAAGGACTTGATTTTTTCGAAATAAGTAAAAACGCTTTCGGAGAATGCCTCGTAGGAGGTGGTCTCACTTTCCTTCCAACCCTTCAGCTTCACCAAGCGCAACCTCGCACGGTGGAGCCGCTCTGCTGGCGGAATGGGTTTTTCATTTTGAAGGATGGTCTCTAATCGGTGCAGCAGCTCGTCTTGGTGGCCGTCCTCGCAGTCAATGATCAGCTCGCCAATATGCTCGCCAATGGCCTCTGTCAGGCAATAGACGGCATTCACGGGGTCGGCCTCGTGCATTTCCCGAAAGTCGGCCACTCGGATGGGATTGCCAAACACCACCAGGAGTTCGCTGCGGAACTTGGTGGGGTCAGTGTAGTTCAGCCCGGTGGGGAGTATGGTGAGGCCGAGCTGCCAGTTGTTGCGTTTTTCGGCATCAAAGGCGATGCGGGCGGTACCGGTCTTGAGCTTGCGCAGCCGCCGTTCCACAAAGCTGCTGCCCTCAGGGGCAACATAAAGGCAACCCTTGCCAGTCAAGTGCTTTGTCGCCTGGTCGAAGCTGGCGGCGTTGTCGAGGGGCTTGCCCCCGGTGTCCTGGTAGCGCTCGATGGGGATGCAGTACAGCTGCCTCAGCAGCCATCCAGCCACGGGGTTTCGGAAGAGGCTGGCGTTGGCGAGGAACTTGATTTCAGCGTTGACCCTGATGGCCACGTTCAGCGGGTCGAGCATGGTACCGGGGTGGTTGCTGACGAGGATGCAGGGGTTTCGGCTGTGGTGGTGGCGCTCGCCAATGACCGTTATTTTGCGATAGAAAACCCAGGTGGTGAATCGCACCAGCCATTTAAAGAAGTAGTAAAGGATGTATAGAATTGGATTCAAATTGCTGATGGTCAATGGTTTATCTTAGAATTCCAACTGCCTTTACTTTAGGCTTTGTTGTAAAAAGCGGCAATATCGTCAACGAGTTGGAAAAATTGGAAAAATCGTTTCAGAATGGCTCAAGTGCCGATCTGTCAGGACATATCGTGTATAGCCTGTATCCAGCCGTTGTTCCATATCCGTCCACCAAAACTGCTATTTCATCGAAACCCATAAAACACTGCCGTTGCTCGTACGTTTTGGTTTTTTATAAAACCAATAATTTTACTGCAAAAAATAAGCAATGAAAAGCACATCCATCCTTCGTTTCATCCTTTTTGCCGCGATGCTCATCGGCGGCTTTTTCATCGGCACGGCCTGGAACACCCGGCACAGCCTCAACATCGCACCCCAAACCAGCGCAGACGAGGAAGGCTCGCCCCGCAATGTCGGCAATGAAGACAGCCCCACAATGTCGGCGACGTTACCGCCCAGCCTCAACGAGGGCGAAAAGGCGACTATCCGCCTCTTTGAAGGCTCGGCTCCGTCTGTGGCATTCATCACCACTTCCAGGTTGCAAGAGGACTACTGGACCCGCAACGTCATGGAGATTCCGCAGGGCAGCGGTTCCGGATTCGTATGGGACCGGGAGGGCCACGTCATCACCAATTACCACGTGTTACAAGGGGCTGACAAGGCGCAAGTGACCCTTGCCGACCGCAGCACCTGGGAAGCGGAACTGGTAGGCTTTGCCCCCGAAAAAGACCTTGCCGTGCTGAAAATCACTGCCCCAAAATCAACGCTGAAGCCCATCCCTGTTGGCAGTTCCGACAACCTGCTCGTGGGGCAGAGCGTCTATGCCATCGGCAACCCCTTTGGCCTCGACCAGACGCTGACCACGGGTATCATCAGCGCCCTTGGCCGGGAGATAAAATCGGTGAGCGGCG
>JANPLH010000454.1:0-7336 GCA_031426435.1 Saprospiraceae bacterium | reverse complement strand
CACCGTGGCCGAGCTGATATAGTTGCCGATTGTTGCTTCGCAACTGGCGTTTGAGAACAAGGTGGTATCCCCAGGGCAAGTGATAGAGGGGGCTTGATTATCCACTACTGTCACTGTAAAATTACAAGGGTTGCTTGCGTTTCCTTGGCTATCGGTAGCGACATAGGTTATTGTCGTTACACCTACTGGAAAGGTGCTGCCGGGCGATGGGCCAACGGTGCGCACAGGTACTGGAGCCACGGCATCACAGTCGTCGGTGGCAGTTGGGGGCGTCCAAGTGGCCACTTGGCCGCAAGTGCCGGGTGCGCTGTTCACCGTGATATTCATTGGGCAGTTGACAATCACCGGCGGGTTGTCAACGAAGGCCGCATTGCCATTTTCGGTGACCACTGTTTGAGGTATTGCTGGGAATTTGGCGGCAATGATATCGGTTGGCATATCGGTGAATTCAATCAGCGATTCATCACCGGGGCTGCCATTTAGCACAAAATTGAGGATGAACAAGGTGTCGCCATCAGGAAGGGTTTTGCCCAATCCTTGGTCGTCCACCCAAGCTACGGTGAAAAGGCCGTTATCAACCAGTGCGGGTGAGAACCCAAAATCGCCGTTGTCCAAAAATGGCAGATTACCAGGGTTGGTAAAAGACACATATCGAATTACAGATTCATCCCAACTAAGCGTGAATGAAAATGCGATAATGTTCTCGAAATTTTCGGTCGTGATGGCGATGGAAACCGTGGTGTCCGCACAATAGGCGGTATCACTGAGGGCAGAAAACACAACAGCGTTCACCACTTGGTTGACGGTGACGGCCACAGCACAATTGTTCGTGTTGCCTTCGCCATCGGTGGCAACATACGTCACGGTCGTAGTTCCAAGGTTAAAAGTGCTGCCGCTGGCATTGTTCGAGCCGGAGATATTGGTCACCCCCGTAGAAGAATAGTTAACGGACGCCAAGATGCAGTTGTCGGCGGCGGCGGGTGCGAGGCCATTGACGACTGCCGTGGTGCCAGTGGTACTCACTGTTTGCGCAGCAGGACAGCTAATGGTTGGCGGCACGGTGTCGTCGTTGGTGACGGAACCATCGTTGGTAGTGGTGATGAGCACCACTGGCGGGAAGCCAGCTGCTGCGATGATTGGCGTGGGCAAGTCTTTGAACTGGACGGGAGAAGTGCTCCCTACTGGCCCAATGACGGTGAAATAAACCCGGTAAATCACGGTACCGTTTGGTCTGGATTTGCCGACGCCATCATTGTCAATCCAAGCGGTAGTGATGATGCCATTGGCTTGTTGTGATGTGCCAAAATCAGAAGCATCAAGATAGGCAAGGTTGAAAGCGCCAACGGAGTCAAAATCCAATACCGTTTCGTTCCATTCCATGGAATAAGAGAAGGCAGAGATGTTGTTGAACCCGGTAACGGTAACTGGCACTGAAACAGTTGTCTGGCAAGTTTCAATGTTGGGCACCGAGAAGCTGATTTGCGCAGCGAGCATACCCATCCCTACCAAGAAACTTATCACGGTTAAGGGTAAAGTCTTAAGCATTTTCTTTGAGTTTATAGGATTGTCACCGATACATTCGGGAGGTGTCGGCTTCAATCAAAATCGGTTATCAGAAAAATTGGACGAAATGCCCGTCCAATTGAAAAAGCTACAAAATGGCTAATGAAAAAGGCTGTATGAAATCTTGAACGAATAAACTGTTCAGTGTGCAGGATTCTCATTCTGTTATACCGCTCCCCCGGTGAAGGGGGAGCGGCATCTAACAGAAGCAAATAGTGGATAATCTGTCCCGAAAATCGGGACTTCATTTAAACCTCGGGTACTTTTCAACGGCGCACCCAAGTAAACTAAGCCGTACAAAATTACAATGGCGGGTTTTTCTTGTAACTTAGGAAGTAAACTTCCAGCCTACAAAACCAACCGTATGAGAAGCCAAGTATGGACTGGCCTTTCGACCAGTCCATATTGTCTTGGACTTGTTAATCCAATAATACCATTTTCTTCACAGCACTACCGTATTCCGTATCTATGCGATAGAAGAATACGCCCGTGGCTGGCAGTTCGGCCTTGTTCACCTTGACGGAATGGTTACCAGCAGCGTAGTCGCCCTGAATAGTCTTGACGGTCTTGCCGGAAACATCCGTAATGGTCAAGGTAGCCTGCGTTGCACTTGGCAAGTAGAAAGGAATCACCGTTTCAGCGCTGAACGGGTTCGGACGGTTCTGGTAGAGGGCGATTTTGCCCTGTGCCAAATCGTGCGTACCGGATACACTACCGTTAAAGGTGATGCCCATTTCCTTTTTCACCAAATCGCTGGTATAAGCCTCAGAAACAACTGGGTCGGAAACGATGTCGAGCAGGTTGCTCAACTTGTTGGCATCGCCAATTGCATCAAAAACAAGTGTAAACAATACCTCGTCATCAGCAATGTTTGCAGCTTCGGTATTGTACCAGATGGAAGTGATGGTACCTTCTGCTGCGTTGCTCGTACCAAAGTTCTGGGCGTTCATGTTGGGCAATGCACCCATTTCCACATGCTTGAACTTGAGGACGGACTCGTCGAATTGCAGTGTGTACTGGAAGGCAGCGAAATCGCTGAAATCCCTTGCCTTGAAATCCACCCTGTATTCGTTGCCTGCGGCAATGGCGTAGTCGTCAATGCTGAAGAACATATTGCCGTTGCCATCTGACACTGGGTTGCCAGTAAACGTTGCAGGGTTGGCCGTAAGGTCAAGGTCACCGATTTTCACACCGATGAAGTTGCCTGTTTGGTTCGTCGCAACGTTAGTATAAACCTTATTCTGCGGATACGGTGGAGCGAACGGGTTGTTCGGGTTCGGGAACACATATGCCGCATCCACAAACCTCCATGATGTGTTGTTGGCCAAGCCAATGCAAGGCGAGCCAGCCAATACTATCAAGTGCAGTTCGAGCCTGTCGAGTACGTTGATGGCACCGTCGTTGTTCACGTCCGCAGCGATGCGGCGGTATGGTGTAGGCAACGGCGTATTGCCAAGGATGTGCTGCTGCAGGATAAGTACGTCAAGTACGTTGATACCGTTGCAATCATTGATATCCTTGGTTGGTGTGATGGTTTCGTTGCTGCCGGCAGGAACCGTGAAGCTGTAAGTACCAGGAGCGCCCGTGGTCTGGTTGCCAGTGACAGAGCCAGTCATGGCTACGTTCACCAACTGTACATTGCCGCCTGGCGTCTCACGTGTGATGGTACCGTTCAGGGTAACGTTGCTTGGAACAACAACCACAGTCACTACTCCACTAACTGCTGTAATTGGTAATGGACCACCTACGCAGCGGGACAAAATGAGCGCTGTTGGCGTACCGTCAATGCTCAAAGTAGAAGTGCTACCCACTGCACCCGTTAGCTGTACGTTCACGTTGAAGATGGTCGTGCCGTCTGGTACGGTTACAGGCACACCAGATACCCAACTGAAGGTAACGTTGTTACCGGATACGTTGAAGTCTCCAGCAGTCATGCCGGGTAGGTTGAAACCGCTTACGCCAGTGACGTTGCCTGCAGCACCCACGAGGTGCATAGAGAACGACATAGCGCAGATATTGTCAAAACCAGTCACTGAAATCGGAACGGATACCGTTGCGCCAACTCCGCCGTTGGTGTTGCTTGCGCTCACTGTGCCACGGGCAATGACCATCACAGGCGTTGTACACTGGCTGCTGTTAGCAGGTGTGGAGTTGTCCGTTACGGTAAGTACGACTGGCACCACTCCCACGTTTGACATGTTGAACGTGCTTGGCGAAATGCTCAGGTTTACAGCACCGCAGTTGTCAGCACTTCCATTGTCAATATCAGCTGGCGTCAAAAAGCCGTTGCCGTTGCTGTCAAGGATAAGCGTCACACCTGGCAAGCAAGCTGCCTGTGGTGCTTGGCCGTCACGTACCCTCAACACGAAGGTTTGTGTACTTGGGCCAGCAGGTGCTGAACTTGGGTCGTTCGCAGTTACTGTGATGGTGTAGTCTCCTATGGCATACACACCCGTAATCAAATTCGAGCCGTTGCCAGAAGGTGCGTTGTTCGTTACCGTCAGGTACTGGTCTGCTGCGCAATCGGTGATGTACTGCAACAAGTTGATATTCAAGTTGGCGTTGCAGGCACTCACATCGGTATTGACCACTAGCGGGTTCGGGATAGCCATTACAGGTAGTGTGTTGTCCACTACGGTGATGGTTTGCGAAGCCGTAGTTGGTACTTGTTGGCAACCATCCGTGGTTGACCATGTACGGGTCACAGTATAGTTGTAGTGGCCACTCAGTGCTGGGTTCGGGTCCTGTGTGGATGTTTCACCGTAAGTCACACCAGGTGTTGAACAGTTGTCAGAAGCCGTCACCGTGGCAGGTGCAGGTACTGCACAAGCCTGAGCGGTCGCATTGGCTGGCACACCCACCAAGCTTGCAGGAGTGTTGTCCGTAACCGTGATTACTTGCAAGCAAGTAGCGGTACCGCCAGCCGTAGTAGCTGACCAAGTACGGTTGATGGTGCGGCAATTGTTCACACCGCTAACAGTTACATCCGTGTAGGTTGCTGCCACAGGGCCACATGCCGTCATTGCCGTAGCTGAACCGCCAGAAGTGGCTGGGTTGCTGGCAACGAACACGCTGCATGATACTGTAATGGCTGCTGGGCAAGAGATGGTCGGAGCCGAAACGTTCGTGATTTGTACAGTAGTAGTACAAGAATTGAAGTTGCCAGCGGCGTCCGTTACCGTAAGTATAACTGGATGCGGGTTAGGCACGGTAGCACAGTTGAACGTTGCTGGGTTGACGGTCATTGAAGCAATGCCGCAGTTGTCGTTGCTGCCATTGTTGACGGTGGCAGGTGTGATATTGGCAACGCCGTTGCTGTTCAGCGTGATTGGAATTGGACCGGTTTGACAGATAGCCGTTGGGGACTCGGTGTCCTTGATGACAATCTGGAAAGTAATTGCCAAGCCGTTGTTTGTGATGTTGCTGCAAGGGTCAGTTGCCCGTACAGCTACATTGTGTGTGCCAACGCTCAATACTGCATTAATGGTGCTGCCATTCTGAACGGCACCAGCATCAATCTGGTAGCTGATAGTCAGGTACTGGTCGTCAGCGCAATCAGTGATGTATTGGAGCAGGTTGATGTTGGCAGTGCCAGCACATGAGCCAGCGTTGTTGTTGAACATCAACATAGCCGGGAAGCTGTAAACAGGTGCTACAGCATCACTCACGTTAACCACTTGGTCGTATGATACGGTGTTGCCGCAGTTGTCGGCAGCTGCCCACCGGCGGGTCATGCTGTAGTTGTAGAAACTGCAGATTGCGGGGTTTAAACCCTTATTATTGGATGGCACCGTGAAATTCACTGGCACGTTGGTATCGCAATTGTCAGTGCCAGTAGCCGTTGCTGCGGCAGGTACACTGCAAGCATCTACTGCAATTGGCGTAGAAGGAGCAGTGCCGAGGCCAGCTGTAGCGCCGTTCCAGTCAAGGCTCGGAGCCACAAGGTCTTGCACCGTAATAGTCTGGAAGCAGAGGCCGATGTTCGTTCCATCGGTAGCTTCCCAACGGCGGGTAATGATGCGGCAGTTCGGGTCGTTGTAGTTGCCAGCAGGGCTGCCGCTGACGATTGACGAATAGGTATCAGCATGAGTTGGTGTTACAACGCCTGCACAATTGTCGAGTGCAGTGGCCAAACCAGTTGACGATGGGTCAGAAGACTGGTCGCAATTGATGGTCACGTTTGATGGACAAGTAATTGCCGGAGGCAACTGGTCACGGATGGTGACGGTTGTTTGGCAAAAAGCTTCGTTGGCTGGTGTTGCACAATCCCTTACACGAAGAATGACGTTGCTGGTGCCAATGTTCGAGCAATTGTAATTGGTGCTTGGCCCGAAAGTAACACCATTATCTTTGGAAATGTCAAAGGTCAAGTTAGAACCACAGCATGCGTCAGTGCTGAAATAGTTGATGTCAGCGGCCTGAACAGTGGCAGTGCCGCTGCCGGGCAGCGAAACCAGCAATGGCTGGCACTGGGCCTGTGGAGCTTCCTTGTCAATGATTGTAACCGTTGTGGAACAAGTCGTCATGTTGTTGCTTGCATCCGTTGCACGGATGATGACCGGTATTGGTGCCCCTACATTGGAGCAGTTGAAGGTAGTGAACGGCGAATAAGTTACGCCGGCATCTTTTGAAATCCTCCAAGCTGTGATGCCGCATGCATCGTAAAAGAATGGCGTCTTGGCGTTGGAGTTGGTGCTGGAATTTGACCAGTTGCTCGGCTTGAATTGCGCAGCAAATTTAGGGCTGAAGTTGGTCACCCAAACCTCTGCATTGCCGCCAAGGTTATCGGTAGTGATGGCACGGAAGCCAAACGTTGCGCCAGCAGTAACAGAAACCGTTGCTGTGCCGCTTTGGCTCAATGGGCCAGCGTCGTTGGTCAACTGTGTGAAAGTTGCGCCAACATAGTACCCGAACTTATCATAAGCGGCTGAGCTATTGTTGGAAACATAACTCCAATCGAACGTGAAGGTCAGCACGTTGGGCGCTGTGATTTGGAAGTTGTTGATGCCCTGTGTGCCGCTGCCGTTATTGCCAGTTTGCATGTATAGGCCACCCGTCACTAGGTCGGTCGGGTAGAGTGTCACCAAACCAGGTGTGCTGACGTTGTTCAATGACTCAGGTACGCCCGTGCTAACCGTAAGGGGTGCGCAAGTTACCTTTGGAGCAACTGGGTCAAGTATCGTGATGCCATTTGGGCAGTTCGCCGATGCCGTGTTGCCACTTGGGTCAGTCACAACAATGACGTAATCATTGTTTTGAACACCGGCTACGTTTGGATTTTGGTCACCAACATCACTGCAGTTGAACATGTTCGGCGTAATCGTCCAGGATGTGATGCTACAATTATCAGAAGCACCAACCAGTAATTGGGTGCTGAGGGATGGTGTAATGGTCAGGCTCCAATTTGCAATATTGCCCACGTCTCCGGTTATGTGATCGTAAACCTTAAGCGTCCAGGTTCCTTGCATGTTCATGCCTTCAAAGGCCGAAAGCGAAGAAACTGCACGATAAGTATTGGCGTTGTTGGTTATGCAAGCGTTTTCAAAATCGGTAGCCGAAAGCAGGGCTTGGTCGTCAAATGTTACCATAAGGTTGTCAGCACTGCAACCAAACGTGGTTGCAGGTGCGCCCGGCCTGTCGAAAAGTACAACCGTTACACCGTTTGGCCCCGTAAGCGTTGCCCTCAAGT
This sequence comes from Saprospiraceae bacterium, assembly GCA_031426435.1. Taxonomy (GTDB): domain Bacteria; phylum Bacteroidota; class Bacteroidia; order Chitinophagales; family Saprospiraceae; genus UBA6168. Next base: position 84 of record JANPLH010000454.1, on the reverse strand, counting down.
CTCCCACCCACATGTGGGAAATGTTCACAAAGACATTGACATCGGCAACAGCACCAAGGGTTGTTACATTAATGCTGGAGCTTG
>JANPLH010000453.1:0-1743 GCA_031426435.1 Saprospiraceae bacterium | reverse complement strand
CCTGCATCAGGCCGCCAGTCCTCCACTGTGCCTACGGAGAGGTAGGCGATGACCTTTTTGCCTTGGCTGTGAAGCTTTTCCACCACTTCCTTTGAAGTGGAAAATGCGTCCAAATCTACCACTTCCGCCTCGAACTCGTCGGCAACCGTCACCTCGTCCAACTGCCAATCGAAGCTGACGCCGGGCGCTGGCCTGAACCATTCGCCCGTGGGCAGTTCGGGCAGCGATTCGTCCTTGCCGCAAGACAAAACGAAGCACAAAGACATCAAAAGCAGCCATTTCATTTTCATAAAACCTTGTTTCTAAGGTGTTAAACGATTCAGCAGCCCCTTGCCCTACCGCCCACCGTGAGCCGTCCACCGTTTCAAATTCCTTTCAAAATCTGCCGCAGTTCCACAAGTGCCAAGTGCATCCGCTTCTCCACAGCCTTCACCGAGAGGTCGAGGTGCTCGGCGATTTCGGCGTATTTCATCTTGTCCATGCGGTTCATCAGGAACACGACCCGCTGGTTTTCGGGCAGCTTCGCAATGGCCGTTTCGAGCCGGTCCTGCAGTTCCTTGGTTTCGAGGTCGAAGTGTGGAGTCTCGTCGGTGGCCTCCGAGGCCGGGGCAAGCCGCTGGAACTTCAGCACGACCTGCTCGTGCTTTTTTTCATCCAAAAAAAGATTGCTGGCCACGGCAAAGAGGTAGCCCTTCACCTTTTCGATGGGTACTTTTGCGCAGTCGCGCCAGAGGCGCAAAAAGGCTTCCTGGGCGAGGTCTTCGGCCTCGTTTGCGGCAGCGCCCTTGTAACATAGGAAGTTGCGCACATGTCGGCTATGCGCATAAAAGAGTTCCCGGTAGGTAGGCTCGTGGCAGACGTTTTGATGCGGGAGTGGTTCCATGCGGCAAAGCTACGATTTGGGCTTCATTGTTGAATTGCTGAATTGCTTCATTGTTTCATGGCTTCATTGTTTCATGGCTTCATTGTTTCATTGTCTCATTGAATCATGGTTGTCGTTATGCGGGCAACAATGAAACAATTCAACAATGAAACAATGAAGCCATGAAGCCATGAATCAAATTTCGGTAGGGTTTTTTCTTAATCCTTCGTTATCTTCTCAAACTTTTCAAGGAACCGCCACATCATTTAGATTTTAAGCCCAATATTGCCAACCCAATTCCAAAAAGCCATTTCACCAAACTAAATGTCAATATGACTGTATCAACGCTTAACAGACGGTCATTTTTCCAAAAATTCGGTAATGCTGCTCCCAATGCGGAGGAGCAGGATAGTGCTTTTGGGAAAAATAAGCAATTGCTGCACATCAGCGACCAAGAGCTGCCGCTGGTGCCGCCGCCAACCGCCCCTATTGCCCTCAATGGGGGGTTGGAACCTTATGTCGGCCCATGGGATGTGGACCAGGCCACCCACCTGCTGCGCCGCATCGGCTTCGGCGTGAAGAAGGCCGACCTCGACCTGCTGCTCGGCATGACGATGCAACAGGCCGTGGACCATGTGCTGTCGCCGGTCATGCCGCAGTCCAAGCCGCTGTTCAATTATTTCGATGATGCCGACCCCAACAACCAGTACGACTACGACGAGCCGAATTTACAGTTGGGCGAGACCTGGGTCACGGAGCCTTATGACTTCAACGGCGATGCCGAAGGTTACCGCATCCAGAGCTTTCGGGGCTGGTGGCTGGAGCTGATGGTGAACCAAGAGGCGAGCATTTTGGAGAAGCTGACGCTGTTTTGGCACAAC
>JANPLH010000452.1:0-17628 GCA_031426435.1 Saprospiraceae bacterium | reverse complement strand
ATTTGAAAGCCCGCACTGGCGAGTTTACCCCGCCGGGAAAATAGTTTTTTGCTTGCGCAAACAAGGCCACCGACTTGCTGCGTTGGATGTCTGGAAGTGGATTCATGCCGCAAAAGTAGCGCATCGCCCGGCGGCTCGTGTAAGCGCTTGGTAAAATTATTGCGGAGCAAAAAAAGCGAAACTGCTACCTTTGAGCATGTAATTTCACACAACGCCGCAACGACACAACTTTTATCTTAAATTTCTTCGTCGTGCCGTGGTGCCGTTGTGTGACAGTTTTTCTTTCATGGACAACCCTTTCGATAAAATAGAAGAAACCTTCGAGGTGAACCTTCCAGAAAAGGAAACCCTCGATGACTTCATTGACTTAGTGCTTCCTCAAATTAGGCACTTGGGCGAAGACTTGCGGGAGCAGAAGTTCTATGTGGCCCCCGGTGGCAAGCCATGGCTCGAAATCCGGGACGACCCCGGTTTTCAGGAGTCGGTGCTGCACTTCTTCAACGATGGCGGCGAGTACCTCCAGAGCGTGGACGGTAACGTGACCAAGGGCCGCTGGCGACTGCTGGATGGCACCAATAAAATGATTATCGAAACGGGCGGCGACAAGGCTCCTGGTCGAAGCGAATTGTATGAACTCGCCTTCCTTAACCAGTATTTTTTCATCCTACGCAAGCACGGCAACCAGCACAAAGGCAAGCGCTATTTTTTCATGGGCTACGAAGGTGCCGTGCGTGGCCTCAAATGGCGGGACTGTGTGGAACTGATGTACAACGAATACCGCAGCCAATGGGGTATGTTCCAGTATTTGCTGGTGATTGTGATTGTTATTGTGGTGGGGGTGGTGTTGTTTTCGTTGTGGTAGAAATATTGTCGGGATAATTACTAAACTTGCGGGATATTGACGCAGGGTAATGACCTACTATGGAAAAATAGTTGATGCCATGCTTCAATAAACTCATTACTTAAAAATCGATTCTAATGAAACTATTGAACATCATTGCATCTCCAAGAGGCAAGAAATCCCGAACATTGAATGTGTCAAGTGAGTTTTTAAACACGCTAAAAGAAAAACACCCAGCTCTAATCGTTGAGGACTTGGATATTTTTACGGCCAATCTCCCTGATATATTTTGGGGTGAAGTAGCTGCAAAATACATATTGATGGAAGGAGGGGTATTAAACGAGGAATCACAACAAATATGGAATAGAATTGTGAAATATTCGGAAGCTTTCTTAAATGCTGATATTTATCTGATTTCTAGCCCGATGTGGAATTTCTCGATTCCGTATAAGCTAAAACAATACATAGATATAATCATTCAAGCAGGCATTTTATTTAAATTCACTGAAAAAGGTGTAGAAGGCTTGACAAAGAATAAGAAAATGATTTGTGTCACCTCCAGAGGAAGTGATTACAGTGTAGGCTCTCCCATGAATCAATTTGATTTTCAAGAACCTTATTTGAGGGCTATATTTGGCTTTGTTGGCATTACAGATATATCCTTTATCAATGTCCAGCCATTAGATTATGCACCTTCAATTACGGAGGCTCACCTTGAAAAAGCTAAGGCAGAAGCCCGATTAATGGCTAATAACTTTGATTTGGAAATAGCTTAACTAATAAACAAGTTGTCACATGGTGGTGAAAATATAAAAATTTGATTATCAATTTTTATTGTTCTGAAATTGAGTAATTTATGGAGTTCGCACAAAAATGCGAATAAATTATTTATTCAATTAATCAACAATTTGATAACCTGTTTCTTTAGTTTAAACTTGACCGTACATCTTTCAAACACCTCTGGGGATTTCCATATGGCAGTTGGAAAATTCCAACTGCCATAAAAGACCCCTAATGAGTTTATTAACAATAATGAAAAGGGGATGGCGCATTGCCGTCCCCTTCTCATCGTGGATTTGAACTTTTATCACACCATCTCCATCTCAATCTGCCTTCGTTGCAAGTTCGTTTCCAATATCCGCACCTTTACTTTATCCCCCATTTTAATCATCCGTCCAGAGCGCAGGCCCTTTGCCCGCAGGCGGCCTTCACCTACGTCGAATGGTTCGTCAAGGGTGTCGAAGCCGACCATGCCCTCACATTTGCTGTCAGCCAGTTCGATGAAGATTCCCCGCTCGATGATGCCGGACACGAAGCCATCGAAGACCTCGCCGATATGCTTCTGCATAAACTCGACCTGCTTGTACTTGATGCTCTCCCGCTCGGCTTCCATCGCTTTGCGCTCCATAAGCGAGATGTGGCGGCACTGCTCTTGCAGCTTGCCTTTGTCGTAGCGGACGGTTTTTTCGCCCAAGTTTTCAAACAACACCCGGTGTGCCAGCACGTCGGAGTAGCGGCGGATGGGCGAGGTGAAATGTGAGTAAAAATCGAAGGCAAGTCCGTAGTGGCCGATGTTTTCGGTGGAGTATTCTGCCTTGGCCATCGTGCGAATGGCGATGGGCATCAAGAGCTTGAACGCCTCGTTTTTATCGGCCTCCTCAGCCAACCTGTTGAACGAAGCGGCGATTTCCTGTGGGGTGTTGATGCGCATCTGGAAGCCGAGTTCCTTTGCAAACAGCGCCAATTCCTTCACTTTTTCGTCATTCGGGTAGTCGTGGATGCGATAAACGAATGGGATTTCAGCTTGGTTTTCTGCCTTTTTATTGATGAACATGGCGACCTCTTTATTGGCCAGCAACATGAAATCCTCGATGAGCATGTGGGCGTCCTTGCGTTCTTTCACATAAACTTCAACAGGCACCCCGTCTTTGTCCAATTTAAAGCGCACTTCTTCCGTATCAAAGTCAATCGCCCCGTTTTTGAAGCGTTCTTTGCGCAGCACGTGAGCGATGCGGTTCAAGATGCGCAGTTCCGTGGCATGGTCGCCCTCACCCGTTTCCAAGCCCTGTTGCGCTTGCTCGTAGGAGAAGCGGCGGTCGGAGAAGATGATGGTTTTGCCAAACCAACGGTTCACCACTTTGTCGTTTTTGTCAAATTCAAAGACGGCGGAAAAAGTCAGTTTTTCTTCATGCGGGCGCAGCGAGCAAAGGTTGTTAGAAAGGTGTTCTGGCAGCATTGGCAGCACCCGGTCAACGAGATAAACTGAAGTCGAGCGCTTGAATGCTTCCTTGTCTAAGGCAGTGTTTGGCTTCACATAGTGGGTTACATCGGCGATGTGAACGCCGACTTCGATATTGCCGTTTTCGAGCACTTTATAGCTCAATGCATCGTCGAAATCTTTGGCATCTTCGGGGTCAATCGTAAAGGTCAACACATTTCGGAAATCCCGTCGTTGCTGGATTTCTGCCTCTGTAATGGTTTCTGAAATAGCCTCGGATTCTGCGATGACTTCCGCATCGAAATCAAGTTGGAAACCCTTATTGATAAGGATGACTTTCATCTCCAAATCACTTCCTTCAGCGCCCAGCACCGAGGTGACGATGCCTTTTGGCCGTTGGTTGGCGTGCTTGTGCCATTCTGTTATTTTGACGATGACCCGGTCGCCGTCCTCGGCCCCTTTGGTGTCGTTTAGGTCAACGTGAATGTCCACGGGCACCTGGAAATTGGTGGGTGCTACGACTGCGCTCTTTCCCCGAATCCAAATTGTTCCAACGAAAACTTCGGTCGCCCGCTCGATAACTTTCGTCACCTCGCCTTCTGCCTTGGTACGGCCTCGGGGCGTCCAGGTAGAAATCTCCACAAGGTCGCCGTGCATGGCCGGTCCGAGGTTTTTGGCAGCCACATAGATGTCGTTTTCGTGGCCCTCCACCTCAATGTATGCCGAACCAGTGCGGGTCATGTCCACATAGCCCGTGAGGGTTTTCTTGCGCAAAAACAGGGCGGGGGCTTGCTTTAACTTGTACTTGAAGTCACCGAGCGGCATGATATAGCCCGCTTCGGTGAGCTTGCCAAGGGCATTCACGAGGGCGTCCTTGCTGTTGCCCAATTGGAGTTTATTGGCTATTTGCTTGGGGTTGAACTGCTTCTTGGGGTTTTCCTTGAATACCTGGAGCAAGGTGCGCTGCAATTCGGGAGCGGTCAGCTTGCGTTCTTTTTGCTTGATTTTTTTATTAATCATGGTTTTGAAAATAGATTGGGTTTGGGAAAAAACCGATTGGTGAGTCAAAAGAGAAGATAGTTATACTTGGAAGTTAGCTTTTGGCTGTTTGCTTTTGGCCAACAGCTAATTGCCAAAGGCTAATAGCAAGCCCTAAAGTATAACAGTACCCTGAAATTCAACATTTTGCGAAAATCTAAACTTGGCTTCATTGCAGCAAAGTTGGTATTTTTTACCAATTGTGGTCTTACCTCGATGATAAATTGATGAAGTCTTAAAAAGGCAGGCATTACGGGCAGAAAGCTTGATTTTTGAGCGATTCATTCGCCGTTAAAACAAATGAGGCTGACAAAAGTTCCTTGCCCGATTTTTTTATAAAAACTAATTTTGGGCGATGCTCTGTGTCCGCCCAATTTATTGGGCAGACTAAAGCGAAAACGGTCTGCCCAATATTGGACGGCCACAAATACTATTATGCACAAACGCCTTTACGTCGCCGCCACCAACCAACACGTCGGAAAAACCACTTGTACCCTCGGCCTTGTCGAAGCTTTCCGGCAAGCAGGCCACCGGGTTGGCTACTGCAAGCCCGTTGGGCAGGAGGCCATTGACATCGAGAATCTCCAAGTGGACAAGGACGCCCTGTTGTTTTCCACGATGATGCATTTCGACATCATTGCCAAAATCCACAGTCCGGTGATATTGGGCAAGGGCGCTACCCAAGCCTTCCTTGACAAGCCAGCGGATTTCCCCTATCGAGCGGACATCAAGGCGGCGAGCAAATTCTTGGAAGATCAATACGAAATGGTCGTTTATGAAGGGACGGGTCATCCGGGTGTGGGCAGTGTGGTCGGCCTCAGCAATGCAGATGTGGCAGCACTGATAGGTGCCCCAGCCATCCTTGTCGTGGAGGGTGGCGTAGGTTATACGATTGACCGACTGAACCTTTGTTTGTCACTGTTTCGGGAGCAAAAAGTACCCATCGCAGGCGTCATCGTGAACAAGGTATTGCCCGATAAAATCGAGAAAGTACAGCACTATGTCGGCCTGAAACTAAAGGAATGGGACATCCCGTTGCTTGGCGTTTTGCCTTATGAAAAAACGCTACTGTATCCCCTGCTTTCGACCATCAGCGGGGCCATACATGGGCGGGTGCTGTACAACCCTCAAAACCTCAATGTATTGGTGGAAAACGTGGTGGCCGCCTCCTTGATGGGTACGCATAATTTCGAAGATGACCAAGGCGTCTTGCTGGTCGTCAGCAAAAATCGCCTGAACGAATCGTTGCTCGGCATCCAACGCTTGAGCAAGCAAAAAGGCTTGGAAAAAACACCATTGTCGGGCATCGTCATCACGGGCGATGGCAAGCAATTGCACCATGTCGAGGGCTTCCACCATGAGCAATATGTCAATGACCACCAGATTCCGGTCATTTCCACGCCGCTGGACACCTATGGTACAGCGGTGAAAATCAGCCACTTAGAGGTGAAAATCAACGTACAAACGCTTGGCAAGGCTCGTCGGGCCATAGAGTTGGTGCGGGATAACCTTGATTTGTCGAAGATAAAATGGTAGTTGGCGATTGGTGATTGGTGATTAGGAAATATTGCCGAGGGTGCCAAGCAATCACCAATCACCAACCACCTCTATAATTTCTTCCACGGAAATATCCAAGTGGGAGGCATCATGTACGCATTCACCATCCTTTATCAATAAAATCTGCGGGGATTCGTGATAGACCTGAAAGCGGTCTGCAATTTCTTGGGAAACATTGCGGTTGCTAATCAAATCGAGGTAGTATGGTTCAATTTGCGTAGCAGAAAAGTCCCATTTCTCTTCGAGCCGATGTTTGGCCATGAAGCTAATACTACAACGGGTGCTATGCTTGAAAATTAGGCAAGGAACATGGTGGGAACGGTCAACGATTTGGTTAAGGTCTTGGGTGGTAGTCAGTGTTTTCCAATTCATTTTATAAGATTTCGTGTGATGGTGGCTGTTTGCAAGAGGTTAGGGGGTTTGCGAGTACAGCCACCATCCAACAAAATATTATTTAACAAGTTGAACAACCGTCTTGATTGCTTTAAAATTGTTGGGGCATCCGTAGCCTTTGTTGCAGGATGCGAAGGAGGAAGCAAGGATAGCAAAACTGGCCAAGAGGACGAATTGCTTTAGGGTGCTTTTTTTCATTGGAGAATGATTTTGGATATGTTATAAATTGGGTTTCCGAAAACTTTCCCTCTTAACGGAGGAAACTCAGCAGATATTTCGGCCAGCCCGGTTAATTTTGCCACAAAAATAACGGATTTACAAGTCGAAGGTTCGATGATTCTGAAAACAAAGGTTTTTTAGCAAAAATTTCACCTTTGACGAAATGGGTTTAGAAGGTTTAACGGGTTTAGGAGGTTTAGTTTGGACCCTAAATAAACCTCCTAAACCCGTTAAACCTCCTAAACCATTTAAAATTCACATGCGAATTCACTTAATTGCCATGGGCGGGGCGGTCATGCACAATTTGGCGCTTGCGCTGCAAAAAAACGGCCATTTTGTAACGGGCTCCGATGACGAGATTTACAACCCTGCGAAAGATAGGCTGGAAAAAGCGGATATGCTCCCTGAAAAATTTGGTTGGTTCCCCGAAAAAATCACCTCCGAATTGGACCTCGCCATCCTTGGAATGCACGCCAAGGCCGACAACCCAGAGTTGGTGAAAGCCCATGAAATTGGCCTAAGGGTCATGTCTTTTCCTGAATTCATTTACCAGCACGCCAAAGACAAAAAGCGCATCGTTGTGGCGGGCAGCCACGGCAAGACTACCACTACCAGCATGATTATGCACGTGCTGCGTAATAAGGGGGTTGATTTCGATTATCTTGTCGGAGCGCAATTGGAGGGCTTTGACACGATGGTACGCCTCAGCGATGCCCCCATCATGGTCATAGAAGGCGACGAGTACCTCTCCTCCCCCATTGACCGTCGGCCTAAGTTCCTGCACTACCGCCCGCACGTCGCCGTCATCACAGGCGTGGCTTGGGACCATATCAATGTATTCCCAACTTATGAGGAGTATTGCCACCAATTTGAACTGCTTACCCAAAACATGGAAACGGATGGAATTCTTTTTTACTACGGCCCTGACAAAGACCTTTCCGACATCGTAAGTCGTTCAACATCAGATATTTACCCAACCCCTTACGCCGCCTTTTCCCATCAGGTTATCAATGGTGAAATCATCGTCAGGACATCGGAAAGGGACCATGTAAAGCTTAAAATATTTGGTGACCACAACCTCGCCAACCTCGCCGCTGCAAAATTGGTCTGCCAAGCTATCGGTATCAGAGAAAGGGCATTCTGGAAAGCCATACAAACCTTTACAGGGGCAGCCAAGCGCTTGCAAAACTTGGTGTCTTGGGAACATTTCTCCGCTTGGCTCGACTTTGCCCATGCGCCCTCAAAGGCCATGGCAACCGTAGAAGCCGTGCAAAAACTGCACCCTGAGCGCCGCCTGATCGCTTGCCTCGAATTGCACACATTCAGCAGCTTGAACAAGGAATTCCTGCCACTTTATAAAGGTAGCCTTGACCCTGCCGATGTGGCAGCCGTTTTTTACAGCCCACACACCTTGGAAATGAAAAAAATGCCGCCCGTTGCGCCAGCAGAAATACAGGTTGCCTTCTCCAAGGAGGGGTTACAGGTTTTTACGGAACGGGCTGATTTAGAAGCGTTTATCAAAAAACAAGACCTTGAAAATGCGAATTTGCTGCTGATGAGTTCGGGGAATTTTGGGGGGATGGATATTCCCAACTTTGTCAAAACTTTGGCCTAAATTTGCCGCTCTTGCCTTAGCTATATTGCCAGCCCAATCATTTGCTACCAGTTATTTATTTGACAAATTCTTTGGAATCCTCAAGCAATTGGAATGAAGGAAAAACAACCACTTAGCTTCAAGAAAATTTTGGTAGCAAACCGGGGCGAAATCGCCATCCGCATCTTCCGTGCGGCCACGGAATTGGGCATACGAACGGTGGCCGTCTATACCTACGAAGACCGTTTTTCGCTGCACCGCCTCAAGGCCGACGAAGCCTACCAAATCGGGGCGGACAATGACCCGCTGAAGCCGTATCTGAATATGGATGAAATCATCCGGGTAGCGAAGAAATGTGGTGCCGATGCCATACACCCCGGCTATGGATTTCTTTCCGAGAACGTTGATTTTGTTCGGCGTTGCCAAAAAGCGGGCATCACCTTCATAGGGCCGAGGCCCCAGGTGATGGAGGCGCTCGGCGACAAGGTGCGGGCCAAGGCTGTCGCCGAAAAAGCGGGCGTCCCCATGATTCCCGGCAGTGCTGATTTCAAGTCGGTGGAACATGTGGCCGAGTGGGCGACGAAGATTGGCTATCCCGTCATCCTGAAAGCAGCGGCGGGCGGCGGCGGGCGTGGTATGAGGGTCTGCCGGAACGAGGAAGAGCTGCTGAAAAACTATCCAGAAGCCAAGAAAGAAGCGGGAAATGCCTTTGGTGATGACACGGTTTTTTTAGAGAAATTCATCGAAAACCCCAAGCATATCGAGGTGCAGTTGATGGGCGATAATCATGGCAAAATCGTCCACCTATACGAACGGGACTGCTCCGTGCAGCGCCGTTTCCAGAAAGTGGTGGAGATAGCGCCGTCGCTTTTTCTCAAAAAAGAAACCCGCCTAAAACTATACGAACATGCCCTGAAAATCGGGCGGGCAGTGCGCTACAACAACGCCGGAACGGTAGAGTTCCTGCTCGATTCAAAGGAAGACATCTATTTCATCGAAGTAAACCCAAGGGTGCAAGTCGAGCATACGGTGACGGAAGAAGTGACGGGCATTGACATCGTTCGGTCGCAAATACTCATTGCCGAGGGCTATGGGTTAGACCACCCGAAGCTGCGCATTGGCAACCAAAAGAACGTGGAATGCAACGGTTTTGCAGTGCAATGCCGCATCACTACCGAGCGCCCCGCCGAGGGCTTCAAACCAGATTACGGCACCATCATCGCCTACCGAAGTCCCGCAGGTTTTGGCATTCGACTCGATGGGGGAAATGCCTACGCAGGCTCCCAGATTTCGCCGTATTTCGATTCAATGCTGGTGAAGGTGACGGCTTGGGGGCGCACGTTCCAGGGGGCTTGCGAGCGGTTGTTCCGGGCGCTGCTGGAGTTCCGGGTACGGGGCGTGGAGACGAACATCGGCTTCCTCGAAAACCTTATCAGGCACGAGGACTTCCGGAGGGGAAAGGCGACCGTCAACTTCATTGCGGAGCACCCAGAACTGCTCATCATGCCGCAGCGCAAGGACCGGGGCACAAAAATCCTGCGCTACTTGGCGGAAACCATCGTGAATGGCAACCCCGATGTGCCATTCAATGACCCAAAGAAAACATTGCGCAAGCCGCATGTACCTGATGTTGCTCCGCAAAAAACGGCCACAGGCTACCTGCCCGGCACGAAGCAAAAACTGGAAAAAATCGGTCCCGAAGGCTTCGCAAAATGGCTGAAAAACCAACGGCCCATCCATTTCACGGACACCACTTTTAGGGATGCCCATCAGAGCCTGCTGGCCACACGGGTGCGCACCCACGACCTTTTGGCGGTAGCCGAAAAATTTGCACAAGCGCACGGCCACGAGCTGTTCAGCATGGAAGTGTGGGGCGGTGCAACCTTTGATGTGGCGCTGCGCTTCCTGCATGAGTGCCCGTGGGAGCGGCTTTCGTTGCTCCGCAAAGCCATCCCAAACACGCTCCTCCAAATGCTGCTGCGGGGCACGAACGCTGTGGGCTACACGGCCTACCCCAATAATTTGATTGAAAAATTCATCGAACAAGCGGCAGCGACGGGCATTGACTTGTTCCGCATTTTCGACAGTTTGAACTATGTGCCGTCCATGCTCACGAGCATCCGCACGGTGCGGGAGCGCACTGGCAGCATCGCCGAGGCCTGTGTTTGCTACACTTCCGATATTTTCGATGAAACGAGGCCGAAGTACCACCTTGGTTACTACACCGATTTGGCAAGGAGACTGGAAGACGCCGGGGCGCACATCCTCGCCATCAAGGACATGGCGGGACTGCTGCGCCCACGGGCTGCCCGCACACTCATTGCGGAGCTAAAAAAGCACATCGAAATCCCTATCCACCTGCACACACACGACACGGCGGGCATACAATCGGCGACCTACTTGGCGGCCATCGAAGCAGGGGTGGATGTGATTGACCTGGCCTTGGCGAGCATGAGCGGCCTGACCTCGCAACCCAATTTCAACTCATTGGTGGCGGCGCTGGAAGGCCACCGTAGAGAGAAAAAAATGGATTTGCAGAGCCTCAATCATTTTTCCAATTATTGGGAGGCGGTGCGGGAACTGTACTATCCATTCGAAGGTGAGTTGAAAGCAGGAACAGCAGAGGTGTACGACCACGAGATACCCGGCGGGCAGTACACGAACCTGCGGCCACAGGCGAGGTCGTTGGGTTTGGAGCATAAATTTGAAAAAATAAAGGAGAACTACCGGGCGGCCAACCTGCTGCTCGGCGACATCGTGAAGGTGACGCCCAGCTCAAAAGTGGTCGGTGACCTGGCCATGTTCATGGCCGCCAATGACCTTGATTCAACTGATATTCTTGAAAATGGCGATGCCTTGGCCTTTCCCGACAGCGTGAAATCGCTGGTGCGGGGCGAATTGGGAAAGGTAGAGGGCGGCTTCCCGCCACGAATGGTTGAGGTAGTGCTGAAAGGCGAGCCTCAATTGGCGGGCGATGCCAACGAACATTTACTGCCTGTTGATTTTGAAAAAGAAATGGCGATTTTTGCGGCGAAATTCGGAAATGGGTACGGCCAGAACGATTTCCTGTCCTATAAGCTCTATCCAAAAGTTTTTGAAGAATACCATACGCACTTGGAGGAGTTCGGCGACGTGAGCCGATTGCCAAGTATCCCGTTTTTCTTTGGCCTGAAAACAAATGAAGAAGTGCTCATTGAAATTGCAGAAGGCAAGACGCTGCTCATCACCTTCATGAACATGACAGAGGCTGACTTGGAAGGCAATCGCCTCATTTTCTTCCGGTACAATGGCACAACCCGCTCGCTGAAGGTGCGGGACAAAAGCGTAAAGTCGGCAATGGTGCTAAATAAAAAAGCGGAGGGCGAAAATGAAGTAGGTGCTCCATTGCAAGGCAGCTTGGGCAGCATCTTGGTGAAGGAAGGCCAGGAAGTCAAGCAAAATCAACCACTTTTCACCATCGAGGCCATGAAAATGGAGACCACAGTGGCTGCTCCGAGGGCAGGTGTGGTGCATAAAATTTTCCTTCGGGAAAAAACTTTGGTGCATCAAGGGGATGCGGTGATAGAGATGGCATGATATTTTTTATGCATTTCAAAAATTTAATCATTTAAAAAGTACCTGAATACCTTTAATCAACACTTTATGGCGGACTCTTTTACCGTTAGACTTCGTTAAAAAATATTTCCGTAGCTCAACTATGCAAAGATTTTTTGCCTCGTCTAACGAAAAAATAGCCTCGTCAAAAGTGCCGATTAAAGGAATTCAGGTACTTAAAATTCTTTTCTCAATGAAAAAACTGAGTTGCATTTTGGCGGTAGTTGCCGCTACGATTTATTTGGTCTCTTGCAAAAGCGATGCGTTTGGAGGCTGCGCTATGGAAGGAAACTGGAAAGTTAAATCGGTGGATATGAAGTCCGAAAAGCTGGACTCCTCCATTTTGGGAATGTCCAAAAATATTGCACTTGCAAGAAAGTACAGCTTCACGGCTGACAGTGTAGTTATTTCTGATGAAGGGAACGTAAGTGCCAAAGGCACCTATACTATTGACGGAAATGACAACCTTAGCATGGAAGGCACAGGTGCCGCTGGTGCTTTGAAAGAAAACATGAAAATCGTTTCTTGTGATGGCAATGAAATAACGGTCAACTACCGAATTCCTGCTGATACTACGGTGCAGGCCCTTGTGGTTACTACGATGGTTTTGGAGAAAGACAAAAAATAGTCTCTCACGGCTGAAATCAGGAAAATCTGAAAGGGGATTTTTGGTAACCAGTTACCGAAAATCCCCTTTTTTCACAGAAAAAGGGGCTGCAAGCGTTTCCGCATTGCAGCCCTACTGGTTAGTGTGTAGTTAAAAATCTATTTGTTTGGATAGTAGTATTTGATGTTATCTCCTCATCTCCACAAAACCCTTGAACTCCTTGTCCTCGCCATTCACTTCCACATTAAGGATGTAGAAATAAGTGCCATCGGGCAGCTTCGTGTTGCGGTAGAGGCCGTTCCAATAGTTATTGTAGCCTTTAACGTCTAGCACGCTCTTGCCCCAACGGTTGAAGACAGTAAGGCTGTTCTTTGGGTAGCGGTGAATATTCCTAATCGTGAAGAAGTCGTTCACGCCATCGTCGTTTGGACTGAAACCCGTGTAAACTTCGATTTCCGTGCTGGCATCAATGACGTTGATTAAAATATAGGTGGTATCGCAGACACCGAGGTCATCACAGATTACGATAATGGCTTGGTCTGGGCCTTCGTCAACCCCTATTATCGTTATACAGGAAGAATCACCATTGGAAATCACTTGAGCGTTGTTGGTCAATGAAATCCACGTATTTTCGAGACTTTCAAGGTTGCCGAAAAGCTCGTTCACGGGGATACATTCCTCTATTGTTTCACCAACTCCCACCTCTATGGCGATGGTATCCTGGTCAGGCTCGTCTTGGTTAGGGTTCACCAGATTGATAAAAAGGGTGTCCAAGCAACCAAAAACTGGGTGGGTAGCCACGAGGATATGGTCAAAGCGGAGGTTGTCCACCAAAATCATTGGCTTTGGAACAATCTGCTGACTTGCAGGTGATTCGGTAATGATGCCACTGTTCACCTCTTTGATGAACATGTCTTTGTAATCAAAACCATCCTTGCCACCACTGATACGACCATTGCTGTAAACCCAGTTGCCCAGGTTGTCGAGTTCCTTCATTTTGGCAAGCAACTCGTTCACGTTGGCAAACTGGAAATTCGTCAATGGAGAACCAGGGCCATCATACTCCCAAGATGCCAGCACGTATGGCCCAGGCAATGGCAACATATCGAAGCCATCATAGAAAGTAGTGGAATCCCCACAATCGCCGATGGTGCGGTCATAAGGTTCACTGTCAAGTACCAAATTGAACAATTCCAAATTGGTCAATTGAGTAGGCAGGCAAACCGCCGTAAGCGAAGCTTCCAAAGTCTGGAAGATGGTATCCACGTAAAATATATCAATGTCTTCACAAGGTGGTGACTGGCACTCATCATTCACTTCGTAGCTGGCCGTATACTTGCAACCTGCTGCATCCGTGATGGTAACGTTGTAGGTGCCAAAGCTTAGGCCATTGATGGACTGGGTATCTTCACCATTGTCCCAATCATAACCATAAGTCCCATTGGCACCAGATACGGCAAGCGTGACAGAACCTGCCGTTAGGCAACTGTCAGGCACGATGCTGGCAACTACCGTCCAATCAGCAGGGCCATCTACTTCAACCACCAAAGAATCGGAGCAACCATCTATCGTTTCGATAATCAAATACTCTCCTCGGGGTGCTTGCGTCCAAGGCGTCGTTTCCAACAAAATGCCCGATGTGGCATCATGGATTTGGTATTGCTTGTTGGTGGCGGAATGGATTTCACCCATATCTTCCGGACAAATCGAATTCGTGATAGCTACGCTGTCAAGTGCGAGGCTGGGTTCTACAAATACGCCCATGTCACTGGTTATGGACTTTGCGCAGCCAGCCGCATTTATGTCCACTTGAACTATTCCTTCGTAAAGGCCAGTCACGCAGAACTCATTGGCAGCGCCGCAAGACTGTACCGTACCTGCGCTTGAAAAAATAGAATAAGGCGCTTGGGCTCCTTCTACGGTGATGTGTATCTCGCCATCATGGTAGCCGCAACCACTTGCCCTATCCACAACAACTGTGGTTTGCAAAGCACTGCTGCCACCAACGGAAAAGACCTGAAACGACTTGCAATTGGAGCTGCTCGTCAGGTCAGTGACTTCCAAAACATAAGCACCCTCTTTAAGACCCGTGATGGTATCCTGAACGCCTGGCGTTCCAAAACCAGAGGCCAGATTGGCTCCAAGAACCGTGTAGCTGAAAGCGCCGCCGCCAGTAACGGTGTAAAGCACACTGCCATTGGCAAGGCCACAGCTTGCGTTGTTGAGTACTGAAATGGCTACAGTCTGACCGCCGGAAGTAGTTACCACAAAGGTTTTGGAGGAAGTACAGCCATTGGCTTCTGTGATGGTTACCGTGTATGGGCCAGCAGCAAGATTTGTCAATTGGCTGGGGACAACCGTTGCGCCAGCAGGAACACCTGTCAACGAAATAGCGCCATTATTGGAGCCACAGCTTGCCGGTGTGATGGTTTCTATTGCTGAAAATACTCCAGCATTCCGCACCACATTTCCGGTGCCTGCGGCAATACAGCCACTGGCATCTTGGAAAATAAGGGTGTAAATAGCAGGTTCCAATCCATTGAGCATTACCTGCGTGCCACTCACGGTTTGGTTGGAGCTTATTACGACATTGTTCTTGATAAGCGTATAAGTATAAGGCGTTGTACCACCGCTTGGTATGGCATTAAGACTACCGTTGTTGCCCGTACATGCTGCATTCACGGTACTGACGGATACGTTAACGGTGCTTGTAATGGAAGTCAAAGTAACCGTTTCTACATCCGTGCAGCCTCTTGAATCGGTGACAGTTACGGAATAAATCCCTGCCGTTAGGTTGTTGAAGGTAACGGTAGGCATGGATATGCTCACAGGGGTTTGGCCTGTGATGGCATAAGTATAGCCTGGTGAGCCACCACTTAATTGAATCGTAAGGCTGCCATCGCCATTGCCGCCCGTACACACAGTAGCTGGATTCGTGGAAATATTCGTGATATTCAAAGCTGGTGAGCCGTTGACCGTGGCAGTGGCAGTGGTTTGGCAACCGGATGGTGCATCCGTAATGGTTACGAAGTAGGAGCCAGCAGCAAGACTGCCGATGTCCTCTGTCGTTGGTCCATTGCTCCAATTGTAATTAAAGCCAGTGCCGATTACGCTCATGTTGATGGCACCATTGCTGAGGCCACAGCTTGCGTCCGTGATGGCAAAAGTTGCCCCCGGATTGAAAGTAGAAACGTTGATGGTCTGGTTGGAACTTGCTTGGCAATTGCCGCCATTGCTTACCACTAAAGTAACCGTCTTGGTTCCAGAAGTGGCCCATTTAACCACCATCGTGGCATTGGCAGGGCTGCTGCCGCTTTGCTGGCTGGCACTAATGACTTGTGCCCCAGCGAGGTTCCAATCAAGGTTCGCCGTTGGCAATGAAGTACCCGTGAAATTGAGTACCACGTTGCCGTTGGCACAAATCACGGAGGACACTGAAAACGAAGACGCAGGCGTTGGCACGCCTGTGATGCTGAATGTTTCGGTTGCTGCGCAATCACTGGCATTTACCAGTACGACCGTGTAGTTTGTCGCTCCCAAAGTTGCCGTGACCGGGAAGGTCAGTGTGCTTCCGTTGATGGTTGCACCAGCATAGCTGGCACTTCCATTGATGGTATAGCTGGCAATGGGCGTGCTGAGTGGTATGGAAATATTGATGGTCGAGCCAACGCAAATTGTTTGGTCAGCCACAGGTGTCCCGATGGTTGGTGGCGCTGGCTGGGTGAACACAAATGGGCCAGCCGTTTGCGCACAAGTGCCGTCGTTGTTGCGCACCACGATATTATAAGTGCCAGCACCGAGGTTGCTGAACACGTTGTTCGCTGAGAATGGCGGCGCACCTGTGATGCTATATTGGAGCGGTGCAGTGCCACCTGTTGCATTGATGGTGATGGAGCCGTTGTTGTTGCAACCAACTGGTTGTGCCTGCGAAATGGAAACAATGGAAGGTGCAACTTTTGGCTGAAGAAGTACCGGGTTGTTATTGTAGGCTACTGGGCAGGAGTCGTCGGTATTTCGGATATAAACGCTGTATGAACCTGGTGCCAAAGCAGAGAAACTATTAGTCGTCTGCCAAACGATGCCGCTGCCGCTGTCCAGACCATATTCTACGCCAGCCGTGCCGGATGCCGTGACAGTGATAGTGCCATCTGTCTTGTTGCAATCGGTAATCTCCGTAAAAGCTACGTTGCTCAATACTGGCTTTGCCTTAACAACCACCGCTACTTGGCTGGTATTCACACAACCGTAGGAGTTGGTGGCGGTAAGCGTATAGGTGGTATTCGTAGCTGGGTTAGCAATAGGATTGAAAGGGTTGGTCAAGTCAAGCCCAGTGGTAGGAGACCAAACCGCCGAGGTAATATTGTCGGGTGTTTCTATCGTGACACCAACGCCATTGCAGATGGTATAACTGCTGACTGGGGCGTCGCCAGGTGACGGAAAAACGGTGACGAATTCCATGAATGTTGTATCACAACCCTCTTGGGTCGTCACCGTCAATGAAACCTCAAAATTCCCGGAGGAAGAATAAGTATGGCTTGGGTTTTGGCCGCTGACAGCAGGGCTGCCATCGCCAAAATTCCAACTCCAAGAAGCAATGGTTCCGTTTGTTATCGTCGAATCTTTGAAATCTATTTGTGCGCCTTCGCAGCCCTGCAATGGGCCGAAGTTCGGTGTGGTACCGAAGCAAGGGTCGTTGTTGATGGAGTCGCATGCCACTGTTGTATTGCTAAAACAAATAATGGCCTCACCCAGCAAACCCGCCACAGTCACCTGTTGGGATAGGCTGTAGGTACTGCTATTGAGGACAGGGTCATTGGGCAGCATGAATCCAATACTATCCCCAACGCAATTTCCCGTGTTCTCGAATGTGAACAACAGCACAGGCTGTCCTTCCACATAAGGTATTAGCGTTGTGCCTGCTGATCCTAAATTAAAAGAGAAATAATCAAAATTAGGATTCTCTGAAGGGCTGATTACGCTCCCGCTATATTCAAATACCACATTGGGTATTTGGCTCTCAATATTGGATGCCACAAAGCCACCAGTCTCTGTTTTTACAGTAAGTTGCATTCCACCGATGCTGTTCCAAGGTGCAGTAAATGTAGTATCTGGCGTCATGCTGACACCGTACAGTCCACTCCCAAGGTTTTGAATATCCAATGAAATATCGCAAGCTGGTGGCGGTGGAGGAGCAGCAACGCAGATGGCAGCCGCCGTACCATAGCAAATATCGGCACCGTTAGGTAGTCCAGGTGAGCTGAGGAAAGTCGAAAGGGCAAAAGTCTGATTGTTGGCTGCTGGATCATCAACGGGCATAATCCTGATGCTATCACCAACGCATGCCCCAGTATTTTCAAAAGTGAACAAGTGCAATGTATTGCCCTGCACAAAAGTCAAAACCTCTGGTGGCTGCGCCAAAGAGAACAGAAAATAATCATAGTTGGGGTTCTCGATTGGAGCGGTAACGCCTTGGAATTGAAATTCTACATTCGGCAGTTCGTTCGTCAGGTTGGACACCTGAAAGCCACCTGTTGGCACCCTAAGCGTGACAATCAAATTTTGGACGT
>JANPLH010000451.1:0-2866 GCA_031426435.1 Saprospiraceae bacterium | reverse complement strand
GGCCACCCAAAATCTATCCAGAAAGTACCTTTGGCAGAAGCCCAAAAAGCTCCGGTGGATACCAGTCCTAAATTGGATACTGCCGATTACCAAAAAAGGTTTAGGGCCTTGGTCGCAGGTGATAAAAGTGGAAATTGGCTGTCCTTGAAAACACCCGCCCCCATAGCAGGAGCCATTCTTCCGTTCAATCGGGTAATAGCTTATTACGGCAATTTCTATTCTAAGCGAATGGGCATCCTTGGCGAGTTGCCTGAACCGGAGATGTTGGAAAAGCTGCAATCGGAAGTAGATAAATGGGAGAAAGCGGATTCAATGACTCCCGTAGTGCCCGCCATTCATTATATCGCCGTCACGGCGCAGCGCAGCCCTGGGAAAGGTAATAAATACCGCCAGCGGATGCCGAAGGCACATATCGAAAGGGCCTTGGCCATCGCCAAAAAAATAGATGGGATTGTCATCCTTGACATCCAGATTGGTCTGAGCAGCTTGGAAGAAGAATTGCCGGAATTGGACAGTTTTTTATCCATGCCAAACGTCCATTTGGGCATAGACCCTGAGTTTTCTATGCAACCGGGCGTTCGTCCTGGTAAAAAGATTGGGAGCTTCGACGCCGAAGCGGTCAATTATGCCGTGAAGTACCTTGCGGGCCTGGTCAAACTGCACAACCTGCCCCCGAAAATCTTAATCGTGCATCGTTTCACAAAGCCAATGTTGACCAATTATCAAGACATTGCGCCATTGCCCGAAGTGCAAATCGTCGTGCAGATGGACGGTTGGGGTGGCAAGGCGAAGAAGAAAGGAACCTATAGGCAAGTTATATACCCGGAGCCTGTGCAGTTCGCTGGGTTTAAGATTTTTTATAAGCATGACACAAAAAAAGCAAAACAGGTCATGCAACCAGAAGAGGTGCTGGAATTGGTGCCAAAACCGATTTATATCCAATACCAATAGAAATTAAATAGAAATTTGGAAATTTGAAATTGCGCTGACAATCAAGCACTTGCACAATTCTTATTCTAAACTAATTTCGTGGAGGGTACTTAGTGGGCATTATTTAGTCCATATAATCCGGAGATGCTGACCGCCCTGGATTTACCGCATTGCCCATAAATGCAAAAGAAGACCAATGATTCGTTGCGTTAATGATGGTCTCCGTGTTTTCCCAACAATTCAACATCCTGTTTATCAAGGGCTTCGATTATCGGGGCCCATTGGTGCGGATGTGTGGATAGCTTCCAAAAACCTGATTCTTTGTTGTCTTTTTGGGTGAGCAAATCCGCCAGCATCTTTTCAGCGTCGCCGCATTGGCAGGTGATGGCTATTTTAGTCGCTTCTTCCAGGATTTCAAATTCTTCTGTGTGGGAATGAACGCCCTTGATTTTGGCAGCACCCCGAATTTTTTCCAAAGGAAAGCGGTAATTGGTCGGAAATTGAGCAGCCAATTCCGTGAGTCGTTCATCAAGTTCTTTTCTGGTGGATTTTCCTTCCTTTTTCAAA
Source organism: Saprospiraceae bacterium (assembly GCA_031426435.1). Taxonomy (GTDB): domain Bacteria; phylum Bacteroidota; class Bacteroidia; order Chitinophagales; family Saprospiraceae; genus UBA6168. The sequence continues at coordinate 1,369 of JANPLH010000451.1, read as the reverse complement.
ACCAAAAATTCCTGATACGATTGTTCGGCGGTAGCCTTTTGATGGGTAGATTCTTGAGTTTCGGCTGTAACCTTTTCTTGTACTTTCGTTTCCTTGCCTGTTGTTTGGTTGCTTTGCATAAGTTCTTTACCCAAGAAAAAAGCGAAGGCTGCAACGACGATAGCCACAATAAGGATGGCAGTTGATTTGGCACTCATAAGTTTGTTTTTTACAAAATTATCAAATATTACAGGGTTCGTAGTCATTCTGGGTAAAAGTCAGCGATTTTACCTGCCATGAAAGCAAAAGAGAAGTTTTAGTTTGCTGGTTTTCGGAGGAGGCCCCAACCCAACCCATCATTGTTTCCCGATGCAGCCGCTGGAATTTGGCGCTCCAATTATCCGACTTTCCCGCTTACCTTTGCGCCCAATAAAATCAAATTCAACATGGTACAGGAAGCAATCCAACTCGGCGCAGCCGAACTCATCACACTCGAAGACAAGTATGGCGCACACAATTACCACCCACTGCCCGTGGTACTCGCAAGGGGCGAAGGCGTCTTCGTCTGGGACGTGGACGGCAAGCGCTATTATGACTTCCTATCGGCATACTCTGCCGTGAACCAAGGCCACTGCCACCCCCGCATCATCGAGGCACTGAAGACGCAGGCGGAGAAGCTGACGCTGACCTCCCGTGCTTTTTACAACGACCAGTTGGGGCCTTATGAAAAATTTGTGACCGAGTACTTCGGCTACGACAAGGTGCTGCCGATGAACACGGGCGTGGAAGCAGTGGAAACAGCCATGAAGCTCTGCAAGAAATGGGGCTACAAGGTGAAGGGAATTGACTCGCACGATGCCAAAATCATTTTTGTTACTGGCAACTTCCACGGTCGCACGCAAGCCATCATCTCCGCCAGTGTTGACCCTGGGGCTACGACGCACTACGGGCCTTATTTGCCCGGTATCGAAATCATTCCTTATAATGACCTTGCCGCTTTGGCTCATGCGCTGGAAGACCCCAACGTTGCTGGTTTTCTCGTCGAGCCGATACAGGGCGAGGCGGGCGTCTTTGTCCCCGATGAAAATTATTTGCCGGAGGCAAGGCGACTGTGCAAAGCTGCCAACGTACTCTTCATCGCCGACGAGGTGCAGACGGGCATTGCCCGAACGGGCAGGCTGCTGGCTACTTGCGGCAATTGTGGTTGCGAAAAAAGCTGCGAAAACCACTACGAAAGCCGCCCTGATATTTTGATTTTGGGCAAGGCGATGTCAGGCGGCGTGTTCCCCGTATCCGCCGTTTTGGCCGACGACGAAATCATGATGACCATCAAGCCGGGAGAACATGGAAGCACTTTTGGCGGCAATCCATTGGCTTGTGCTGTCGCAAT
>JANPLH010000450.1:0-18743 GCA_031426435.1 Saprospiraceae bacterium | reverse complement strand
GGTCAAAATGTAGTGTACCGTCCTGCACCACCCATTTCTTGCTCAAGGGCTTTTTGTTGAAACCGTGCCAGCCAGCCGTGCTTTTTCCATCGAAAAGCAGCTTCCAGCCAGCGGCCTTCTCGGCTTCCGAAAGGGTGTTGGGTGCAAATACGGAGGCGGTGGTCTTTTCGCCCGGCGCATTGGAAGGGATGGCGTTCATGGTGTACCAGCCCTCCGTCGCCCAAAGCTCATTGCCGTTGGCGCTCGCCCACGAATACGGCAACCGCACATAGATAACATGCAGCGGCTTCATCCCTGCCAGTTCAAGGAAGACCTTTTTGCGGTCGGCGCTGACGTTGGCAGAAAGCACTTTGAGTTTCGCCTGGTTAACCTTCGGGCCACCGTAATCCTTCGTTGGCACATAGCGCCACTGCTCCACCTGGTACTCGTCGGCGGCCCAACCGTTGCCTTCTTCCAGCGGCTCAGTGAACTCGATTTCCACACCGTTGCTCTTGGCCCGCACTGCCAGCATTTCGAAGCTTGGCTTGCCGTTGTACTTCAGGCGCTGGAGGCCGTAGTTGAGCTTGTCGCCGTTCATGTCCTTCCAGTTGCCAGGGTTGCCAATGCCGCCGACGTAGAGCGCCCCGTCAGGCCCCCACACCATGCGGTTGACGCCCGCCTCCAGGCCCTGCGTGAAACGAAACACGCAGCCCTGGTACTCGCCGTTTATTTTTTCCACAAAAACCCGCTTCACGCCGCCGTGCGTCACCTCGCCGTGCATCATCTGGCCCTTGTACGGGCTGTCGTCGGTGAAGGCGAGCGGGGTGCTGGGCGAGTTGCCGATTTCGTCCTGCGGCAGCCAAACGACGGGCTGCTTCACAGGCAAATTGGCCGTGCCATCGAAGTCCACTGCACGGCTTCCATAAAACGCCCCTGGTGTAATGTGCAGGATTTTGCTGCTTGGCAACCAATCGCCCTGGTTGTCGGCGTTGAAAATCTCGCCGTCCACGCCGATGCCGATTCCGTTTGGTGTGCGCAGGCCCCTGGCAATCAACTCAATGCTGCCGTCTTTTTCGCTTATTTTAAAGGTATGCCCACGGTCTTTAGGCTGCACAGGAGCACCAGCGCCGCCGGGCAGTATGTCCGTTGCAAGGCTGCCATAAAAAAAGCCATCCTTGTAAACAAGGCCGAAGGCGAACTCGTGGAAGTTGCTGCTCACGCCCCAATTGTTGCAAAGGGTGTAATACTCGTCAATCAGGCCATCCTTGTCGCTATCAATCAGTTTCGTGAGTTCCTGTTTTTGCAAAACATAAATCACGTCGTTGACCACTTTCAGGCCCAGTGGCTCGGCGAGGCCATTGGCAATTTTTTTGGCCTTCATCTTCGAAGGGTCGCCGCTCTGCGCATTTTCTATGATGTAAACGCCGCCCTCGGCATCCCAAGTGCTGACCACGAGGCGGCCATCTGACAGGAAGTCCATGCCACCGACCTTTGGCAAAAAGTCAGCTGGGCGTGCTTGCGCAAGGTCATAGCTGGGGTGTACGCCCGATACAAATGCCTTGTCGCCGGGGATTTTGGAGCCTGCGCCCAGCGCCACGCTGCTGATGCCGGTGGGTTGCATGCTTTTTTCATGTGCCAATAAAGCACTCGGCACGATTTCAAATTTGCCGCCACCATCGTCAAAGGATTTCCAAAGGAGTGAAATGATGTTGCCGCCGCCCGCCTCGAAATACTCCAATCGGAAGGGGTGCAGGCCAGCCTTAAGCGACACCTCGCCGTCCTTCGGTTCGTCACCGTGGAGGCCGTCGTTGTCCACCACTTTTTGCCCATCAATGTAGAGGATGCTACCGTCGTCACTGATGGTGCGGAAAACGTAGTTATTGTCCTTTGGGATTTTTAGGTAGCCTTCGGCAATAAGGCCGAAGTTGTCCGTGAGTTCGCCGAAGTCGGCGGCAGTGGCATGCAGCTGTGGCACGATGCCTTCGAACACCGGCTTTGGCAGCGGCTTCATGTCGGCCACTTTCGTCAAACTTCTTTTATCCAAAAACTGATATACCCTTACAACTGCACCAGGGTAGATATCCTCCTCTTTCACGCCCGCCTTGGCTTCGAGCCCTGGGCCAGCGGTTTTGGTTTTGTTCTCCGGGATACTGGCAATTTTGGATTCCTCCAAGCTATCGAGGTTCATGATGTAATTCACCATGATTTGGATGTCGGTATCAGGTAGGTCGGCATGGGTGCTCATGGCCGCTTGGCCCCAATTACCGGAGCCGCCGTTTTTCACCTTACCTACCAACATGGCCATATTTTCGGGCGTGTTTTTGTAGCGCTTCGCAACGTCCACGTATGCTGGCCCGACCGTCTGCACATAGGTATTGTGGCAGCTTTTGCAATCCGCCTTGGCAATGAGCCGCAGGCCAAGCGGCACGTTTTCTTCTTCCTCAGCACCTTCGATTTTGTTGGTGTTTTCAATCATTGGCTTTTTGGTAAAAAACGCCGCAAAACGGGTGCTGCCGTTGGATTTCAGCGTGAGTTGGCCGTTGAGGTCAAGCCCCTTCAATCCATTGAATTCCCGGTCGGTCTTGCCCGTCACTTGCCATTGGCCATCGGTTTCCACGGCGCTTTCTAGGCTGATGGAACTGAGGTTTGTTTTCAAAACGACCTTTGCACCATCGGGAACTTCGCTGGTGGTGAAAACCCGTTCGAGGCCAGCCTGCTTACCTTTCGTGGCGTATTCTGGCCGCTCGTTCATCTTGATGATTTTGCCGTTGGCAAGTATCAATTCATAGTTTAGCTTCACCTGTCCCTGCTCAAAACGATGACCCCGATACTGCACTTTAGGCACTTCCTCCTTTCCGCCTTGCACCACTATCCACGGGTTGTCATGTTTGTTCACGAACCAGCTGTTGCCGATGCTGCTTGGCTGCGGGCCATGCGAGGTGGTGTAAACCGCCCCGTCGAAGTTCACGGCGCCTTTCCAGCACTTATAGACGGCGCAGGTGGCGGTGTTGTACGCAATCCAAAGGTCGTCGTGCAGCCCCACCGTGGCAATGCGGGGAATGGAATCGAGCACCGAGCGGAACACCCACGGGTCTTGTGGGCGGTCGAAGTTTGTGACTTCTTTTTTACAAGAAAAAACAGTGATGAATGCAGCTGCAATAAGAAGCAATGCCGCAGGCAAGAGGCGAAAGGTTAGTTTCATTTTCTCAGTGATTTTAAAATGGTGTATTTGGAAACGGGCGGGTAAAGGTAGGAAATGGCAATGTTTAATTTAGAATCGCTCTCTGGCAATCACTGCTTTTGTTTTTTACTGCTATTTGCGCCTGGCATTTAAGTGAAAAGAAAAATGGCCGGGCGTGTTTAAAGCGCCCGGCCAATCCTTATATTTGAGATACCAATGATGCAAATTAGGTGTGCAAGGATTAATTCTCTTCGAAGCTGCCATCTTCGTCCGCAACAGCAGCGCTGGCTGGGATTTTGACTTGGTTCGACGTGATTTTCTCCTTGATTTTGGCCTCTATTTCACGGGCAACCTCTGGGTTGTCCATAAGGAACTGCTTGCCAGCATCGCGGCCCTGCGCAATCTTGGCCCCATCGTAGGCATACCATGCGCCGCTCTTGTTGATGATGCCAAAGTCCACGCCCATGTCAATGATTTCACCCACTTTGGAGATGCCCTCGCCGAATGTGATGTCGAATTCAGCGGTGCGGAATGGAGGTGCTACTTTGTTTTTCACCACTTTCACTTTTACGTGGTTGCCTGTCACGTTGCCCTCCTTGTCCTTGATGGCCTGCCCATTTCGACGGATATCGAGGCGGATGGAGGCATAGAACTTCAGTGCGTTGCCACCGGTGGTGGTCTCTGGGTTGCCGAACATAACACCGATTTTCTCCCGCAACTGGTTGATAAAAATACAGGTGCAGCCCGTGCGGCCAATGGCCCCTGTCAGCTTACGCATGGCCTGGGACATGAGCCGCGCTTGGAGGCCCATCTTCGAATCGCCCATTTCACCTTCAATCTCACTGCGTGGCACGAGTGCCGCCACAGAGTCAATAACGATGATGTCAATGGCACCAGAACGGATGAGGTTCTCAGTGATTTCAAGGGCTTGTTCGCCGTTGTCGGGCTGCGAGATGAGCAGGTTTTCCGTGTCCACGCCAAGGGCTTCGGCGTAGCTGCGGTCGAAGGCATGCTCGGCGTCCACAAAGGCAGCGATGCCGCCCGCCTTTTGACATTCTGCAATGGAATGTATGGCGAGGGTGGTTTTACCTGAAGACTCTGGGCCGTAGATTTCGATGATGCGGCCACGGGGAAAGCCCCCGACACCGAGTGCAATATCAAGCCCGAGCGAACCAGTGGAAATGGTTTCGACGTCAAGCACTTGCTTGTCACCGAGGCGCATGACGGTACCCTTTCCGAAGGTCTTGTCAATCCGGTCAATGGCCAGGTTCAGCGCCTTGAGTTTGGATTCTTTATCTTGAAACATATATTCTGGTTTGAGTTGATAGTTATTGTTTAAAACGACGAGGCAAAGCTACGAGGGTTTTTAATTTAAAACAAATTTTTTGAAAAAAATAAACATTTTTTTTGAATGGCGGGAAGGACGGGCGAAGTCCTGCTTTTGTTGGAATGGGAATTGGGCAGTAAGGTAGTGGATTTGTGGGAAATTGGAAAATGGGTAAGGGAAAATTGTTGAAATTGTTTTGAATTGGGCCAAAAACAGAAAAGCCCTTCAGGCGGGGGAGGCCATGAAGGGCTTTCGGTGGTCTGCCGCAGCAGCTCAGTGCATTGGGTTCAATGCCGTCTGTTCGCTGTAGCTAAGTATGTTGCGGAGGGCGTTCGGTTTTGGGCTGAACTTGGCTTTTGGCAGTTGCAGATAGCCTTCGTACAGTTCCCTGTATTCTTCCATCAGCAGGGGGTTTTCGCTAAGGGCTTCGGCGATTTCGAGGGTCTCAATGGCCGAAGTTTCTCGATAGATGTAGCGAATCAAATCAAGTTGTGTAAAGTATTGTTCCATTCAAATTGAAAATTGGTTAGTTAAACAAGTTTATTAAAGTTCAAATTCACTTATAAAACTACCCCTTACTTTCAATTATTGTTTTTATCGAAAAAAAATCAGGAATTTTTGGTCGAAAACAAATTGCTTGAGCTGTGGCACAGCGATTTCGTTGCGAAAAGCGCCCATTAATTAGCGTTGACACGCAATTTTTCTACGGTTCCACCAAGACTGTGGGTTTAGTTACTCGCCCCTTTTCAATCCTCTAAAAGGAGAGCCTCAACGGCTTGTTAGGGAAGCAATTTTTCCACTTGATCGCTCAGGCGCTGTATCAACAAATCGGCGATGCGGCGGGTAAGCTCTTGTTCCTGTTCAGTGAAAACGGTCATTTCGCTTTCGGTAAAATGGCCGATTATGACGCCGGTCAATAGGTTGCGAAAGCGCAGGTCGCTGCGGATGCTATTGGCGATGAACTCCAGTTGCCGCGGCGGGGGAAGCTGAAAGAAGCTGCCCTTCGTTTTTTGCAGGTAGTGCCGGAACATTTGTAGCAGCAGTTCATTTTGCAACTTGAGGATGGGTCGTAGGGTGGCGTTCTGGAAATGCCCGGCACTGTCCACTGGATTTTCGTCCAGGTTTGCTTGAATGGCAGGCCGCAAAAGGGGCAATTCGGTATTTCGTGCTGATGTCATGGTCGGAGAACAGTTAGCGGGGGTAGATGTTCGTTTTTTTAAAAATAAACCTAAAAACCTAAATCGCCAACTATTTTCAGCGAGGTCCTATTCCTAAATAATAGGACGGATAATCAATATTTTGATTTTCAGAACATTTAAAACTATCGCAAACCCTGCAATTATCAATAGTGATTTTACCTTGGCAGTTTAATAAGCCATCCAACATGAAACAAGCCCTTTTCCTCTTCCTGCTCCTCACCCTCTTCGCCTGTAAAACCAAACAATCCACCTCAGGCCTAGCCCACTGGCAAGCCCAGGCCGCCAACGTCACTATCTTCCGGGACGACTTCGGCATCCCCCACATCTACGGCAAGACGGACGCCGACGCCGTGTTTGGGATGCTCTACGCTCAATGCGAGGACGACTTTAACCGGGTCGAGCGCAACTATATCCAGGCCATCGGTAGGCTGGCAGAGGTGGAAGGTGAAAAAGAACTGTATAGCGACCTGCGGGCCCAACTGTTCATGACGGAGGAGGAGGCAAAAGCCAACTACGAAAAATGCCCTTATTGGCTTAAAAAGCTCTGTGACGCCTTCGCCGATGGCGTTAACTATTACCTGCACACGCACCCTGAAGTGAAGCCAAAACTGCTGACCCATTTCGAGCCATGGTACCCGATGTACTTTAGCGAAGGCTCTATCGGTGCAGACATCGAAAATATTCCGACCGAGCGCATCAAAGCGTTTTACGAAGACAAAGAATCGCTCGGCCTGAACGAATTCGGTGATGGCCTGCTGCACCCCGACCCCAATGAAGAACCGGTCGGCTCTAACGGATTCAGCATCGCTGGCAAACTGACGGCCTCCGGCAATGCCATGCTGCTCATCAACCCGCACACCTCGTTTTATTTTAGGCCCGAAATCCATGTGGTGAGCGAGGAAGGATTGAACGTCTATGGCGCCGTCACTTGGGGACAATTCTTTGTCTATCAAGGCTTTAACGAGAAAACGGGCTGGATGCACACCTCGTCCTACACCGATGTGATGGACGAGTTTTTGGAAACGGTGACGCAAGAAAACGGCAAATATGTTTACCAATATGGCGCTGAAAAACGCCCCGTCATTGCGAAGCAAGTCAGCTTAAAATACAAAGAGGATAATGGAACAAAGGAGCGGAAATTCCCCATTTACCGCACCCACCACGGTCCTGTCACGCACATGATTGGCGACCGTTGGGTGGCCACAGCCATGATGTGGGACCCCGTGAAGGCGCTCACGCAATCATTTACCCGCACGAAACTGAGCAACCATGCGGAGTTTCGCAAGATGATGGACATCCGAACGAACTCATCGAACAATACCGTCTTCGCAGATGCAGAGGGGAACATCGCCTACTATCACGGCAATTTTGTCCCGAAAAGGGATACCACATTCGACTTCTCGAAGCCCGTGGACGGCAGCAACCCCGCTACCGATTGGCAAGGCCTGCACCCTGTGGACGACTGCATCGTGGTGGTGAACCCGCCCAATGGCTGGCTGCAAAACTGCAATTCGACGCCCTTCACCTGCGCCGGAGAGAACAGCCCCAAACCGGAGGATTACCCAGTGTATATGCGCCTGCCCAAAGAGAATTTTCGGGGCATCCATGCCGTGCGTTTGCTCAAGGAGCGCAAGGATTTCACCCTCGACAAACTCATTGAAACGGCCTACGACCCGCAATTACCGGGGTTTGAAAAATTGATACCGGGTCTGGTTCAGGCTTTTGATGGTGCTTCGCAAAAGGACCCCACCATTACGCCAGCAATAGAATTGCTCCGCAAATGGGATTTCCGTGTCAGCAAGGAGTCCGTGCCGATGTCGCTGGCGCACTACTATGGGACACACTATGAAAAGCAAGGGAAAGTGCCCGAAGACTTGAAATACGAGTATATCGGCGACATGGCTACTATCAACTATTTCGGTACTGGCTCGCCACCAACAGAGCGGTTGGCCATTTTCAAGGAGGCCGTTGTGCAGCTTATCGCCGATTTTGGCCGCTGGGACGTGCCCTGGGGCGATATCAACCGCTTCCAGCGATTGACCGGGGACATCGAGCAGCCGTTTGATGACGCAAAACCGAGCCTGCCCTGCGGCCTCGCCTCCGCAAAATGGGGTGCATTGGCCAGCTATGGTGCCACACAGCACAATGGCACCAAGCGCATCTACGGCACCTCCGGCAACAGCTTCGTAGCGGTGGTGGAGTTTGGCCCACAGCTCAAGGCAAAGAGCCTGCTGGCAGGCGGCGAGAGCGGCGACCCGAAGTCACCGCATTTCTACGGCCAGGCACAGCGATACGTGGATGTGCAGTTCAAGGACGTGGCGTTTTATCGGGAGGATGTGGAAAAAAGGGCAAAACGGCAGTACAGGCCTGGGGGGCGGTAATATTCCGCTTCCAAAATTAGATTTAAATTAAAACATGTGTAAATGTGGAACATGGCAAAGGCCAATCTGTTTTAGGCGAATTTCAACTAACTAATTCAATGACCAAATTATGACCGACGCCATCATCCCCTTGATTTCCTTAATAGCCTTAGAGGTTATTCTCGGAATTGACAATATCATCTTCATCTCTATCCTCGCCGACAAGCTGCCCGAAAGCCACCGAAATAAGCTCCGCTATTGGGGTATCGGACTGGCAATGGTCATGCGGTTGCTGCTCTTGGCAGTCATTTCTTGGATATTGAAACTGGACAAGACGCTCTTCACGCTCTTCGACATTGAGTTTTCGGGTAAGGGGCTAATCCTGATTTTAGGCGGGCTTTTCCTCATCTATAAAAGCACCAAGGAAATCTACCAAAAGACTGAGGACATATCTGACGACACGCCCATCGTACCCAAGCAGGCCAGTTTCAGTAGGCTGCTTTCGGAAGTCATCATCCTTGACCTCGTGTTTTCCATTGATTCCATCATCACTGCCGTGGGCATGGTGCAGGAGCTTTGGGTGATGTACACTGCTGTGATAGTAACGGTGGGCATTATGCTGGTGGCCTCGAAGCCCATCAGCGATTTCATCCGGCAGCACCCTTCGTTCAAGATTCTGGCCCTCTGCTTCCTGATGATGATTGGCGTGTCGCTCCTGGCAGAGGGCTTCCAGTTCGAGATTCCCAAAGGCTATATCTACTTCTCTATGGCTTTTGCTTTCTTGGTGGACGTGATTCAGATGAAGGCTGACAAGCGGGCGAAAAAGGTGGCATAAAGCTATCTCGCCCCCTTAGAGCTTCACCAATTTTTCTCGGCAGACCATCTGCCCTTTTTCATCAAAAAGGCTAAAAAAATGAATGCCCGGCGAAAGCCGGGACAAGTCCAAGCGTTCTGTGTGCCCGCTGCTCAGCTGTGCAGTCCGCTCTACCGTTGCCCGCCCCAGCTCGTCGAAAATGACCAAGCGGTACTTGCCAGGCGCAAGGTTTTTGAAATCAACAACCACTTCATCACTGGCGGGATTTGGCGAGATTTTAACAGCAATATTTACTGCATTTTCCTCGTCCAGCCCATCCACCACGGGAGGGGTGGTATTCTTGAAAACTACCTGCGTGACGGCGTTCTGTTGATTGTTCAAAGTCACGATGGCGATGTGCTCCTTTGCCACGTCGTTGTGAAAATAGTAGGCAACCGTGGTATCCACGCCCAACCCATAAAAGCCTGCCTGAATGGCGTTATCGGTGATGTCCAACCAGCCAAGTGGGGGGATTTTGGCGTCAATGCGGGTCTCCGTGTACTGGGTGCGTTTTTCCCGCAGCACGTCGAAGTTGCCGCCGGGTATGCTCATGGTGCCGTAGCCGTCCACAGCGGATATTTCGCTGATAGCAACCCGATAGCGCATGGAGTCTATTTGGGCATTGTTCGTTACTGCGGCCAAGTTGATCATCAATAGTGGCGAAAAGGCCAAGGGGAGAAATAGTTCAAGGAAGCCCGAGGAGTTTGCGCTGATGTCGAAAAAATTCATCGGCGCACGGCGCTCTGGCAGCGGCGGATAGTACTCGAAAATATTATTGGAGACAAGGTCGTAGGGCAGGATGCCGTGGTAGGCTTGCAGTTCAAACTTCGTGTCCGTCACATTGTAGTACGACTCCGTGGCGGGCGATAGGACGGCAAACAATTCGGCACCGGGTACTTGAGCGCCCACGTTGCCCTCGCTGGCCGAGCGAAAGACGATTTCTTGGGTTGCATCGGCCTCCAAGTCGCTCAAGTCCCAGACTTGATTGCCTCCCGGCGGGGTGAATACCGCTATGCCAGAAGGAGGGGCGTAGTCAATGGCCATCCGCAGCGTATCGCCCGCTGCGGGGAAGGTGGCACTGGTGATGGTGATTTGGGCGGAAAGTATGGTGGCAGAGGCGAGCAGGACGAAGAAGGGTAAGTATTTTCTCATTTGGGAATGTTTTAGGAAGTGAATTTTGGCCAAATATTAGGAATGCGGAAGGAGCAGATTTGACAAATCTCTAAGATTTATCAAATCTGCCCGCCCTTGCCCCATAGAATATGTCCGCAAGATATGATCCCGTACCCGCCATATCTCATTGCTTGCTTATAATATAAGGCTGGTGTTCGCAAAGCACGCCTCACAATTGCCTGTTTATTGGTCAGCTTTCCACAATCGCATCATCAATCAAATCGTCCGTCCTTTTATCATCGGGCTTGGTCTCGCCAGTTTCCGAAATTTTGACTTCACCGGGCTTGAGTTGGTCGCCCTTCATATGGTGGTCGCCCTTGGCGAATCGCTCTGCCTTCTCCCAGAAGCTGTCATGCTTAGCGAATTCGCTCCCGCCCGTCGTGAGCGGCGTGTCGGCAAACTTGGTGTTGTTGCCGCTGATTTTATCCTCCAGCTTTTGGTTCAGTTCCTTGGCCTTGTCGATCAGGCTACCAGTCGTCTCGCCCGATTTTTCGGCTTCGGCTTGGGCCTTGGCCATGAGGTCGTCCTTTGCTGCCATAATTTTTGCGCCAAGCCCTGCCGCCAAGTCCTTGGCACGGTCGAGGGCCTCGCCGCCTTTTTCAAAAATCTTTTCGCCCACATTTTCGGCAGTCTCGCCAAAGCGTTCGGTGAGCTTGCCGCCTGTTTCCAAGACTTTCTCGCCAACCTTGCTGGCGAAATCTCCCGCTTTGTCGAGTGCCTCGCCGCCTTTTTCAAAAATCTTTTCACCCACATTTTCGGCGGTCTCGCCAAAGCGTTCGGTGAACTTGCCGCCAACATCCATGACCTTTCCGCCGACTTTGCTGGCGAAGTCGCCCGCTTTGTCTATTGCTTCGCCGCCTTTTTCCATGACGGTAGCGCCCGTAGCTGTTGCGGTGGATTTGAGCGAATCAAACATGCTCGGTTCATCTTCCTTGCCGTCGTCCAATAATTTGATGTCGTCATCTCTTCCATCATCCAACAGCTTGGGGGCATCAGTGGCGACCTTTAGTGGCGGCAGTTCGAGGGTTTCCTCTTGCTCCGCAATGGGTGCCGATAGCGTTGCGGCAGCCTCCCGTTCGGCGAGGATGGCGTCCATCACATCGTTGGTCTCGGTAGGTGCTGGTTCGGCAGGCTGGGACGTGTCATGGACGAAGTCACTGACCTTTTCCTTGGCGGTTTCGGCCATTTCGGCGGCTTTGTCCATGGCGAGGTCGGCTTTTTCAGCGACGGTTTTCCCGAGGTCGGCGGCGGTGTCCTGCACTTTGTCCCAGAGGTCGCTACTGGCTTCCTTGGTGGCGTCCACGGCTTTTTCGGCGGCGGATTTGGTGACGGATTTTGCACCGAAGAAGATTTTTTTCAAATCATTGAAGAATGCCATGTTTACTGATTTTAGATTTTAAACCATAGATTTTTGACAGGCTGAACTGAAGTAAAAATCGCCCGTCTAAAGCCTGACCAAGGTAGTTATTTTTACAAAACAGCCTAAATTTTATGGGTAAACATTGGCGAAGCATGGATGAATGGCCATTTGCCTACCTTCGCCACTCATTTCACATCCTCAAATCGCTGTATGGACGAATTACTTTTCCAAAAGTTCCTAAAAATGGCGGGCCTGCGCTTCCAAGCCCACCCTTGGCATGGCATCGAAATCGGCGCACAGGCACCGGAGGTGGTGACGGCCTATATCGAAATCATCCCTTCTGATACAGTGAAGTACGAGGTGGACAAGCCCTCCGGCCACCTAAAAGTTGACCGACCGCAGAAGTTCTCGAACATCGTTCCGGCGCTGTACGGCTTCATTCCAAAGACCTATTGCAAGGAAGAGGTCGGCAAGTTTTGCATGGAAAAAACCGGGCGAACGGGCATCATTGGCGACAACGACCCGCTCGACATCTGCGTGCTCACGGAGCGGGATATCACGCATGGCGACATCATCGTGCAGGCCCGCATCGTGGGCGGCTTCCGCCTGATTGACAACAACGAGGCGGACGACAAAATCATAGCGGTGCTAAAACAGGATGAGCTGTACAACCAATGGTCTGACATCAAGGAGTTGCCGCCGAGTATCGTGAACCGTTTAGGGCATTATTTTTTGACCTACAAACAGTTTCCCGGCACGGCTCAACAGATAGAAATCACAGATATATATGGCAGGGAGGAGGCTTATGAAGTGATAAAGGCAAGCCAGCGGGATTATGAAAACCACTACGGCAAATTATGTAATTAGCGCAGAATATATGTGGCCAAACACCTGAACCCATAAACGTTTTGCGACTTGAAATGCTTGTTTTGAACTTGTTTATCAGTTAGTCCGCCCTTGCATATTTCAGCGACGTCTAACTGCTTTTCCAAATATGGGGCTTTCAGAAGAGAGGAATCTAGCAGCAAGTATTGTATTTCGTAGCGGTGCAAAGGGTCGGATTTATCCAATATTTCCCATTGCTCAAAATTGCAGGTTCTTTCATCAGGGTTATTTTTCATCAATGAAACAACATAGCTGCGCCATTTGCAATAGGCTTCAATTTGTGAAAAGGAGAGGTTTAAAATAGGCCACTGGTTGCTGTATTTTTTTGTGCTTAAATAAGGCTTGTTACGATAATGGATATTGGAATCTGGCACACAATCCTGATACTTAATCCCGAGAGACGAGGCTTTTGAATGATGCTTTAAAAAAAGTAAAAACTCCTCGTAAGCCTCCACACTTACCATATGCATGTCAATGAATACCGAATCATTGACCATGATAGTTCCCGGCGGAGCAGGCAGCCCCTGCATGGGAACCATCATGGAACTTAAGACAAATGTGATTAGAAAAGACAGCATTTCAATAGGTTGGCTAAATAAAACCCTTAATCAACCTTCCGCCCCTTTACCACCCGTGAGTTCACGTCCACCTTGTTGATTTTTCGCAAATCCACGAGCAGTGCGGAGTAGGCATTGTCGGAAGAGACCTTCCAGGTTTTGTTGTCGTAGGAGACTTCCCCGCTTTTCCGGTCCCAGTCGGAGGCCATGAGCACGAAACGGTCGCTGTACTTGGGGCTTGGCCCAAATATCAGGTAACGCTCGCTGCTCTCTTCAAAGCCGATGGCAAAGCGGTCGGCTTTTGGGCTGAACAAAAAGGCACCGGGCGTACCCTTCCGAATGACCACTTCTTCGATTTGGCGGCCATCTTCGATTTTAATCTTGCCCGAAATGATTTCACGGTCGCCGCCAGTAATCTCCCGCTTCATCACGATGTCCTGTGAAACGTAGAACTGAATTTTCTTCAGTTCGCCGTCCGTCCAGCGGTAGCGCTCGTTGAGTTCATCGGTAAAGTAGCTGAGTTTATTGCTGCAAGCACCCAAAAGCACCACACTGAAAAGGGCCAAAAACGCCAAAATTTGTGTTTTCATAAATTGACTTTAGATGTTTTTTAAAAGAGATGCAGGAAGGAACAATTTTCCCCTATGCAAATCCCACGGAAAAGATATACAAGTTTGGCCCAGAAATGCCAGTAAACTAAGGGTTTTTAACCGCAGATTAACGGTTTTTAACGTCACAATAATTTAAAAATGGTGCTTTTTTCGTCAGCGCAACAGCCGACATTTGTCCTGTGTTTATTTTTATTGGTCTCACAAAGCAGTAATTGGTCTCACAAAAAAACTGGATTTCACAAAAAATTAAGCTTCCCAAACGAGGGAGTTTTGAAGTCAAAAACAAAAAACAACCAGATTTGGGAAAAGCGGTGACTGCGCAAGCAGCGCCGCTTTTTATTTTTTGGCAATGTCCGATTGCACACTGCCAACTGCCAAATTACCAACTATCAAAGCCTCCCCGCCACCACACAAGTTTTCTTCGTTTCCCGCACTGTCCCATCCGGGTGAAAAAGCTCCAACGCCAGCACATAAATACCAATCCTTGCCTTCGTGCCATCGTCCGTGTCGCCGTCCCAGCGAAGGAAACCTTCAGTGGCCAGCAGTTCGTTGTTGGCGATGGACTTGATGAACCTGCCTTCAGCATCGAAAATACGCACCTTGGCGGCATAGCCCGGCTTATCGGTTTTGTAATTGATGACCAAAAAATCCTGGTAACCGTCGCCGTCAGGAGAGATGGTCGTTTCTGGAATTTCAAAAAAACCGTCGCCAATCGCTTGATTTTCAAAGAATTGAGAGTTCTGGTAGGTGGGCGTTGCCCATCCAGCGCTTTTGGCAGCCGAGTGCCAGTTTGCGGGGTCTTGCGTTGTGCCACCAGGGTGGAGGCGCTCTAAGGACACGCCCTCCTGCTCATCCAATAACGGGTGGTGAAAATCCTCTGAATAATCAAAAGCATCAATGATGACGGCCCCAGTTTGTCCAGCCCGATAGATGGTCACGTTCCCGGCATCGTCGTTGAAGGAAGGCAGGTCGTTGGCGATGAGGGCGTTGGCATCCTGCACGGTGTAGCGGCTTTGGAGGTCGCTTGGGCTTTCGGTGAAAACGGCGTACTCGCCAGGAAGGATGAGACGGTCGCTTGCCACATCGGCGGTAGTAGTGTCCACACCAACTTCAAGGTTTCCAATGACGAGGTCGCCGAGGTTCAGCACCTTCGTGGAGCGGTTATAAATCTCCACAAAATCGGAGCCGCCTGAATATGGGTTGAACAATATTTCATTGATAATCAAATCGTTGGCTTCGATGGGTTCTGGCAGGGCGAAGCTCAATGTGCTCGTGCCGGAGAGGACATTGCCGGAACAGTCAGCCACATTTTGTACTGTTACTTCGTAAAAAATGCTCGGCTGTAGCGGGCCGCTCAATTGCGCCACCACCACAAATGAGAAGGGCGGCAGGAAGCTGGCCGAAACAACGCTAAGACCGCCACTGATACCATAATTGGCGGGGTTGGTAGCAGTTGCAGGGTCGAGCCTTTCATCGAAAATGAACTGAACTTCTGTAGGGTCTGCGGCGCTGGCAAAGACTTGGGTCAGCAAGGGGGTGGTCAGGTCGGGCGTGGGGTTCAGCACGGAGTTGGGCTGACCGGGCGTACCGCCGAGCAGGTTTTCGCTGGCCCGCCAATTGGCAGAGCCACGGCAAGGCGTCAGCGGGCTGATGAGTTCGAGCGACCAGCCGCCTTCTTCTTTCTGAGCGTCTCCGTACCAGTCTATCCTGTAGCTGACTTGGTGGATGACGTTGCCGTCGGCATCGGTGATGGTGAGGTCGTCACCATCGTTGGTGAGGGCGGGAAAGGTACCGAGGCCCAGCACATTGCCGAAGGCAGCCAAAGAGTCCACCTTGGAGTCGTCGCAGACGATTAGGTAGCCGCCGGGCAACAATTGGTAGCTGGGGAAAATTTGCGGAGCACTGCCGCTCGAAAAGCCAAAACCAACGAGGTCGAGCACCTTGTCGCTGCGATTGAACAGTTCGATATACTCCACAGCGGGCAGCGCCACAGGTGGTGTCGGGTCGGCCATGATTTCGTTTATCAAAACATCGTACTCCACGGCCTCGGCCACTTCGACATAGCTAAAACTGGCGCTTTGCGAAGCAGCGATATTGCCTTGCAAATCAGCTAATTGATTGACAGTCAAGGTATAAGTCGTCAAATTTTGCAGCGCCGAGGCTAAAGAGAGGTGCACCAAGGTTTTGTCCACCCCATCCAAAAAAGCGGCGGAGGGCTGCCCAATGCCGTGGTCGAGGCTGTAATTGCCAGGCTCCGTGGCGGTTGTTTCGTCCAAATTTTCATCGAAACGAACATCCACTTCTGTTGGTGAAACGGGCGAGGCGGAAAGCAGCACGGGCGGCGTAGTGTCCGGTAGCAGCGGCGCTATATTGATGTCATCGAAGAAAAATTTGTCCTTGCGGGTGGCAGTGTAAAGGCAGTAAAAACCAAAAAAATGGTTGCCAGCGCCATAAGTCGCATCGGTCACTTCGAACTGCGGCGTCAAGTTTTGACCGCCAGCGAGGTCAGCCGAGAGCTTCCAAAGGCCACCCACCTCACGGGTCATGCGCAGGCGCACCATGGGCGAAATGGCCACACTGCCAGCCGAGGTAGAACCAAGCACTGTTGCCGTCCCGGCATCTTGCCGAATCAATTGTATTGCATCGCCCGTGCCATCCGCACCGGCGAGCAAGTAGTAGCCGTTGCCCGTGAGCAGGTCTGGGGAGTCGGATTGGAGGTAAATGCGGAGGCGGTTGCTGTTCGATGGGTCGAAATCGAGGTGGAAATACAGTTCCCAAACGGCGCTGTCGGCAATGGCTGTGGGCAGGTAAAGCAGGGAGGTGCCTGCATCGGGAGCGTTCAATTGGAGTTCAAAGGCGGCATTCACCTGATACTCGGCCACGTCGCCCTGCCATGTAGGATTGGCGGTGAGGTCGCCATCGGAGAAGTTGTCGGAGACTTGGCCCTTGCCTGAAAAAACGGCGACCAAGAGGAAAATTGACACCAAAAACCACTTATCCCGCTTAGGTACCTTCAGGTAATCATCATTTAAAAACTGCATGTGCGGTTTGTTTTGCGGAGCAAGGTAGGAAGTTTTAGGTAGGAAGATATGAGGTATGGAGGTATGCTGTGCCACATACCTTTATACCTCATACCTTCCTACCTCCTAAGTTATCCACAATCTGTTGAATAATTTTGTAAGCATATTCTATATCAAAGATTACTTTTGCCCAAATTCAAGAAAATCAGCAAGTTTTATGAAATTCAGCGTATCCTCCTCCGAACTTCTCAAGCACCTCCAAATTGCCAGCGGTGCCATCGCCTCCAGCCCCGTGCTGCCCATCCTTGACGACTTTCTCTTTTCGATAAAGAAAAACGAACTGACCATAGCCGCCACCGACCTCGAAACCTCCATCACGAACATGGTCGAGGTTATGTCGGACGGCGACGGCACGGTAGCTATTCCTGCCAAAATTTTGCTGGATACGCTGAAAGCGCTCCCCGACCAGCCCATCACCATTGCCGTTGACGACGAAACCTACGGCATTACGATAACCTCGGCTTACGGCAAGTACCGCCTCGCCGGGGAAAATGGCCAGGACTATCCCCGAATCCCCGAATCTGACAAGGTGGACTCGGTGAACGTGCCAGCCGCCACGCTTATTAAGGCCATCAACAAGACCTTGTTTGCTACCAGCAACGACGAACTGCGCCCGGCCATGACGGGGGTCTATGTCACCCTCGATTTCAATAGGCTGACCTTTGTGGCCACAGATGCCCACAAATTGGTGAAATATTCCTTCCAAGGCATTGCTGGCGAGGTGGCAACTTCGTTCATCATCCCAAAAAAGGCGCTCAACCTGCTGAAAAACGCTTTGCCCGCTGATGCTGACGTGAAGATGTCCTTCGACAAGGCCAATGCGTTTTTTAGCTTCGGCAATACGCACCTCGTCTGTCGTTTGATTGATGCCCGCTACCCCGACTACAACGCCGTCATTCCGGTGGACAACCCGAACACCCTCTCCATCCGACGGGCCGACCTGCAAAGTTCACTCAAGCGCATCGCCATCTACGCCAACAAGACGACCAACCAGGTCATCCTCGATATATCGCCCGACAGCCTGACGGTCTCAGCACAAGACCTCGACTTCTCGAACGAGGCCAACGAGCAGCTTACCTGCAACTACGAGGGCAGCCCCATTACCATTGGCTTCAACGCCAAGTTCTTGGTGGAAATGTTAGGCGTGATGGAGTCCGACGAGGTGAAGTTGGAGCTTTCCACGCCCAGCCGTGCGGGCATCCTGCTACCTGCCGAGCCGAACGAAGGCGAGGAGATTTTGATGCTGGTGATGCCGGTGATGTTGAGCAATTGACAAGGGACTGGCACGAAAAAGGAAAGCCCCGTTAGCAGAATGCTGACGGGGCTTTTTATTTGGAAGGATTGAAAGGGTTATTCAACCAATGCCCATTCTTCCCCATTGAGTATATAGCCGACTATACCCTTTCCATCATTTCCAAGGAACACAGATACTTCGTTATCATTGTTTTTATCCGATATTGATACATTTATAAATGTTTGTCCATTTATCTGGACGGAGTCGATTTTGTTCTGAAAACTGCCGATATTATAATTTAGCCCTTTTAGGCTTCCTGCAACTGTTATTGAATAATATACAGAATAATCAGTGAAAACTCTAATAAAATTTCCTGCATCGCCAGCTAATAAGCAAGCTACATTTTCCGCAAAATAGCTAGGACAACATTCAGAATAAGGTCTTTCCATTGGCCTCGATTCTTGCTGAGAATATGCTCTTTCCATACAATTCAAAGCAATCGTATCCCCAGTAGCATTGGCAAAGCGGACTACTTGACCCACTTGATAAGGAACCCTAAGTTCCATCAAATCCGAGAGTTCCACATCCTCCGGGCATCCCGAACAATCATCCCCACAACCAGCGACCGTCAGTAAGCTAAACAGGTAAGCACAGAACAAAAACAAGTGGCTATATTTTTTCATACCGGTAGTTTTATTATCCTAAATCAATTTTGCCAAATAAGGCGATGTACACATCCGATATCTTTATGGTACAAGGTAATAGCCATAATTCAATGGTGCATTAAAAAATTGTGGAAAAGCCTATGGCAGTCAAAAAAATTATCAAACTATTTCATAAATATACACAATAGAAAAACGCCATCCAGCAAGAAGCTGAATGGCGTTTTTATCAGACGATTATCCGCAATATCAATCCCTACCCGCCAGCAAGGACAACAGCCT
>JANPLH010000449.1:0-21123 GCA_031426435.1 Saprospiraceae bacterium | reverse complement strand
GGCGACCAGTTCACGATGACCTACTGCGGGCCGGACACCATTTTCATTGGCACCTCCTGTATTGGTACCCTCAGCAGCCCCAGCACCTATATTCAGATTTCTGGCGGCAACATTTCCACCTTTGTAGAGTACGTGCCACCAGGGGGCTACCCCATCGGCAGCACGGTGCCAGCCGGCACCGATGTCACGGTACACTACATCATTACTTCACCAACCGCCGTCAAAGACACGCTCTGCTACGTCCTGAGCTTCATTGACACGGTGGCCCCGGTGATAAACATCCCGCTGACCAGCGCCACAGCGCCCTGCGAGTCGGACAACTACGCTGTGTGGCGCCAAGCCCAAATGGACTCGCTCGATGTGCACAGCGGCGATTTCGACAACTGTGGCATTGACACCATTTACAATAACGGCCCGGCTACGTTTACAAATAATTGTGGCTCTGTGACCGTGACCTTTACCGTGGTGGATGCCTCCGGCAATACGGATACCGCTACGGCCACCTACACCATCACCGACACGACCCCGCCTGTGCTGGTCGGCGTGCCAACCGATGTGATGATTGACTGCGACGACCCCATACCCGCCGTGGCCACGGTTACTGCTACCGACAACTGTGCTGTTGGTCTCGTTCCATCTTTTTCACAGACCAATTCGCAGTCGCCTAATACTAGTTCCTGCAACCATTATGACTATACCATCGTGCGCACCTGGACGATAAGCGACGGCTGCGGAAACAGCGTTACCCAATCGCAGACCATCAATATCGAGGATACCGTGCAGCCGACCTTCAGCATTCCGGCGGATACTACCGTGAACTGCGGAACGCCCATTGACACGATGACCCTCGGCACTTATTCTAATGTGTCGGACAACTGCTCCGCTGTGCTGAACATCAGCATGGCCGATGTCATCAACAACGGCACTTGCCCACAGGAGCGCACCATCCTCCGCACCTGGACGGTGGCCGACCCCTGCTTGAACTCCGTTTCAAAAACACAGACCATCACCGTGCAGGACACCATTGCACCGACGGCCACTTTCCCTGCCGACGTCACGGTGGATTGCGCAAATGCGAGCAACCTTACCTTCACGGGTATTCCAACAGCGATTGCCGACAACTGCGACATGCAGCCGACCTATTCCCATTTGCCGGATACTTTGGTGACGGGGTCTTGCGACCATAGCTACGTCATCAAGCGACCTTGGCGGGTACAGGATGCCTGCGGCAATATCGTAGAGGACCTGCAAATCATTACCGTCACCGACAATATTAGGCCGGTAGTTGGCATTGCTGCGCAAAATCAGTCTGTCTCCTGCGATGATGCCATGGACGCCGATGCCGCCTTTGCGACTTGGGCAGCCAGCCACGGCGGCGCTGCGGCCACTGACAACTGCACGGCAACTGCTGACCTGACTTGGTTTGCTTATAATGCTGGTACAACGACGAATGCGACCCTGGCTGCTCCAAATTGCGCCAGCCCAACCGCTGGTATCTACCGTAGCCGTACCGTGGACTTCATCGTGGTGGACAAATGTGGCAACCGGGACACCACAGCGGCCACCTACACCGTGACCGACAACATTCCCCCGACAGTGACCAATTGCCCGGCCGACTTCTCGGTGGGCACCGACCCTGGCCTCTGCGATGCTACCCTGACGCTGGCATTGCCCAGCATCGTTGAAGATTGCGGCAACACTACTGCCGCCCAGAATTATTCGCTGACGCAAACGCTGACGATACCTAGTGGCCAAGACCCAGTGGAGACGCCGGTGAACGACCTCGTCTTTAATTTCGGCGTACCGGGGCCGCCGTTCATTGCCACTTCAAATGCCACACTGACCCTCGCACTCAATAACGTTGACGCCGAGGAGCCGACCGAATTCTTTATGGTTTATGGTGAAAATGGTGCAGTGCTTGGCCCAGTTGCACATACGTCCATCCAATGCGGCGACACAACGACCAGTTTCACGCTGACTGCTGCGCAAGTCAACCTTTGGGCCTTCGATGGGGTGCTGACTTTGACGGTTAAACCCAATGTGCCAGTAGGGCAGCCGGGGCGTTTTTCCATCAACCCCATTTGCCCCAACGGTTCGGTGACGGCCAATATCGGTTACACGACCGAGGTGCCTTCCAACCTCAAGTTTGAGTACCGTTTGAACAGCGGGCCAAAGACATTGGTCTCTCCGATAGCCCCGGTAACGGAAACATTTGAGAAAGGCAGCACCGTGGTGACCTACTATTTCACCGATTGCGCAGGCAACGAAACCACCTGCAGCTTTGATGTGGGAGTGGAGGACAACGAAGCTCCGGCCATTGCTTGCCCGCCGAGCATGAACCTGAACCTCGCCCCCGGCGAGTGCACGCAGGAGGTGCTCATCCCGCTATTTTCCAATATTACTGACAACTGCGGGGTGACAACGCCAACGACGCAGACCGTTCCCAAGCTGATTACCTACGCCTACAACCCGAACCTGAACGACTACCTCGCCGAGGACGAATCCTTTACCTTCACAGGTTTGCAAGGCAATGCTTCGCCAGGCAACGTTCAAATTTCCATTACCATTCAAGGTGATGTGGATTCGGTAGGCGCCTACTATTTGATTTATGACAACGACGGCAACTTGCTTGGCTCTACAGCCAAAGGCCAACCGCACGTGACACCGGGCGACTGCAATACGCCAAGTACGGCAGTGTTCAACGTGCCAGCCACCACCTTCAACGATTGGGCTTCGGCTGGCCCCATCAATATTTCAGCCGTCTCGTACCAAAGTTATCCAATACCGCCTGCTGGGCCAGGCTGGGGCATCAACCCTTGCAACCCCGCCCTAGTGACGTTCAATGGCGACACGGACAGCAGCACCATCGCAGCTACCATCAGCTACGAGAGCATTTCGCCGACCTTCTCGGCTTCCGGCGCTACGACCATTAGCCAAGTGACGCTGACGCCGCCATTGCAAGCGACTTCCTATACGCTCAACCAAGGCACCACGACCTTTACCTATGGTGCCACCGATTTAGAAGGCAACCAGGGAAGCTGTTCCTTCAATGTCATGCTGAACGACACACAAGCGCCTACGGTGGTTTGTGGTCCCACTTTCATTGAAATCAATCCTTCGGGCATTGTGTCTGAGACCATCCTGCCTTCCGATATTGACCTCGGCAGCACCGACAACTGCGGAATCGCTTCCATGACGGTGACGCCCAGCACAGTCACTTGCAATGATGAAGCCTCCAACCCCAACCCTGTGACGCTGACAGTAACGGATCTTGCAGGCAATGTTTCAACCTGCAATACTTTCGTAAACGTGGTGGTGCTTGGCCCTTCGCCAACGGTGTCCACTACTTGCGGCAGCAACAATTTATCCTTGTTTGCCAACCCACCCGTGGCGACAGGCGGCGGTGCCAATCCATACCAGTATGTTTGGTACAATCCACAAGGGCTTGCTTTTGCCTACACCCAAAACCCCGTGATTTTGGATGCAAACAATGGCAACCTCGGCTTTTACAATGTAGTGATTCAAGGCCTCACGGGCTGCGATGCCGTGGGCGTTGTGCAAGTAACCTGCGACATGTTGCCGCTGCAAAAGCCAACCTTGCAAACAGCGGACAATATCATTTGCGCTTCGGAAAATGTGCAGTTGACCACGCCGACCGTTTGTGGCAACACCGTCATCTATAAATGGTACAGTGGCAATGTTCCGGGCGTGCTCATTGGCACCACCACCGTGCCAACCTATTCGATGTTGCCGCCAGCTTCTGGCATGTTCAATTTTTATGTAGTGGTGGAGCGCAACGGTTGCGAGTCGGCACCTTCCGACCCGATTAGCATCACCGTGGAAGCTGCGCCAACGGCCATGCCATCGCCTACCAGCATCATTATTTGCGAGGGCGAAAATATCCTGCTCAACTCCATCAACAACGCCGCTGGCACCACCTGTCATTGGACAGGCCCATGCGGCTACGAGTCGTTTAATTGCAGCCCGGCACCCATTTTGGACGCAGGTCTCTGCAACAGCGGCATTTACACACTGGTTGTTACCAGAAACGGCTGCCCATCGCTACCTGCAAACGTGGCCGTGACGGTGGTGGGCCAACCAGCGCAACCGTTCATTTCTAGTTCGACCAGTCAAAGCGCTCCAGCCTGTGAGGGCGAGACGCTTACGCTGACCTCGACCAACGTGCAAGGTGCTGTGTCCTACCTTTGGACGACGCCGACCTTTGCCACCATCACCACCTCCACCAACGTGCTGACGATTCCAGCTGCCAACATTGTGCAACATGCCGGGCAATGGACGGTGCAAGCTATAGGCAATCCTTGCGTATCGGATGTGTCGTTGCCAGTGACGGTTTATATAGCACTTCCTCCAGAAGCCATTTCAGCAGCGGCCAATCCTGCACAGGTATGTGAGGGGCAGGACGTTCAGCTTTCGGCTTCTTCTGCTTCGCAAAACGTCAGCTTCCTCTGGGACTACCCAAACAGCACCCAGACCAGTGCACTGCAAAACCCAGTTATTACCAACGTCAACATCAACAACGGCGGCATATATGTGCTGACGGTGACCAACCAGTTCGGCTGCTCCGTGACGGCAACAGCAGAAGTGACCGTCAATGACCGGGTGGACATAACCAGCGTAAGCAGCAATGTACCTCAATGCCCTGCTGGCCCTGTGAATGTTCAGTTGATGGCTACCGTCTTCCCGATTGACAACGGCAGCTACCAATACTTGTGGACCGGCCCGAACGGGTATTCGTCCACAGATGATGTGGCTATTGTTCCCAATGCCGTTTTCAACAACAGCGGAACTTACACGCTGGTGGTGACCAATACGGAGGGATGCAGTTCCTTGCCAGCTACTTATTCGCTATCTGTTCCGCCGATTCTCGTTACGCCAACACCCCCAACAGGTATCATCAACCCCTATTGTGTAGGTGATGACGTGACCATTACCACAAGCCCCTATCCGGGAACTAATGTGACTTATATTTGGCAGACACCTTCTGGCAACTACACGACGAGCACGCCATCTTTGACCTTGAGCGACCTGACGGTTTCTGATTCAGGGCCATACACGGTGGTGTACGGTGTAGGTGATTGTAATTCTGGCACATCGGGTGCGGTGCAATTGACCGTGAACCCTGCTCCTTCTGTGCAATTGACAAGCAACACACCAGTTTGCGAAGGCCAAACCATAGAACTGAATGTAAACTGTACAACGGGGGCTACTTACCAATGGACAGGTCCTGGTGGATTTAGTTCCTCTGTTTGCAACCCAGTGGTATCCAATGCAAACCCGGCGCTCAATGCAGGCACCTATACTGTGCGCAAGTTAGTGGGCGGCTGCTGGTCGGATATTGTATCTGTGAATGTGATGGTGAACGAAAAACCGGAAGTGCCAACAGCCATTAATGCTGGCCCTTACTGCGCCAACACGGACAACGTGATGCTCAGTGTGACCACCAACTCGGCAACGCCCGGCGCTTCTTATACTTGGTACAATGTAAACGGCCAACCACTCGGCACTGCCACGCCATCGCTCAACTTCCAACTGCCGAACCCCACGCAGTATGGCAACGGAACAGAAGATTTTTATGTAGTCGCTACCTTGAACGGCTGCAATTCCACGCAGTCCGTACCGACGGTGGTCACATTGAACACCGTGCCACCCAACCAAGCGGAGGCTGGCGCTGACATCGTAGGCTGCGAGGGCGACATCATCACCCTCTCAGCGACAGTGCCCACAGCAGGAACTGGCCTATGGAGTTTAGTAAGTGGCAATCCCAGCGGCATCGTGATTGCAAATCCAGACGAAGCTACTACCACGGTTTCTGGCATCGTGCCAGGCCAGCAATACGAGTTTCAATGGTCGCTGTCCAATGGAGCCTGTGAGGATTACTCGAACGATGAAATGAATGTGTATGTGGACATTTTGGAAGCTGCTGATGCAGGAGAACCCATCACGGTTTGCTTCGCAAATCAAGTACAGTTGGACGCCACAATGCCTGCCTCTAACATAGGTGCTTGGACGCAGCCTTCCTCCCAAACTGCCCTTGGCGTTGTCATCAACGACCCAAGCGATACTAACACGTTAGTGACCGGCCTCGTACCCGGCAACCAGTACTTGTTCACCTGGACGATTGACGGTGGTTGCGGCATGTCATCAGAGCAGTTACTGGTAACGGTGACGGATGAGGAAGCCTCTGCCACACAGGATGGAGCATCCCTCATCACGATTTCGGATTGTGGCGAAGCCGAAAACCGCAGTGTTCAACTGACAGCCATAGCTGCCCAGAGTGGGATTGGCCAGTGGAGCAGCCCCAATACCGCCATTAATTTTTCGGCACCAACGAGCGCCGTCACGCTGGCCACCAACCTACAGTTGGGCGAGAACATCTTGATATGGACGATAAACGGTGGCGCTTGTGGCCAGCACTCCATTGACTCCGTGATAGTTGACTACAACTATACCCCGCTGGAAGCAAACGAAGATTTCGTGACGGTTCCATTTCTTGGGAGTGGCTTTGTAAATGTTCTTTTCAACGACCTCGTTTCCAATACCGCTGTAGTAACGATTGAAGAATTGCCCACGAACGGAACGATAACACCAGGCTTGAACGGCATATTCACTTACGAGCCTGATATCAATTTCTTGGGCGAGGATGTGGCAACCTACAAGGTTTGCGAAGCAGGATGTGGCTGTGCGACGACTACCATCACTTTCAGAGTGACTTTGGGTGAAAATGACGAATGTGAAGTGCCTTCCATCATCACGCCAAATAACGATGAAATGAACGATGCCTTTATCATTCCTTGCCTTGCAAACGCCGACAAATACCCAAACAATTCTGTCGGCATCTTCAACCAATGGGGTGATGAAGTTTTCCACGCAGCACCTTACGGCAACGACTGGGAGGGTACTTTCGATGGAGAGGATTTGCCACCTTCCACCTATTTCTACATCATTGACCTTGGCAACGGCGAAAAGCCCATGTCTGGCTATTTAATCATTCAGCGATAAAATGTGATTGTTGGATTGCTGTATTGTTAATTAGTTTTAGTGCAAACAATCCTGACAATACAGCAATTCAACAATGCAGCAATCCATCTCAACAATGAAAAATATCATCACCACCATCATATTCCTTGCGGTTTGCATTGCAACCTTGCAGGCGCAGCAGCAGCCGCACAACACGCAGTTCATGTACTACAAGCTGGGCTACAACCCTGGCTTTGCGGGCAGCCAGGATGCCGCTTGCGTCACCTGTATTTACCGCCAGCAATGGCTCGGCCTGGACGGTGCGCCCTCGATGGCGATTGCCAGCTTCAACATGCCACTGAACAACCAACGGGTCGGCATCGGTGCCAATTTGTTCCGCCACACCATCGGCATCACCACCATGTACAATGCCGACTTGGCCTATGCTTACCGGGTGCGCCTCGGCAAAGGGACGCTTGGCATCGGAATACAAGGTTCGATACGTTCTATGGAGAATGATTTTTCCAAGACTACTGCCACGCAGCCAAAAGATCTGGATGGCAGCATACCCGGTGGCGTCCGTAGCAAGTTCTTGTTCAACTTTGGAACGGGCTTGTATTACAATACCGACAAGGTTTATATCGGCCTGTCGGCACCCCGCCTTCTGGAAAACAACACCGACTTTACCGATTCAGACTTGATAATTTCGAGGGAGGTGCAGCACATTTATCTCATGGGAGGTGTGGCGTTGCCGCTCACCGAGGACTTGTCGTTGCGCCCACAAGCACTACTCAAGTATGCCACCAATGCCCCAGTTGGCTTTGATGCCAACGTCAGCTTGGCCATTCAAAACAAGTACATAGTTGGCCTGACCTACCGCCTTGGCGGCAGCCAAGACGACAGTGCTGGCGAGTCATTGGACATCCTTTTGGCTGGCCAATTGACCGACAATATCGTATTGGGAATCTCTTACGACATTACGCTTTCTGACATCAAGGATTACTCTAATGGCAGCATCGAGGCCACTGTGCGCTACTGCTTTGGCAAGGGTGCCGCTGCTGCTGGCGACAAAGAGTACGTGAACCCCCGTTTTTTCTAAATAAAAAAAGTAAGTTTGAAAATTGCGCAGCAGTTTTTAAAATAAAAAGCCCCCGCATCGCTACCTATAAGAAGGCAGCGATGCGGGACAACGGTTTTCGGCAGGGCCAATATTATGGGCAAGGCTCCGAAATACAATTAATTGTACCCATCAGCTGTTATTATAACGCTCAAGCCAAAAATTGAAACCTGAAACCAAGCGACGGACCCCTTCCCTATTACGCATTCAATCATTGGATCTTCCATGAAAAACATCCTGTTCATCCTGTTAACATTGTCCGCTTGGTGTAGCCTGTTTGCGCAGCAACAAAGCTCCAAGTCTAAAAGCTCTGACAAGCTTTATGAGAAAGGCATCGGCGAGCGCAACATCGTGCTGCAAAATGCCCGTGGCGTAAACTCGGACAGCTACGAGTATTCCCCTTCGTTTTACCAAAATGGCATCGTCTATGTCTCGTACCACAAAAACGGGCCATTGGACCAAAAGACGGGAAAGCCGTTTTTCGAGCTGTTTTATGCTGAGATGGACAACCAGCACCTACCTCAGTCGGGTCGCTCGTTTTCTGTTTCCATCAACTCGCAGGTGCATGAAGGGCCAGTTTCGTTCAGCAGGGACAATAACCTACTGTACTTCACCCGCAACAACCTCGAAGGTGGCATCGCTAAAGCCAATGCCAAGGGACAGGTGACCATGAAGGTTTATGAAGCAAGGCGTGGCCAATTCGATTGGGAAAATATCAAGGCGCTGCCTTTCAACAGCGATGATTATACCTGCTTCCACCCGTCGCTTTCTGCCGACGGCAACCGCCTGTTCTTCTCCTCGGACATGCCCGGCGGCTATGGCGGCTATGACCTTTACTATGTGGAAAAAAGAGTAGATAGCTGGTCGAAGCCTGTCAACCTCGGCCCCGATGTCAATTCGACGGGCAACGAGGTGTTCCCCTTCCTGCACGAGTCTGGCACCTTGTTTTTCTCCTCCAATGGAAGGGAAGGCCAAGGCGGCTTGGACGTTTTTGGCATAGACATCAGCGGCAGTGCCTGGGGGGAATTGAACAATCTTGGCACGCCCATCAACTCTGCCATGGACGACCTTGGCTTCATCCTCACGCCAGAGGCCACCCGTGGCTACTTCGCCAGCGACAGGCCCGGCGGCGGCGGTGGCGACGATATTTACATGTTCGAGGCGGATGGGGCCATCATTGACCAAGAGCAAGGGGCGGCTTTCGCTGCAAACATCGTGGCCTACGATGCTGCCACCAATGAGCGTATCCCCGATGCGGGCGTGCGGCTGTTGCAGCAATCAGAAGATGGTTTTATAGAAGGCGATGACCTGTATGAGGTGGCGCTTTTGCCTTCTGAAAATGGCGAACTGCGCATGAAGCTCGTGCGCAAGGATGCCAGCGAATTGGGCAAGCCTTCGCTCTATACCGACCTGAACGGCACCGTGACCAATACCCTGCGCCAAGGCAAAAAATACTTCGTGCTCGTGACCAAAGACGGCTACAATGATGGTGAGGTACAGTTCGTTGCCGAAGGCCAACAGACTATAAGGGTGCCGCTCTATGCCCGCAACTGTATCCCGCTCGACGGCGTCGTGACTGTGCAAGGCACGAATAACGCAGTGCCGAATGCACTGGTGCGGGTCGTGAACAGCACCACCAACGAAGAGAAAGTCGTGCGCTCCAGCTCCAACGGCAGCTTCGAATATTGCTTGCCAGCCAACGGCGATTACCTGATTTCGGCGGAAAAAACGGGGTACACTGGTGCTG
Source organism: Saprospiraceae bacterium (assembly GCA_031426435.1). Taxonomy (GTDB): domain Bacteria; phylum Bacteroidota; class Bacteroidia; order Chitinophagales; family Saprospiraceae; genus UBA6168. The sequence goes on along the minus strand of JANPLH010000449.1, from coordinate 11,281 downwards.
CTTCCAGCGTCTCTACCAAGAACATGAAAGGCTCGGATTTGAACGTGAACCTCATGCTGCAACCTTTATCTGGCGAAGACGATAAAGCGTCCAGCATAAACGCTGCTCGAAAAGAGCCCATCCGGGAGGGCAGTGTCATCTTGTTGGAAAACATCTATTACGACTTCAACCAGTACATCATTCGGCGGGGTGCTGGTGTGGAATTGGATGCCTTGGCACAACTGATGAAACAATACCCAAGCATGGAAGTGGAACTCGTGGCCCATACCGACAGCCGTGGCAACGACCAGTACAATCTTGAGCTTTCGCTCAAACGGGCCGAATCTGCCAAGCGCTACCTTATCCAAAAGGGCATACGAGGGAGCCGCATCATCGCATTGGGCCAAGGCGAAACGCAAATCCGCAATCGTTGCAACGATGGCGTGGACTGCTCCGACGACGAGCACCAGTTCAACCGCCGCACCGAGGTGAAAGTCATCCGCATTGACGATGCCGTGAAAGTGCAGTATGGGGATGGCAACCCAAAGGGTGGGAAATAAATAAGATTGATTTGAATTGCTCCGCAATTCATCAAATCATAAAACATAAACAGCGCTGTGCCGTCAATGTAGGCACAGCGCTGTTTTTTATTGTAGCTTCGCAAAATAGCGGGATTCATTTTTTCCCTATCTTTCCCCCACATTTTTCACCAACAAAAACTTTCACTATGCCAATCAGAATGGAAGAAGACCCCGAACAGCCGGGGCGACGCAGAGAAGATAACCAAGGCCCATCCCGCAACACGGGCGGCGGTGGCCTCGGCGGACTACTTCAATTTGCCCCCCTGCTTCTTGGCTTCTTGTTCAAAAAACCCAAGCTACTGTTGCTCGTGCTGGCTGGCGCTGCTGTCTGGTACTTCATGAGTGGCGGCTGCGGCGATTTGTCCGGCGGTGGCGACCTGTCTGGCGGCGGTGGCGACGAGGAGTCTTCGCAGTTCAGCTTCGGTGCCACATTGAGCGAAGCGGAATATGACAAAGCCAATGTCTTCGAGCCGCTTTCCACGAGCTATGGAGGTGCGGAGAACCAGTTGCCAAGCTCCGTTTCTTTGCTGAAATATGCACCCAAAAGGATGCACCAAGGCAACCAAGGCTCCTGCGTGGGCTGGGCAGGCAGCTACGCAGCCCGCACCATCCTGCAAGCAAGGGCAACCGGCACCGACCCGAACAGCGTGGCGTTCAGCCCCTCCTACCTTTACAACCAAATCGCCCTCGACGGCTGCCAGGGTGCCTATATGCAAAACGCAATGGCGACGCTGCACGAACATGGTGACCTCCCGTTCAGCAAGTTCGGTTATGATGACAGCGACTGCTCCCGCCAGCCTACCCAGTCCATGGCCACAGAGGCTTCGCAGTTCCGCACAAAGGGGTACAACCGCCTCTCCAATAGCGGCGACGACTACGGCCTCGACATGCAGGGCCTGAAGCAGCATATTGCGCAGGGCGCACCCGTCGTCATTGGTATGATGGTCGGCGGCACGTTCATGCACCAGATGGTCGGCAAGAGCGTCTGGCAGCCCACCCAGCGAGATATGCAAGGCTACGGCTTCAGTGGCCACGCGATGTGCGTCACCGGCTACGACGACGACAAGGAAATGGTGCAAATCATGAACTCCTGGGGCCCTGAATGGGGCAACAATGGCACCGCTTGGATGCCTTACGATGTGTTCCAACACTTTACGAAGGAAGCTTACGGCCTCTACCCAATGGGTGATGCCGCCAAGTATGACCAGAACAAGCTGATGGTGAAATTTGGCTTGGTGGACAATGCAAGCCAGACGCTCATTCCGTTGACGGCAGCGGGCGATCGCAGCTTTCGCACCCGTGCACCCATGAAAATGGGCACGAAGTTCAAGGTGGCCATCACGAATTCCATCGAATGCTACGTCTATGTCTTCGGGCAGGAGGTTGACGGCAGCAGCTATGTGCTGTTTCCATACACCGAAAAGCACTCGCCCTATTGCGGCATCACGGGTACCCGCTTATTTCCGAAGGACCACTCCATGACGCCCGACGACAAGGGCAATCGGGATTATATCGCCGTGGTGGTGTCGAAAACGCAGTTGGACTGGAACGCCTTGAACAGCCGCATCAACACAAGCCGCCAAAACACTTACCTCGGAAAGGTGCGGGAAGCCATTGCACAGGAAGAAGTGCCAAATGTGAAGTTCACTTCACCCGATGCCGTGGAGTTCAGCTGCGAGCTTAACGGAAAAAACGTGGTGGCGACAGTGATAGAGATTGATAAATAGCTGTTGGCCGTTGGCCGTTGGCTGGCCGCTGCTAATGGCCAACAGCCAACGGCGAACGGTATAAATTCCTTCGCACTCTCCCACTTTTCAAACCTTATCTTTACTTTTACAAAAAATAGCTGTGATGCTAGCCTGCTGGCCAAGTAATTGCAGCACAGCCAATATATTTCACCGACGGAGATTGTTGGTTTCAATGGAAAAGCAGAGATTCGCAAGCCTTTTGGAAAATGGACTGTAAAGGCCATTGGCCAAGAAAACCAAAACAAGGGTGATTGCAAGGTTTTGATTGACCAAATTCACTGAAATTCAATGAATTACAGCCGTCAGCCGTTAGCCGTCAACCGGATTTTAAACACCTTTGGCGTCAATGAAAAAAATTGAACTCGACATAGTGGCTCTGTCCCACAGCGTCACGCAGTCGCATAACTATGCGGTGGTGCTCGGCGAGCAGCACGGCACCCGGCGGTTGCCCATCGTCATTGGCGGTTTTGAGGCGCAGGCCATCGCCGTGGCAATGGAGCGCATGGCCCCCAACCGCCCGCTTACGCACGACCTTTTCAAGAATGCATTTGAGACCTTCAACATAGACCTCAAGGAAGTCATCATCAACAACCTGCTGGACGGCATTTTCTATGCCCGCCTCGTATGTGAGCGCAACGGCGAGGTCTATGAAATTGACTCCCGCACCTCCGACGCTCTGGCGATGGCCGTGCGGTTCAACTGCCCCATTTACACCTACGAGTTCATCCTCGACGCTGCTGGCGTGGTGCTGGAAGAACCCGAAGGCACCACCAAAAAAGCGTCCACCACCCGCAGTGGCAGTAGTGGCGGCACCACTGCAGCTGCCAAGCAGCGCCCGGCCAAAGGCGCAGCCCTCAGTTCCTATTCGGTGGAAGAACTTACCCGGTTGCTCGAAGACGTGCTCGCCAAGGAAGACTATGAGCAGGCCGCCAAAATCCGGGACGAGATTACTCGGCGGAAGGAGGAAGGATAGCAGTCGGCAATTGGCAGTCAGGGGCTGCGAGCTTCCAAAGCATATCATTGGTCCAAAAGGGCGAAGTTGTTAAACCGACTTCGCCCTTTGCATTGGAACAATGCGCTGCTATACATCCCGAAGAATCGGGACAAGACCTGCTGGCTGCCAATTGCCAAGTGTCGAACTGCCGACTGAATAATTTACCTTTACTGCCGAAACAGCATTTTATGAACAAGAAACTCGAACTACTCGACCAAAAAATAGCCGAAGCCCAGCTCGGCGGCGGTGCAAAACGCATTGAGGCGCAGCATCAAAAAAGCAAGCTGACGGCCCGTGAGCGCATCCATTTCCTAATGGATGAAGGCTCTTTTGAGGAAATCGGCATGTTCGTCACCCACCGCTGCGATGATTTTGGGATGCAAGAGCAAATCGTGCTCGGCGATGGCGTCGTCACAGGTTATGGCACGGTACACGGGCGCTTGGTCTATGTTTTTGCGCAAGATTTTACGGTGTTCGGCGGCTCGCTCTCTGAGACCCACGCCGAGAAGATTTGCAAAATCATGGACTTGGCAACGAAGAACGGTGCCCCCGTCATCGGCCTGAACGACTCCGGCGGGGCGAGGATTCAGGAGGGCGTAAACTCGCTGGGCGGCTATGCCGATATTTTTTATCGCAACGTGCGCAGCAGCGGCGTCATCCCGCAGATTTCGGCCATCATGGGGCCGTGTGCTGGCGGGGCCGTCTATTCCCCCGCCATGACCGACTTCACCATCATGGTCGAGAACACCAGCTATATGTTTGTCACCGGCCCCAACGTGGTGAAGACCGTGACCAATGAGGAAGTAACCGCCGAAGAACTGGGCGGGGCGCACACCCACGCCACCAAGTCCGGCGTGACGCACCTCACGGCTGTGAACGAGCTGGATTGCATTGAAAAAATAAAGCGGCTACTGTCGTACATCCCGCAGAATTGCGAAGAAAAAACGCCCCGATTGGCTTTTGAAATCGGTGACGAACTCCGCCCGAAGCTCACCGACCTCATCCCCGAAAACGCCAACCAACCCTACGACATGCGGGAGGTCATCGCTGGCATCGTTGACGAGGATTCTTTCTTTGAAATACACGGAGAATGGGCCGAGAACATCGTCGTCGGCTTCGCAAGGTTGGCGGGCCGCAGCATCGGCATCGTGGGCAACCAGCCTATCAGCCTCGCAGGGGTGCTCGACGTGAACAGCAGCCGCAAAGCTGCCCGCTTTGTGCGTTTCTGCGACTGCTTCAATATACCACTGCTGGTGCTGGAGGATGTGCCAGGCTTCCTGCCCGGTACCGACCAAGAGTGGAACGGCATTATCGTGAACGGGGCCAAGCTGCTCTATGCCTTCAGCGAGGCCACTGTGCCAAGGGTTACGGTCATCACCCGCAAGGCTTATGGCGGTGCCTATGATGTGATGAACTCCAAGCACATCGGCGCTGACATGAACTTCGCCTGGCCCTCCGCCGAGATTGCCGTGATGGGCGCAAAAGGCGCTTCAGAAATCATTTTCAAAAAGGAAATCGAATCAGCCGCCAACCCTGCCGCCATGCTGGCCGAGAAGGAGCGGGAATACCAAGAGACCTTCGCCAACCCCTACCGGGCAGCGCAGCGGGGCTTCATTGACGAGGTGATTGACCCAAAGGATACGAGGCGGAAACTAATCAAGGCGTTTGCGATGCTGGAGAATAAGGTAGTGGATAGGCCGAGGAGGAAGCATGGTAATGTGCCGTTGTAGGTTAATCAATTATCGCCTCATACACCGCATCCTGCACCCTCACCCTCGTATTCAACTTCGCCAACTTATTATTCTTCATGCTCGGAAACGTCCGGTTCGATAGGAAGATATAAATCAACTCCTGCGCTGGGTCCACCCAGACCGCCGTGCCCGTGAAGCCGAGGTGGCCGTAAGTGCCATCGCTTGCCAGCTTGCTCAGGTTATTCTCGTAGCTCGTGTTTTTTTGGAACATATCGAAGCCAATGCCCCGGCGGGTACAACCTTGGCAACGGGTCGTGTAATAGTTGATGGTCTCCGGTTTTAGGTATTGCATCCCCCCGTAGCTCCCTTTGTTCAAGAGCATTTGCATCAGCACGGCGAGGTCTTCGGCATCGCTGAAAAGCCCGGCGTGGCCCGTGGCCTGGTCGAGCATGGCGGCGCCCATGTCATGCACATAGCCCTGGATTCGGCGGTCACGGAAATAGTCGTCGTTTTCGGTGGGCGGGATGCGCTCCATCGGGAAACGCTGATAGGGTCGGTAGCCCATCGTCTGTAGGCCGAGCGGCTGGTAGAAAATCTGACTGGCGTATTCGTCAACGGATAGGCCGCTTTGCCGCTTCACGATTTCCCCAGCGATATAAAAACCAAGGTCGCTGTATTTGTACTCCTTCGACGCCTCCAATGGGCTGTCCATTATCTGCTGCCAAATCTGCTTTTCATAGCCCGCTTTCAGCCACAGGTCCTTCGCTACGGGCAGCGGGTAGGCGTCGCTCCGTTTGTTTTGGTAAAAATTAGGCGAAGGCTTGGCCGCTGGGGTGATGGTATTTTCATAAAACTTGATCCACGGCATCAGGCGACCCCGGTGCGTCATCATTTCCACGAGCGGGATGCCCTTTTTGTTCGTGCTGGCGAACTCCGGCAGGTACTTCTCCACCGGGTCTTTCGGGTCGAACTTCCCCTGCTCTTGCAGCCGCATCAGCGAAATGGTGCTGGCCGCAACCTTCGTGATGCTCGCCAAATCCCAGATGTCGTCCGGCTCGGTGGGGCGGGGGTTTTTATCGTAAGTATGAAAGCCGTAGGATTTTTTAAACACGATTTTGCCCCGACGGGCAACCAGCACCACACCGCCCGGTGTAGCACCATCGGCAATGGCTTCGGCCATCAGTTCGTCCACTTTTTCCAACTTGGTGCTGCTCATGCCCACCTCTTCTGGCACCCCGTATCCCAGCCGCTCGACCGATTCCGTGTTGATGCCCGTACCAACAGGCAGCGCAGGAGAGGCCGTCACGGGCAGTTTTCCCCGCAGTGGGAACACCCCGAAAAGCGCCTGCGCAGCGAGGTCTTGCACCTCGTCGTCCTCCTCGTAGCAGACAAGCAGGTTCGGTACGTTTTCAAAAAACTTGGCGGCGTAGGGATTGCCGAACATCACCAGAATGACCCTCGTTTGCTTGCGCAATGCCTCTACGAAATCCTTCGTGTCCTGCGTCAGGCCATAGCCTTTGCTGGCAAACTGGCTCATGTCGTGCAGGCTGACGATGACGGCGTCTTTGCCTTTTAGCTTCGCAAGGAGCGAATTAGGAACGTCTTTGCCGGAGGTGTGAAACGCTATTTTACCACCTGCCCCCGTGGGGAAAGAAGAAATGCGTTTGTGAAATGCATTGCCACTGCCAGCGCCAATAGCCAGCGCTGCGAGAGGTGACACCTTTTCAAAAGGTGTCACCTCTTTATTGCGAAGCGGCAAATAGTTTCCTTCGTTTTCACCAGCGTCAGTGCATTCGCAATCAGCTCCCGCTTGACGGCCAGCGCCTTGGGGTCGTTTACATCGGCCCGCACGTTTTCGAGTGAGACGGGAGTGTATTTTTGGATGCCCATGCGATGCTTCCAGAGCAGCACCCTTTTCACGCTGGCCTCGATGGATGCGAGGGAAATCCGTCCATCGGCCATCCACTGCTTTACGGTGCGGAACGATGCTTCGAGGTCAACGGGCAGCAGCAGCACGTCCACCCCAGCGGCGAGGGCACGTGCCTCCACTTCGCCCTTTGGGAAGTTCTTGGTCACGGCATGCATTTCGAGGCCGTCGGTGAGTATCAAGCCCTTGAAATTCAGTTTGTTGCGCAGCAAATCGGTGATGATTTTTGGCGAAAGCGACGACGGCAGGTTCGGCGTATCATCCAATGCGGGCACGTTCAGGTGGGCGATCATCACGCTGGCCACCCCTTGTCGGATAAGGATTTTGAAGGGAAAAAGCTCTATGCTGTCCAATCGGGCAATATCATGTGAGATGAGCGGCAGGTCGTAGTGGCTGTCGGTGTCAGTGTCGCCGTGGCCAGGGAAGTGCTTGGCGCTGGCCATCACGCCGTTGTCCTGCATACCGAGCATGTACTGGTAGGCTTTGGCGGCCACATTGTAAGGGTCTTCGCCGAAGGAGCGGAAGCCGATGACCGGGTTGGCGGCGTTGTTGTTCACGTCAGCGTCTGGTGCGAAGTTGAAGTTGACGCCGACCCGTTTGCAGTGCTTCGCAATCTCGGCGCCCATGCGATAAATCAGCGTATTGTCCTGAATAGCACCGAGGGTCATCTGTCGGGGGAAGCTCATAGCTGTGCCTCGCATGCGCATTCCAAGGCCCCACTCCCCGTCAATGGTGATGAACATAGGCAGCTTGGTGCTGCTGGCCTGGTAGCGGTTGGTGAGTTCCACCTGCTTTTCGGGCGTGCCCTTGGCCGTCGGGTTGAAGAAGCAAAGGCCGCCGGGCTTGTATTTTTTCACCTGCTCCTCTACGGCAGTTTCGTAAGCGTCGTCCTTGTCGGTATGCGCCCGCAACCAAAAAAGCTGGCCGAGCCGTTCATCAGGACTGAGGGCGGCATAGGTGCTGTCCACCCAGGCATTCTCTTGCATTTGCTCCGCAACAACTGGCAGGGTCCGAGCGGGCTGCCGGGTGAAAGCGGCTGCGGAAAGCACGATGTACACAAGGGCGATGAGCAGCAGGGAAAAGGATTTTTTCAAAATCAAATTGTTGAAATGAGGGGGCTAAGTTAAAAAGGTTTGGGGGAGTGCGACGATTTAGGCCAAGTCAAAGCGGTAGCCATCCTCGAAAATTTAAAATTGGATTTTCATTTTTTAAGGATGATTGCCGCAGTTTTGAATAACGGGTTGGCTGGTGTTGGAAATAAAAATGGGCGTTCCATGCATCATGCACAAAACGCCCACTTTATTGCGGAGCCGAAGAAATCAGGCATCAACCTTGGTCTCGTCAGCAGCTTTTGGCTCGGTTGTTTCAGCCGCTTCGGTTGGCTCACTTGGCGCTGGCTCCTTGTCCGTGAAGGATTCCTTCAGGTCTTGGATTTTCTCGCTGGCAGCGGCCCATTCTTCTTGGGCGGCATCCTTGAGCTTAGTGCCGGCCCCAACGACGGATTCCTTGGCTTTGGAAAGTAGGTCAGACGGCTCGCCTACTTTTTCTGTAAATTCTTCTTTCACGTAGTCCTTTGCATCTGCGAGCTTATCACCTGCTAAAGCGGCAAGCTTGCTGGCATCTTCGGCCAAGGAATTGGCGGTCTCTTTGATGTCGGCAGCTACTTCGGCAAGGGATTCCTTGGCCTTGGCCAACAGGTCGGAGGGTGCGCCAACGTGCTCGGTGAACTCTTCCGTTACCCTTTCTTTTGCCTCGGCGATTTTTTCGCCAGCGGCGGAGGCTAATTTGCTCGCATCCTCCATGACCTCGCTGGCACTTTCCTTGAGGTCAGCGGCCATGTCGGCAAGGGATTCTTTGGCCTTGGCCAGCATGCTGGATGCGCCTGCGGACATGTCGGAGAATTTATCCTTGCCTTCGTCCACCACGGTGTTGGCATCTTGCGAGGCGCTGTTGGCCGTTTTGCTGGCAGTGCTTGCGGTTTCGGCGGCCTTGTCCTCGGCGCTACCGAACAGTTTTTTAAAGAAATTAATCATTTTGAATTGATTTAAAAATGGTTTAACGAATTGATAGACAACGCTTTGCGAAGCGTATAAGTTTGCTCACTTGACCATTTCAACATTGGAAAGTGAGTACATTAGCTTGTTGATGTCCTTGGAGTTGAGATGCAGCACCCCTCTGATGGTAATCACATCGGCGGTGAAGGGCACGGGGCTTTTGGCCTTTACCTCCATCACCGTCTCTGGGCCTGCGCCGCCGCAGAAGAAGCACATGCTGTAGGGGTAGGCTGAAAACACGAACTCCTTGTGGCTTTTGTAGCCGTCCACGGGAATGATATAACCCTTTATCGTCACTTCTTTGCCTTCCAGTTTTTCCAGCTCGGCGCTGAAAATGGGCACGTCTACCTTGAAGCCGAGCATCTCGTCGTACTCCTTTTTGTAGGTGACCTTGGCAAGGGTCTTCCACATATTGTCCTGAGCCTGCACCCCAATGCAGAAGGCGATGGAGAAGATTGCCGAGAAGGCGATAGCCTTGATTTTCATTATTTGCATGGTATTGAAACGGTAAAAACCGCGGAGGTCACATCATAAACGACCCTTGGGCGACTAATGTTGAATGAACTCGCCATTTATTGCAGCACGCCGCTTCGCTTCTTCTTGGCGTAATGCACCCCTGCGCCGTAAACCCAGCCCACGGTGCCCCGCTTCGTCTTGATTTTCACATAAGGCTCGTCGGCCTTCTCCGTACCGAGGTTCACCACGAAGCTCGAGTCAGTGACCTCGTCCATGTAATATACTTCATCGAAAAGCTTGAGTTCGCCCAAAAGCTCCCCTTTCAAGCCAGGCGTTTTGCGAACTTTAAGCTTGTCAATGGTGACGTATAGCTTGGAGCGGCCCGCATCGGTGTTTTGGGTGGCGGGCTTGGTACCTGCTGCCGGCGTAGTGGCCGATGTATTGGTAGCTGGTGCGCTGCCATCAATCGGCTGATAGGTATCCGGCGAAGAGGCGGGTGCTGCGGGCTGTGCGGCTGGTTGCTGCGCAATGGGTGGCGGGGTGGCCGTTGTGGGCTGCTTGGCTGCTTGCGCAAGGCTGTCCTCCCTTGCTTCAATGGCTTCGGCGTCTTGTGCTCCTTCCTTGTGGGCGTTGCACTTGGAGGCCGTCCAAATCAGGAAAATAAGGGCGAGCACCCCAATGACGATATATTCAACCTTTGATAACAGTCCTTTCATTTTAAATTTGAGGGTTTGAATTAAGTTTGCGGTCACTGCTTTGCGCAAGCGCAAACAATGAGTGCCTAGTGCTGCTTTGTTTCACAAAAAAGCACCCAAAACTATGAGAAACTTGAATGCCCAACAAAAAAAATGAACGACCTCCTTTATAAAGTTGCATTGACCAAGATCCCACTGGTGGGTGCCGTGACTGCCAAAGTGCTGGTGAGCTATTGCGGAGGGGCCAGGGAAGTCTTTGAATCCAAGAAAGCGGACCTGGTGCGGATTCCCGGAATCGGCGATGCCATCGCCACCAATGTCTTCGAAAAAACAGTGCTGGAGGAAGCGGAAAGGGAGGTAGATTTTTTGACGAAAAACGGCATACGCCCGCTTTTTTACCTTCACAAAGATTACCCCCAGCGGCTCCGCAACCTCAATGATGCACCGGTCATGCTCTATTACAGCGGTAGCGCCGACCTCAACGGCCCACGTACTGTCGGCATCATCGGTACGCGTACCCCTACGCCTCATGGTTTGAGCATCTGCGAAGAAATAGTGGAAGGAATGACTCCCTACAAGCCGCTGATTGTCAGTGGATTGGCTTATGGTATTGACGTTGCAGCGCATAAAAAAAGTTTGGATGTCGGGCTGGAAACGCTCGCTGTTTTGGGTCATGGCCTCGCCCGCATCTATCCGGCACAACACAAAAAAGTGGCGATGGACATGATGCGGCAGGGGGGCATCGTCACCGAATTTGCCAGCCATGTTGGGCCGGAGCGGGAGAATTTTCCCATGCGCAACCGCATCGTGGCAGGACTTTGCGATGCCATCATCGTGGTAGAAACGGCCACAAGGGGGGGCTCCATCATCACGGTGCAACAGGCCAACGGCTACGGGCGTGACGTGTTCGCCGTGCCGGGCAGGCTCAAGGACAAGTTTTCACAAGGCTGCAATTACCTCATCAAGAAGAACATGGCGCAGTTGCTTGAAAGCGCAGAGGACGTGGCCAATTTGCTTCGCTGGAGCCGGGAGGATGGCTCGCCTTCTGCCAACGTCACACAAGGCCGCCTGTTCGATGAGCTGACGGAAGCCGAGAAAATCGTGGTGGATTTGATTCAATCCAACGAAGAAATGGGTGTGGACCAACTAAGCTACG
>JANPLH010000448.1:0-4737 GCA_031426435.1 Saprospiraceae bacterium | reverse complement strand
TGAATTTGCATGATTTCAAAGAACTAAGATACAACTTAATGTCGATTTATAAGCTACAACTTAATGCCGCTTATCAGGGGGTTAGCGGGATGTCTTTTGCAGAGATGCTGACACTTACAATTTTTCTTAACACCCCTTTTTAGAAATTAGAAATTGCCTGCCTGTTGGCAGAAAGGGAAATTATCCGAAATACGGGTGGAATAAGAAAACAAGAATTTCGAAGCGAGCAATTTAGCCAGCCAAATGAATTTGGCGGCTACAAAAACAAAAAAGGGCGACCACTTCTGGCCGCCCTCTGGGGTATTTTGAGAATCATTTTTTTGGTAAAACGCTATGCTTTTTTAAGCACTATGGCAAAAGGCCAATTACATTTACTGAAATTGCCACATTGGCACCTGCATCAACATTTACGTTATTGAGGTCGAGGCCAAGGTTGCCCAACAGGCTCAATTCCAATTCGCCCATGAGTTCCATTTTGCCGTCGTTGTTCGAGTCGTCGTATCCGAAGAAGTGAAGTTCATAATCACCTTCTTCTAAGAATGCCAAGGTATAATTTCCTTGTGCATCCACTGCGGCACTGGTTTCGGCTTTGCTGAACTGCACTTTACTGGTGCCTTGTCCCTGCGTTTCTGCTCCCTTGGAGAAGTTGCCTTTCGTGTATGCATACACGACGATTTTGTCGCCCGCCATGTTGAAATTGTCGTTGACCTGGCCCGTAACCTTGCCGGTCTCGGCCTTGGTCAGCAACCTGATGGAGCTTTCCAGCTCCGATTCAGTTACGAAATCGTATTGGTCATTGGTCTGAGGTGCATCATCGTGAATGATGGCCTTCCGCAGGTCGAAATCGAGCACAACGTTAGTAGCGCTTCCTTCCTTTACTTCAAAGCTGCCAGCCTTTGCGGTTACTTCGCCGGTGGTGCTGGAGGTGGCTTGAAGGCTGTGTTTCACGTTGTCTGTAGTCAGCACATAGGAGCCGGGTGCATTGCCACTGGCGTCCTGGCTGTAATCGAGCACGAGCGTTACTTCACTGTAAGTATCAGCTTCGAGGTCGGCAGTAGTGAGCAGCTTGGTGTTGCCATTTTGGTAGGCCATCAGGTCAATGGTCTGCTTGGAAAAGCCACTGATTGCTTTGCCGTCCACTTTCACGGCGGTCACGGTCACGAATGCTCCTTTTACGTTGGCATCGTCAATGGGGCCGTCCGTAATTTCGATGCTGGCCGTGCCGTTTGGCTTCGGCGAATCATCTTCTTTGCACTGGGTGAACAAAACGATGGCAAGGAGGAGCGAAGACGCTCCAATCAAATGCTTCATGGTAGTCATAAATTAGTTGTTTTAATGAACAAATGGCCAACACAAGTTATGCTTGCGGTATTTCAAACCCTTCGTAAAAGTAGTTTGAAATTGTTATTATGAACAGTGCCTAAGGCATGAACTAGCGCTGGTTTTGAACCAGATTAATGAATAAATCAGGTAAGCTTTAATTCGATAAGAATGAAATTTGCGGGAATTAGTTGTTTTTAAAAATGGTTTTGTAAAAGCTGGAATTAAAAACCAATTTTGTAAAAAAAAAATTAATTCTGAATAAATACAATAATTTAAAGACACCATTCAACAAGATTAAAACGATGTATTTTGGTTAATAAACCGATGATTGATTCAGTATTTACTGAGTGGTTGGCGAAAATGTAGGGTGATAATAAATGTCCTGATGTATAGATAGTTTAAACTGATGAATTGTTCATTATATTGCCCTAGAAATTAAATTTGTTGTATTTTTTAAATGATAACAATTAAGGCACAATGAATTTTTGATTAAAATATACTGTACCTTCTGCTATTTGCAGCATATAAATCCCCGCAGCGATATTTGACAGGTCAATTTGATATTCCAATTGGCCGGCATCAAAATCGGCGGTTTTAAGGGCTTGACCTTGCAAATTCAGCAAGTGCAGTTTTACAGGCTGAATGGTCTTCTGCCCAAACTTCAAGGTAGTGCTGCCTGACCCTGGATTAGGGTAAACCCCGATGCGCTGCCCATCCCCAGATAGCAAAGTGGCAAACACCACTTCTGACATTGTCTCGCTACCATCCCAGTCCATTTGCCGGAGGCGGTAATAGTAAACCACGTTTGGAAGTACGTTTTTATCCAAAAACTGATAATCCGTGAGTTGCTGACTGGCATTCCCAGCCCCGTCAACCCAGCTAATTTTTTCAAATTGGGTGTCGAACTCGCTCATTCGCTGCAGCTCGAAACCTGCATTGTTCGTTTCGCTTGCCGTTGTCCATTCGAGCAGAATGTCCGTTTCCCTCGCAGTTGCATTGAACCAAGTCAATTCAACTGGCAATGCCCCTGCCTGAAAGTAAATCGTGCCAACCAGCCCGACGTTGCCGCTTTCGGCAAAGCCCTGCGCAGAAGTGGCGTTGGCCGTATTGAGCAAATGCTTTAAGTCATAAAGCTTGAAATCATCGAGGTACCAGCCTTCACAAGCAGTTCCGCCTGCCGGGCCATTGGTCGTGCAATTTTGCATACCGGCGTTCGCTGCAAACCGGAAACGCAGCATTTTGCTGCCACTGTAGCCCGAAAGGTCAACCACTGTGTTCACATAGCCACCGCTGTAGCCGGAGTAGGCCCTGCGTCCACTGAGCGGCGTCAGTTGCACGGGCACACCAATGGGCGTTGGCAGTGCTGCAAGCAAGATATTATTGTAACTGTTCTTGATGATGCGGCTGTCGAGGTCTTCCCAAGTGGCCCCGTTGAGTATTTCGAGAACCCCACCATCGGTGCCAGCCTCCACGTCGAACCACTGCCAAAAGCTCAAGTGGTTGTTTTTGCTGCCGTCAAGGGTCAATGTCAGTACGAGGGATGCATCGGTAACTAATACCGGGTCGAGATGCCACCAACAGCGGGTGCTTATGGTATAGGGGTTGGGGTTGTCGCAGTCGGTGAGCCAGGCACCTACGGGGACAAAACCACTGGGCAGCACTACTTCGATGGGTTCGTTCAACTCAACGGTCGTCCAGCTACTGGCCGTGATGGTGCCTGTAAACGTACGGGTGACCGTACCTGCTACTGGGATGGAAGCAATGGTGGGATACACCACCGCTCCGCCCTGAACACTGCCGCCATCAGAGACGGCAGTGACATTCAGGTTTGCGGATACAGGATCAGATATGTTCACATTTGTCAACGGTGCTTGGGAGTTGTTTTTAACGTTAATGGTGTAGGTGATGCTTTCGCCGACCTCGGCTTGTGCTTTGTCCACGGTTTTTGTCACTAACATGGTGGGGTTGTCGAATGCTTCGTTGCCGCCAGCGGTAGCGCTGTAGCCCAGGCCCCGGTCGGCAAAAGCATCCCAAATGAGGTCATTGCCAGCGCCGCCGTAAATGGCTGTGTTGGCGGCAATGATGGCATCCCGCATCTGTGGGAAGGTGGGGTTGCATGGGGTCAATTTCAAGCCCTCCACCACGATTTTCATCGCCCGCACGTTGCCAGCCATGCTGGCGGTATTGTAAATATTTGGCTCAAAACCATAAGCGTTGATGAGGTTCCAGGCCATGTCCCAGAGCATGGTACACCATACGAAGCCCGTGCCATGTGGATAGGTCATGTTCGGGACATCTCCGTAGGTAAAATCGTTACAGTTGGCGGTGGGGCAGTTCCTATTGGTGGTGTAGTAGGCTGGCCGGATGCCCTCGCCGTTGGCTGCTTCCGCCAAGACGTAAGCACCGATGCTCCGGATGCCCTCACCAAGCACATTTTCTTCCAAAATATTGTCGCCGTCTTTGTCCTTGAGGGTCAACATCAGGCCAAAAAAATCGCTCCAGCCTTCGCCGCCCTGCTCTGCGCTGTTGAGGCAGTTGACGTTGGCAGGTCCGCCCACCAGCCTGAACGAAACACCGTGCCCGTACTCGTGCGCCATGATGGCGTTGTCGAAATCGCCGTCCTTCACCGAATTGGGCAGGTCGGTATTCCAAAGGAACATCCGCATGACCGGGTTGGGCGCCGATGCGCCGGGAGGTTCGGGCGGTGTGCTGAAGCTGGCATTGTTGACGCCGCTGCCATCTTGCGCCCGTGCGACCACGTAGTCTCCGCCAGTGCCCATGCCGCTGGCGTTGGTCTGCTGGAAATTGCCCGCCGCTTCGTTGAAGCCATAGCGGTAATAAACATCGTGGCAGATATTGTTCCAGGCAAACAGGTTGGTCACCGCATCTTCGATAAACGCCGTGCCTGTGGGGCTATTCAGGTTGTGCGTGAAATTGAAATCGAGGATGGGGCTGCAAGGCACTATGCCCGTGGAATAGTTGCCTCCAACCCTGACCACACAAAGCGGAACCGGAACGTTGGAAGTACCAGCCGGGGCGTAGTAGGCATAGGCGTTGTTCCCACGGGTGTAGTCATAGTCGGGCGAAGGGGCGACGTTGTCAATGTCGTGCCAGCCGTAGGGCGAGGCCGTGGCTTCAATGATGTCGTTACCTTGTTTCAATGAACGTGCGCCGTACAAAGGCGATTCGGTTGGATAGGGAAAAATATTGTACTGGCCAATGAAAGGAAAAACTGGCTGTTCGCTGTCAGCAAATTCCAGTGTTTCCTGAGTGCAGGAATAAGGTGTGGGTGTTTGTTCCAGTTCCGGTTTTTCACCAAAACTGCAATGATGCGTATAGTTGTTACGGCTCAGCGCCGTGCCGTTTTCGGCATCAATGCGGATGGCCCAAACGTCTTCGCCCGAAGGGAGCGTG
>JANPLH010000447.1:0-1767 GCA_031426435.1 Saprospiraceae bacterium | reverse complement strand
GGGGTTTTTTGTGCCGTTTTAGGAGCTTGCTCAGCCCATAATGACTATTTTTCGTCCATCATACACAACCGAGGTCGCCCCTATCATCACCGAGCAAGAAAAGCGGTCGCCCCAGCACGTCCCTATCATCGCCGAGCAAGAAAAGCGGTCATCCCAGCACGCCCCTATCATCACGGAGCAAGAAAGGCGCTCAATCCTGCACGCACATATCATCGCCAAGCAAGAAATGCGCTCAACCGAGGTCGTCCCTATCATCGCCGAGCAAGAAAAGCGGTCATCCCAGCACGTCCCTATCAAAGCGGAGGACAGGCAGTTTTGGGGTGGGGCAGGGCATTGGTGACTGCATTTTGTACCCAGCGGCGAAGGGGCGAACAGGGGATAAACCAAGGTTTCGCAGCAAAAAAACTGCGGCAGGTGGTCGGGGTAAGGCTTAAGCCCTTAATTTTGCGCAGCGATGTACAAAATCAAAGAAATCTACTATACCCTGCAAGGCGAGGGGGCACATACGGGCCGCCCGGCAGTGTTCTGCCGTTTCACGGGCTGCAACCTCTGGACGGGCCGGGAAGAGGACCGCCACAAGGCCATCTGCCAGTTTTGCGATACCGATTTTTGGGGAATGGACGGGGAGAACGGCGGTCGCTACTCTGCTGAGGAACTGGCCGCCAAGGTCGCAGCGCTTTGGGGCGATGTGGCGAAGGGCAGGCCCTACGTGGTCTGCACCGGCGGCGAGCCGTTGCTGCAATTGGACGAAGCCTTGATTGCGGCTTTTCATCAACAGGGTTTGGAAGTGGGCGTGGAAACCAATGGCACCCAGCCTGCTCCCGCTGCCCTCGACTGGGTTTGTGTCAGCCCAAAGGCGGGTGCGCCGCTTGTTTTGACCAGTGGCGATGAACTGAAACTCGTCTTTCCGCAGCCGCTGGCCATGCCGCCAGATTTTGAGCGTTTGGACTTCGACCATTTCTACTTACAGCCCATGGATGGGCCAATGCAGGCGGAGAATACCGTGGCGGCCATCGCCTATTGCAAAGCAAACCCGAAATGGCGGCTCAGCATCCAGACGCATAAGTTGTTGGATATTCCGTGAGGTGCGGCCTTGGCATAACGTCGCCGAGGTTTCGAACCCTCTCTATTACCCACAGAATACGAGGTGCAGCGCACCTGAAAATTTGTAGCATTGAAATGAACCCTTTCCATAAGGTGCAGCGCACAGGAATCTGCATCCTATATTGCCGGTGCGCTGCACCTCAAAAATTGCTTCGGTTGTCATCTACAAATATCACCGGTGCTACGCACCTCATTGTCAATGCGTTATGGGTAACGGACAGGGTTTCAAACCTCGACGACGTTTGGAAAAAGGTAGTTGGTCGATGAAACCCACGCAGATGTCCTTCTCTCATAGGTACAATCCATTGAATTTCTATCTTTGCCGCCATTATTAGCCATAGGCCATTTGCCAAAGGCCAACAGCCAACAGCCAAAGGCCAAAGGCCAAAGGCCAACAGCCAACAGCCAAAGGCCAACAGCCAAAGGCCAACAGCCAATAACTAATAGCCATTTCTACCATGCAAGACTTGAAAGAGATTTTTGGCGATACCACGGGCCTGGACCCCAAGAGCATTGAATCGTTGACCCGTGCCCTGGAAAAGAACAATTTGCCGGGCTTCGATTATTTGGAATTCAAGCTGTCCTTGGCCAAGTTGGCCATGATGAACGTTTCGGAGGAAATGTCATATAAATCGGCGTTTGCGACGGCTTCCACGGTTGGCC
>JANPLH010000446.1:0-23419 GCA_031426435.1 Saprospiraceae bacterium | reverse complement strand
CCAACGAGTAGTCAAGCCCCTACACTGGGATTAAAACTTCGAAAAAATTTTATTCAGGAATGATTCGAGGGCTACTTTGACTTTAGAAAAACGAATTTCAAAGTGATTGCGTAAGCCACGCTAACCTCGAACTATGAACTTGGCAGGTAAATTTTATTGCATAAAGTTGGGCGTTGTGATTGGAGAACGTGAACAAAAATAAAACGGGTGCCCTTGAAATATATTTTAGATTACCCTAAAATATTTTGCAGAAATGTTTGACTGTTGGAATTAATCCAACTGCCATCCGGTTTTTGGGGCAAATAGGCTTAACTTTGCGCCGTTTTAGAGGCAATCTTAGATTTATGGTTAAAATCGGCAATGTAGAACTTACGGACTTTCCACTGCTGCTGGCTCCAATGGAGGACGTCAGCGACCCACCTTTTCGCCGCTTGTGCAAGCAGCATGGTGCCGACATGATGTACACAGAGTTCATTAGCGCTGATGGACTTGTGCACGACGCTGATAAGAGTTTTAAAAAATTGGAAGTCTTTGATTATGAGCGACCCATTGGCATACAATACTTCGGCGGGCAATTGGAGAACATGATTCGGGCAGCACATATAGTTGAGGGTGCCAATCCCGATGTGATTGATATCAATTACGGATGTCCTGTGGCCAAAGTTGCTTGCCGGATGGCTGGAGCTGGACTTCTGCAAGACGTGCCAAAAATGGTGGAACTCACCGCTGCGGTGGTGAAAAGCACCAATAAGCCAGTGACCGTCAAAACCCGACTGGGTTGGGACGAAAAATCCATCAATATCATTGAAGTGGCCGAAAGGTTGCAAGACATTGGCATTCAGGCACTTACCATACATGGCCGCACTCGTAAGCAGATGTACAAGGGAGAAGCCGATTGGACTTGGATAGCCAAAGTGAAAGAAAACCCAAGGATGACCATTCCCATTTTTGGCAATGGTGACGTGGACAGCCCTGAAAAAGCGCTGGAATACCGAAATCGGTACGGCATTGACGGTATTATGATTGGCCGGGCCAGCATCGGTTATCCCTGGGTGTTTCGAGAGGTAAAACATTACTTCGCAACAGGTGAACTGTTAGCCCCACCCACTACTGAGGAGCGGGTTAATGCTTGCCGTCAGCATCTTTCCCATTCTATCGAATGGAAGGGAGAAAAGCTCGGGGTGGTGGAAATGCGAAGGCACTACACCAATTATTTCAGGGGTTTTCACAGCATCAAAAACTATCGAACCCGGTTGGTGGAAGAGTATTCGCCTTTGGTGCTAAACCAAATTTTGGATGAAATACTGGAAGCCTACAGCGAAATGGAGCCAGTCTAACCCTAATTTTATAATTTCCAATTTCCAACCCATTGGTTTTCAATATATTACCACAAGAGCGAGAAGTCTTCAACATAATTGCGAAGGCAGCAAAAAACTGCAACGTTCCTGCTTATGTTGTGGGGGGCTATGTGCGTGACCGCCTATTAGCAAGGCCTACCAAAGACATAGACATCGTTTGCGTTGGCGACGGCATCCAATTGGCCAATGAAGTTGCCTCCCTGCTTTTCCCAAGGCCGAGAGTGGCTTTTTACAGCCGCTTTGGCACCGCTATGCTTCGCCATCGAGGCATGGAAATCGAGTTTGTGGGGGCCAGAAAGGAAAGCTACCGCTCGGACAGCCGCAAGCCAGATGTGGAATTGGGTACTCTCGAAGACGACCAACTCCGCCGTGATTTCACCATTAATGCATTGGCCATCAGCCTTAACGACGCTGATTTTGGCAATATCCTCGACCCATTCGGTGGCTTGCAGCATTTGGAACAAAAGGTCATCAAGACCCCGACAGACCCTGGCCGCACTTTTTCCGATGATCCCCTGCGCATGATGCGGGCCATCCGTTTTTCGACACAATTAGGATTTGAAATCGAGGAGGAAACCCTGCGGGCCATTTCCAAATATCGGAACCGCATCCAAATCGTATCGCAGGAAAGGATAACGACGGAAATGGAGAAAATTCTGGCTGCCTTTACTCCATCCATTGGCTTCAAGCTGCTCTTCAAAACCGGGCTGCTGGAAATCATTTTCCCTGAAATGACCGCCCTGCATGGCGTGGAGGTGCGGGATGGCATTGGCCACAAGGATAATTTCTACCATACCTTGCAGGTGGTTGACAACCTATGCCGCAAGTCGCAAGACATTTGGTTGCGTTGGGCTGCCGTGCTCCACGATATCGCGAAGCCACCTACCAAACGGTTCAACAAAGAGGAAGGATGGACTTTTCACGGTCACGAGACCCTAGGTGCGGCAATGGTGCCGCGCATCTTCAAAAAGCTGCGCCTTCCGACCAATGAGAAAATGAAATTCGTGCAGAAGATGGTGCAGTTGCACCTGCGTCCTATTGCATTGACGAAAGAAGAAATCACGGACAGTGCCGTTCGCCGCTTGTTGTTCGATGCAGGTGAAGATATTGATGCGCTGATGCAACTCGTGGAGGCTGATATCACCTCAAAAAATGACGCTAAAGTGAAGCGTTACCTCGAAAACTACGAGCATTTGCGGGAGCGAATCATCGTGATAGAGGAGAGCGATCGGCTGCGCAATTGGCAGCCACCTGTCAGTGGTCTGGATATCATGAATACCTTCCAGATACCACCGGGCAGAGAGGTCGGAAGTATTAAAAACTTCATTCGGGAAGCCATTTTGGATGGTCAAGTGAAGAACAACTTCAAGGAAGCTTACCAATTGATGCTGAAAAAAGGCGGAGAAATGGGCCTCAATGCTAAACGTATTTTGACAGAAAGCACGGTTGACACTGAGTGACCGCTCGTTGGTGTTTTCTGACTAATCCCGTGCCCTCCCCAAGTTCAATCCTATCGAAATTCCAAGTCGGATAAAGATGCTAAAGCCATCTTTTTTGCTCCTTTTTTCAAAAAAATCATGGCCAGTGATGCCAAACTCGTCAATATCAATGGCAGTCCCGAGATTGGTATCTGTGTACGAAATCTGGTAATAGGAAGCGCCCATGCCGTACCAAAGGTCCATGCCAAAGCCCTTGCCCAGTATTTGAGCACCACTGTTCCAAACAGCGTCATATTGCTTATCGGTAGGTGTGATGGTAGCTTGCCGAAAATCGCCGGGGATGGTCTTGGAAGTCAACTGGCCATCTAATGGTGAAAAATCCTTTTCAGAGTACCCTAAATAAAGACCAGTGTAGGCAAACTGATTATTGAGGGATTTTCCAAAAATCTTGAGAGCATAAAAAGCCCTGAAGCCATCCCATTGTTGGTTGTCAGAATAAAGGTCATGCTTTTTGTTAATGATGGTATAGCCAAACGAATGTGCTACTCGCCTGCCACGGAGGTCAACGTGACCGCCAAAGTCCATCTTGTCTGGGCTGGTGAGCACGGGCAACAGATTAAACCCTAAATACATGTTGAAAGGATGCTCGTAGCGGTGCTGGCGTTTGCGGTCGGCTTCCGCTTGTTTGCGGGCCATTTCTTCTTGTCGTTGGCGTTCCACTACCTGCTCCGCAACGCATTTACGGTGGCGGTCGTCCATGGCCGTTGCCTTTGTCGTCATGCCAAAAAGCCAATAGGCTTCCGCAATCCGGGGCATGTCCTCACATTTATTGCCAAGACGAGATGCTATTTTATCAAGGGCTGCCAAGCCAACGAAATTGGCCCGCTCTATGTCTTTTCCAGCCAACCTCATCACCTTTGCCATGTTCAGTGCAACATCGTCAAATTCGGGAATGTCCTGGTAATTGCTCCGGTAGCAAAGGTCAAATAACCTGAGTGCGTTTTCATGGCTTTTTTCATAGCCTACGGCAATAACGGCGGCCTTTCCGCAGCGGGCTATATTGGCTGAATTGGGAGACAATTCCGATTTGCCAATCAAAATGCCCGTTCCCCTTAAAGTGGTCGGGTAGTTGTACTCTTTGACTGTTTCTTTTGAATCTGCGTTTAATTTATCATAAACCTGGATAGACTCCAAGACATAATCAAGGTACTCCGTTTCGGACATCAACTTGTCGTTTTTGGCATAAATATCAATCAACTTGTTGACCGAAACATATTTGAGCCATTCGCTTGTGCTGGGATGCTTGTAGCCTAATTTCGTGAACTTCAAGGCATCTTCGTAATAGCCAAGATTGTATGCGATCTCGCCAAGCCCGGTAAGGTATTCGGCTTGTGTGGGCGAGAAATTGTCCCAATTGATGACGAAATTCTTTCCAAAAAACTCATAACGCAATGGAAAATCAGAGGCTGTCAGCCCGGTGATGTCCCGCTCGATTTCTTTCATCACGTCATACGCCTTTCGATTTTCGCCTTTCATGCCAAGGGCAAATGCGTACTCGTATTTAAAGTTTCCCCTGAAATATCGTGAAGTTTTAACTTGGTCTGCATTGCCATCGGCCAGCACCCTGTCCAGCAGGGCCACACCACGTTCCATGCGGGTTTTTAGCGTGGTCAAGTTGTCGTTGGTGATGGTCTTCGCATCGAAGCCGTCTATGTAAGCTCTTGCCGCATTGTACTCCTCGACGCCTTTTTGAAGGTTTTCGACGGGCGATTGCGCAAAGGCTGGAATGGAGAAAACGGCCAAAACTGCCACAATTGTCAACAGATTTAAAACAAGTCTTTTCATAAAGTTCAATTGAATGGTTCGGCATATAAGCATGAAAATCAATGCCAAAATCCAGTTTTGACAAATTATTTTTAAAACTAATTTCAATCCCACCGGAAAGTCCTGTCCAAATGCATTGCTCGACGAGTTCATCATTCTTTTTCTGATTTCCAATGCCTTCAAATTACAACCTATTCATCGCTCATAATTCTACAAGAAGACCTAACCATTAATTCGTAAACTTGCCCCAATTCATAAACTTCAGTCAATTTAGCATGAAAAAACGCATCGTCATCCTATCGGGCGCAGGCATGAGCGCCGAGAGCGGCATCTCAACCTTTCGTGACGCCAATGGGCTTTGGGAAAACCACGACATCATGGAGGTTGCCTCCCCGGATGGATGGCGGCGAAACCCAGAACTCGTTCTCAATTTTTACAACCAGCGTCGCCGCCAATTGCTCGAAGTATCGCCAAATGCTGGGCACCTTGCGCTGGTGGAATTGGAAGCCAGCTACAATGTTGACATCGTTACCCAAAACGTGGACGACCTGCATGAGCGGGCTGGCAGCACCAATATTTTGCACCTGCATGGCGAATTGCGCAAGTCACGAAGCACTGGTCATCCCAACCTTGTCTATGCTTGCGACCATGATATTCTGCTCGGCGACCTATGCGAGCGGGGCAGTCAATTGCGTCCGCACATCGTCTGGTTTGGGGAAGAAGTGCCACTTCTGGAAACTGCCGCTGACCTTGTCAGACAAACCGATATTGCCATTATTGTTGGCACCTCCATGCAGGTTTATCCAGCCGCTGGTCTTATTAGCTTCGCAAAATCCGGCATTCCCATCTACTATATTGACCCAAAGCCAGCCATTGAGCTTGTGCATTATTTGGAAAACTTGAAAGTAATAACAGAAGGTGCGGGAACTGGGGTGCGAAAAGTTATCAATGATATCATGAATGGCGAGAAAGTGAGCAATGAAAAGCAAATCAACCCATAACCTGCTTTAGTATTTTCACTGCCAGCTCTATCTCCTCCAAGCTTTGACCAGCAAACCCTAATCGTGCGGCATTCAAATCAGCTCCACTGGCCTTGTCATAGATTTTCCCATTGCTGATGGCCAAGCCTTTTTTCTTGGCAGCGGCAGCGATTTCAGGCAGCGGCAATGATTTATCGAACTCCGTCCAAACGCTCATGCCGCCTTCTGGTTTTTTGAAATGCACCTTGCCTTTGAGTTGGTCGGCCATAAGTTCACAGAGAAGGTCACGGCGCTGCTTATAGACTTTAATCGCCTTCTTCATGTGCCGTTTGATTTCACCGAGGCGGAACAGTTCAAAAATGGTCTGCTCCATCGCATAGTCGCCCTGCACGTCAATGAACTGGCGCATCTTCCCTATCTCCTTCAACAAATTTTGCGGAGCAACCAAAAAACCAATGCGCAAAAACTGCCCCAATGCCTTGCTCAATGAACCAACATAGACCACCATGCCATTGATATCGGCACTGGCCAACGGCAGCAGCGGGCTGCTGTCATAGTGGAAATCATAATCATAGTCGTCTTCGAGGATGGCGAAATTGCATTTATTGGCAAGGTCGAGCAGCTCCATACGACGCTCGGCGCAGAGCGTAACAGTGGTAGGGAAATGATGGTGCGGCGTAATGTAGAGCATCCGGACGCATTCTTTTTCGCAAATCTCACGAACTATGTCCGTGCGGAGGCCATGCTGGTCAACGGGTACCCGCTGCAACTTTGCCCCAAAATGGGTAAAAGTCCGCTCGGCATAATAGTAGCCGGGGTCGCCACCGATGACCGTATCGCCGGGCGAAAGCAGCGCCATTGCTGCGAGGAAAATGCCCATTTGGCTCCCCCTTGTTAGGAAGATATTCTCTGGTGTCGTCTGCAGACCCCTGCTTTCATTGAGGTGCTCCGATAGGATGGAACGCAGGTTGTAATTGCCCTCCACCTCATAGTACCGCAGGTGGGGTATATGCGTTTTTCGGGAAAGGATGCTTTTATAGGTCTGCGAAATAAGCTTGGTGGGCACCAGCCGCAAGTCAGGGCCATCGTGCAGGCCGATGATGTTTTGCGGGGCGTAGGTCGGGTCATGGATATTGAGGTAGGGTTTTACTTCAAAGCCGGTTGAGGCGGGAAACCCTTTAATGACTGGCGCATGGGCTATTTTGTGGGGTGCCCTTTCAGGCAGTTTTCCGTTTACGAAGGTGCCTTTTGAAGGATGGGTCTCAATCCAGCCCTGTGCCTCCAAGTCCTCGTAGGCAGCCACCACGGTCTTGCGGTGTACTTCCATCAGCTCGGACATGGCCCGGCTACCCGGCAGTCTCGCACCTGGCTGCACGTGGCTTTCCTTGATTTGCTGGACAATTTGATTTGCGATTTGTAGGTAAATGGGCGTGGAACTGGCAGGCTTGATTTTTATAACTGACTTCCAAGGGAACATAGCAATAGGTTGGAAATTAGGAAATTGAGAAATTAGGGAATTGAGAACCCAGCTATTCGGGAATAATTTCTCAATTTCTTAATCCCACTCAGTCTGCTTATTTCTACTTAAACTTTCTTATGCCGGACTACCAGTTTTAGCAAAACCGGATGCCAAAGGTAGTTTCAGTTCCATGTTAATTTGCAGCAGAAACCAAAGAAAGTTTATTCATACTCAATCTTTTTTAAGTGCGTGCGGGGCTTATGCCCCGTACTATTTTACATATGAATTTTTCACTGAACAATTCGCTTGAGATACTGGAACGCACCCCCGAAGTGCTTTACCACCTACTATCTGGCTTATCCGAGGAGTGGGTGATGAAGAATGAAGGCGGCGAAACCTGGAGCACTTTTGATGTCGTTGGCCACTTGATTCATGGCGAAAAAACGGACTGGATACCCCGGATGACCCAAATCCTTGAATCTGGCACCAGCGAGCCTTTTGCGCCGTTCGATAGGTTCGCCCAATTTGAAGAAAGCAAAGGCAAAACCCTCTCACAACTCTTGGAAGAATTCACCCGATTGCGGCAATACAATTTGCGCAGCCTGAAAAACACCATGCTGGATGAAGCTGCTCTTAACAAGCAGGGTAGCCATCCAGCACTTGGTGTGGTTACGCTCCGCCAGCTGCTCGCCTGCTGGACTGTGCACGACCTAAGTCATATCGCCCAAATTTCAAGGGTGATGGCCAAACAATATTCCTTGGAAGTTGGGCCTTGGATTGCCTATCTTGGCATCCTAAAATAGAACGGCCTAATAGGCTTGCCTTGATACCAAAGTTTATGAAAAAAACAAAACAAAACGTACAAATCATTGATTACCAAGCAGTTTACTTCCAGTCTTGGAAGGCAATCAACGAAGCTTGGATTACCCATGCCTATTTTATGGAGGAGATAGACCACCTGCATTGCAGCCAACCTGAGCTGTCTATTTTGGCTGGAGGTGGCCATATTTTGCTGGCGCAAATGGGTGGGGAAATCGTTGGAACTGCGGGCCTAATCAAGGACGATGAGCATACCTACGAACTGATAAAAATGGCCGTTGACAACCGCTACCGTGGCCACGGGCTTGGTCGCCTGCTTTGCGAAGCAGCCATTGAACGCTCCAGAAACGTCGGTGCCAAGCTGCTTTATTTGTTTTCCAATACAAAAGGTTCAGCCACTGCCATTGAGATTTATCGGCAATTAGGCTTCGAAGAAGTACCTTTGGACAGGAACGACTTCGTTAGGGCCGATATTCGCATGGAAATGCGGTTTCACCCCTGACCCCTAAAGGGGGACCTAAAACATCGAATCACTGCAAATTTTTAAAAATGGAGCATCTTCAATACCCAATCGGCAGGTTCACTGCCCCAGAAAATGTCAACGATGCCATGCGCCAAGCAAGGATTGAAACCATCGCTACCCTACCCCAACGCTTGGAGGCGGCACTTGCTGGCATCACCGAAACACAACTTGACACCCCTTACCGACCCGACGGCTGGACGGTACGGCAGGTGGTGCATCATTTGGCGGATAGCCATATCAACGCCTATTGCCGACTGCACCTTTCGCTGACGGAAGATGCACCGACCATTAAACCTTATTTGGAGGCAAAATGGGCACAACTGCCTGATAGTCAACTGCCTATTGAAAGCTCTTTGGAGATACTGCGAGGCTTGCACCATCGGTGGGTTCATTTGCTCCGCAATATTAGCGAGGCGGATTTTCAAAGGACCTATATCCATCCTCAGTATGGCAAGGTATATAGCATGGATACAATGACGGCACTTTATGCCTGGCATGGGGAGCATCATTTGGGGCATGTAAACCTTGTAATTCAATGATAAATAATGAATGGAGGAATGATGAATTTGCATACCCTCAATTCATCATTCCTCCATTCATCATTTATCATTCTCATCGTCGTCATCTTTCTCATCCCCTTTCCTGCTCCAGGCATTATTCTCCCGGTCAATATCCAATAAACGAATGGAAGCATCAATCTCCACCCTGTTGATTTTCTTGATTTTTTCATCAATCACAAACTCATAAGTCGGGTGCGTCCAGCGCCAATCGGGCAGCACGGAGTATTTGGTGCCTGTGAACTCAGTGCCTTTTTTCGCTCCCCGCATGAGGTCGAGCGGGAGGTTAAAGACCCGCTTTGAGCCATCCTTGAAAATAACGGTGATATCAAGGGGCATAGGGGTCAAACCCTTGCGCTCCAGCACGACTTTGGTTTCTTTACGGCTTTCCTTTTCAACGGATTTTACAGCATAATCAACAGTCTTGGTGGTATAGACGAAGTATTCCTTGAACCAATCCAGCTCCAGCCCCGACTCCTTTTCCATCACCCGAATGAAGTCGTTGACGTTGGGATGCTTGAATTTCCATGTTTCAAAATAAGTGAGCATCGCCTTGTCAAACACGGGCTTGCCCATGATATACTGCAATTGGTGCAGGATGACATGCCCCTTCACATACGCTCCGACGCTGTATGGCCCATTTGCCGTGTAATGGTCGGAATGGATGGAAAGCGGCTCCTCCCTTCCCGATTTATTGAAACGAATCATGCTCAAATTGGCATCCAAATGTGGATTATCGGCAGGGGTGCCGCCCATCAACCCTTCTTTCGTCAAGTAGTTTTCCACCTCCGAGGTTGCGTATTCCGTGAAGCCTTCGTCCATCCAGGCATACAGGCTTTCGTTGGAGCCGAGCAGCCCGTAATACCAGGCATGGATGGCCTCATGTATGAACGTGCCGATACCTGCCCCGCCTGCCAAAAAGGTGGCCATTGGGTATTCCATGCCGCCGTCACCCGCTTCGAGGAAGGCGTAAGACTTGTATGGGTATTGCCCAAAATGCTGGTTGATGAAATCAAAAGCCTTGTCCATCTGTGCGGGTGCGGCCTCCCAGGTGGCTTTGGTTTCTTCTTTTTCTTGGTAAAGGAAATGGAACACCAGCCCGTCTTTGCGGCGACGTACCACATGTTTATAATCGGGGTCGGCGCTCCAGGCGAAGTCGTGGACGTTCTCGGCCTTCCAATGCCAAGTGAACTTGTCGCCCCTGTCAGGCTTTACGGCGGTGCCTTCTGGTTCATAGCCGTAACCGATATTCCCCCCGTTTTGCAGGATGCCGCTTGCACCAAGAATGTATTTTCGGTCAATGGTAATCTTCACATCGAAATCGCCCCAAACGCCATAAAACTCACGGGCCACATAAGGATTGGCATGCCAGCCTTGGTAGTCGTATTCACAGAGCTTGGGGTACCATTGCGACATCGAAAAGTCAATGCCGTCCTTGCTATCCCGACCGCTGCGGCGTACTTGGAGTGGCACCTGTGAGTTGAATTCCATCTCAAAAACCACAGAAGAATTGGGCTTGATGCCCTTTGGCAATTCCACTTCCAAAATGGTCTCGTTCACCTCCCATTTGCAGTCCTTGCCATCCATTTTCAGCGAAGTGATTTTATGCCAACCGTACTCGTCAGGCTTGAGTTTGCTTATGCGGTCCTTCACCCTTGGGTCGGGGTCGAGCAGGTTGCGACTGCGCACATCCATGTTGCTGTTGGGCTGGAAGGCGTTGAAGTAGAGGTGAAAAAATGTCCGATCCAATTCGTCGGGCGAGTTGTTGAAATACTTTATGCGCTGCTTGCCTTTGAACTGGTGCTTCGCAACGTCCATGTCAACTTCCATTTGGTATTCGACCCGTTGCTGCCAGCGGTCGGGCTGTGCTGTTGCTACCGCAATTTTTACGAAGAAAAAAAAGGAAAAAAGGGCAATGGCCTTGTGCTGCATGATAGTTGAGTTTGATTTTATTGACAAAAGTAAAATTTCGATTTTACAACCACTCAAACGCTTCAAACAAAGCTTTGTGCATGATGGTCGCATGGTCTTCTTTACCAAGGCAGTTGTAGCCAACGGTCACACCTGCCGCTTTTAGCTTTTTGTGCAGACGCTTGGCATCCCGCTCCATCACCTTGCCTTCATTGCCAACGCTGACATGAACTTTCAAGTTTTTACCAGCAAGTCCTTTCAAGTCTTGTTTCAGCAACGACTCGGCATCCCACCACAAGCTGGGGCTGATGATTAAGTAATTGTTGAACAAATGTGGCTTTTTGAACAACACCTCCGTTGCCAATAAGCCACCTAATGACTGCCCAATAAGTGTTTTGTTGCCGTTGATGCGGTAATTTCTGACTATAAAAGGCTGAAGCTCCGTTTCCAGAAATTGAATGAAATTGGCGGAGCCACCTGTAGTAGGATAGGCTTTTTTATCAGCTTCAATGGTGGTTGGATAGGTGAAATCCCTTTTTCTGTCCACATTGGCGATACCTACCACAATGGAAGGTGGAAGCATATTGACCCAAGGAAAATTGCAGAACTGCACCAACCCAGCCACGTGTATGAAGTCTTCATCGGCGGAGCCATCAAGCAAGTAAATCACTGGATAACGGATGCTATCATTGGCCACGTAGCCTTCTGGTAAATAGATATTGAGACTGCGTTGCTCGTTGAGTTGATTAGATGCCAGCGCAATGGTTTCACCCAACACGAGAGGTTTCGATGGTTGGGCGGATAAGTAAGCTCCGATGAAAAGTAAAGCTAAAATCAGTCTTTTGCGCATAAACAAGATTTCGCTCAAAGGTAGGTAGAAAGTCAATGGGAGCAAGGCGGACAGTTGACCAAAATCAATGCTTTTACATTATCATAGTGTACCTTGGTGCATAATTTCAGGCCGACTTTGCGGCCAAAGAAATCGAAAATGCCTGCAACATGAAAAATCAACGAACTGCCACCATTGTCAAAAATGACAAGAAGACCATCTGGGCCTGGTTGATGTACGATTGGGCCAACTCCGTGTATGTGCTTTCCATTACCTCCGCCATTTTTCCTGCCTATTATAATTCGGTGACCAGGGTCAATGGCTCTACCATCATTGAGGTGCTGGGCATGAAGTTCCAAAACACGGGCATTTATTCCATCAACTTTGGTATCGCCTTTGGCATTGTGGCGCTGATATCCCCATTCGTGTCCTCCTTGGCCGACTACTCTGGCAACCACCGGGCGTTTATGCGTTTCTTTTGCTACATGGGGTCATTAGGTTGCATCGGGCTGTATTTTTTTGATTCGGTGGAAATGATTCATTTTGGGCTATTGGCTACTTTGATTGCTACGGTCGGTTATGCGGGCAGCATCGTTTTTTACAACTCCTATTTGCCAGCTATCGTCACCGAAGACCAAATGGACAAGACGAGTGCCAAGGGTTTTTCTTATGGCTATTTTGGGTCCACGCTGCTGCTTATCCTCAACCTTGCAATGATCATGAACAAGGAAAGATTTGGGGTTGAGGACGCTACGCTGATGCCTCGAATTTCCTTTTTGATGACGGGAATATGGTGGTTTGGCTTCGCCCACATCACCTTTGCCCATTTGCCAAAAGGCATCTACGAAAAGAAACCACAAAAGCTTTCTCTGCTCAAAGGCTACAATGAGCTGCTAAAAGTATGGCGATACCTAAGGGCTGCCAAGGTGCTCCGCAATTTCTTGTTCAGCTTTTTCTTCTATATCATGGGCGTTCAGACCGTGATGTTCATGGCCGCTTCGTTTGGGGAAAAAGAGGTCGGGCTGAGCATCACGCAGTTAATAATCACCATTTTGCTGCTTCAATTCTTAGGAATCATAGGCGCACACCTCTTTGCCTGGATTTCAAAAAAATTGGATAATTTCAAAGCATTGACCATCGCCATCGTCATTTGGATTTTCATTTGCCTCGGCGCATTTTATATCCAAAAGCCTATCCATTTCTACATTGCCGCATTTTTCATTGGTTTAGTAATGGGAGGCATTCAGGCGCTTTCCCGTTCCACTTATTCCAAGCTGATACCGCAAACGGAGAACAATGCCGGGTACTTCAGCTTTTATGATGTGTGCGAAAAATTGGCCATGATGTGTGGCCTCATCATGTGGGGCTCCCTTGATGACTTGACGGGGAGCATGCGAAATTCAATTATTGCGCTGTTCTTCTGGTTTGTTCTGGGATTAGCGCTCATACTTTGGGTGCAGCGCCTGAACAATAGAAGGCTGGCAGTCAAGTCTGGAGGAATGACATGATTAACCTACTATTGCTATGAACAAAATCGGAAAAGGCTACCAGCCCGAAATACCAATTGAAGGCCGTTCAAGCGAAGATATTTTGGCTGAAATGAAGGCCGCTAAATCAGGCGACACCCCTTGGTTGGAAGGCAAGACTTGGAGCCTTCAATATTATATTGACGCAGCGCATCATGAGGTCTTGAAGGAGGCCCACCAACTTTATTTCTCCGAAAACTATATCAACCCTTTCCTTTTCAAGAGCATTTTGAAAATGGAAAAAGAGGTGGTCGGTATGGTCGCCAATCTATTAAACGGCCCTGAAACTACAGTTGGAACCATGACTTCTGGCGGTACGGAAAGCATACTATTGGCCATATACGCTTGCCGTGAGTGGGCAAAAAAGCACCGTCCCACCATCAAATCACCTGAAATCATAGCGCCCCGAACCATCCACCCTGCCTTTGACAAAGCGGCGCATTATTTTGGTTTGTCGCTGCGCAAAGCGAAGGTGCAGCCTACCCAAGAAGCCGATGTAGCTGACATGGAGCGCTTGATTTCCAAGAACACAATTCTGCTGCTGGCATCTGCCCCTTCCTTTGCCCACGGCGTCCTCGACCCGATTCCCGATATAGGCCGCTTGGCCGAAAAGCACAATCTACTGCTGCATGTAGATGCCTGCGTTGGCGGTTTCATGCTGCCCTGGGTAGAGCGTTTGGGCAGGCCGTTGCCAGAATGGGACTTCCGAGTGCCCGCTGTCACGTCCATGTCAGGCGACGTACACAAATTTGGTTTTGGGGCAAAAGGTGCATCAGTTGTACTCTACAGAAATTCGCAACTGTTTGAGCATCAAATATTTATAAACACCGAATACAGTGGCGGCATATTCGCCACAGCAACATTGCTCGGCACCAGGCCTGGAGGCGCAGTTGCAGCAGCTTGGGCGGGCTTGCAGCACCTTGGCCAAACAGGATATTTGAAAAACGCTAAGGCCATGCTGGAGGCAACCGACCAATTGCGGGCGGGTTTGGAAGCGTTTTCTGAGCTGGAAATCATCGGGAAACCAAGCATGAACATCTTGGCCTATGCCACCGTGCAGAACAAGCCAGACATTTACACAGTGGCTGATTTCATGGAACAAAAAGGCTGGGTCGTTGACCGGCAGCAGTTCCCGCCGAGCATTCACTTGACGGTTTTCCCTTACAATATTCCTGTGATTGGAAACTATCTGTCGGATTTGAAATCCGCAATAGAATGGGCAAAAGCAAACCCAGCTGCCAGTGGTGAGGGCACTGCTGCAATGTACGGCCTCATGGCCCGAATCCCGCTCCGTGGTATGGTGAAAGACAATGTTCGAAAGGTATTTTTGGAGGCATACAGTAAGTCAAGTACGAGCGGCCAACCCATTGCGGAGCAACAACCAAAAAAAGAAAAATGGCTGGGCAGGTTGAACAGGTTGCTCGCTTGGTTTGCGCGATAAACAGCTATCGTTTCTGCTTATTGTACCACGCAATCCCCAGCCGAATCTTCTCATAGCTCACTGTTTCGTTGAGCAAAGCAAAGACATCTTGCAGCTTGTAGGGTGGCTCCAATCCCTGCAAAGCCTCTGCCACTTGTTGCGCTTCGGCCTTGTTCAGGTAGTTCCAAATATTGATTTTTTCCCCTTTTTCATAGAGGTAGGCATAGTGCGAGTACACGGTGAGCGGACTGATGCCCCTTTGCGCAGCAATCTCCTCCACTGTAGCGCCCTGCTTGTAGAGTCGAAAAGTTTCGAGGTACGTGGAGCCAGTGATGCGGATGCCTTCGTCTTTTTTCGCCAACAAAAAGTCCTGTATGGCATCAAGGAAAGCTCTACCGTACTCTTGCAGCTTCTGCTCCCCTACCCCACTTATTTTACTGAGGTCGGCTTCCGTGGCTGGTCGCTCGGCGGCCATTTCTTCTAGCGTTGCATCGGCGAAAATGATATAAGGCGGCACCCCTTTTTGACGTGCAAGTACCAAGCGCAATTCCCTTAGCTGTTCAAAAAGTTCGTCACGCACCCGCTGGCGCTCAGTGACCCGTTTGCTGCGAGAAGCGGTTTTGGCCTCCTCTTCCTCTTTCCTTTTTTGAAGCACTTCAGCCTTTACGAGTTGCACTTTTTGTCCATTAAAAAGCACGGAGCGGCTTGCTGGCGTGAGCTTTACCTTGTTATGGTCATCATAGGCGATTTCCATCAAACCTTGGTTGACGAGTTGTTCGAGGTAAAAGAACCAATCCTCTTGGCGGATGTCTTTGCCTATGCCATAAGTCTTGATTTTATCGTAGCCTTTGGATAATAAGTTGTAACTCTTGGAGCCACGAAGTACATCCACCAACATACCTGTGCCAACCTGTTCCTCTAGCCTGGTCACAGCAGAAAGGGCTTTCTGCGCCACCAATGTTCCCTCAAAATGCTGCGGGGGGTTCTTGCAAACATCGCAGTTGCCGCAGTTTTCGAGCATAGTTTCGTTGAAATAGTTGAGCAGGATTTTCCTTCGGCAAATGAGCGAGGTAGCGTATTGGTGCATCCTCTCCAATTTTGCCAACTGGATGTCCCGGTTCTGGCCCTCGCCATCCATTATGAACTCTCGAAGCATAGTCACGTCACCTGCCGAATAAAATAAAAGGGTAGCGGCATCGGCACCATCCCGACCTGAACGGCCAATTTCCTGGTAATAGCCTTCGATGTTCTTGGGCAGGTTATAATGGATGACCCAACGCACATTGCTTTTGTCAATGCCCATTCCAAAGGCAATGGTGGCACAAATGATTGTGGTGCGGTCGTTGATGAAATCTTCTTGCACTTTTGGTCGCTGCTTTTCATCCAACCCTGCATGGTAAGCAGCTGCATTGACGCCTTCTTCCCTTAGTTTTTCAGCCAAGGACTCTGTGGTTTTTCGGGCAAGGCAATAGATGATGCCGGGCTGGTTTGGCCTTTTTTCAATGAACTCTATGATTTGCTCCATTTTACGACGACCGGGACGCACCTCCAAGCTCAGATTCGGTCTATCAAAACTGGCTATAAAGATTTCGGGGCTTTGGAGTTCCGCCTGAACCACGATGTCTTTTCGGGTCAGTTTGTCGGCTGTAGCTGTTAAAGCGATGACCGGGACTTGCGGAAAAGTTTTTTTCAGGAACCTCAATTGGCGGTATTCAGGACGGAAATCATGCCCCCATGCGGAAATGCAGTGCGCCTCATCAATAGCAAATAGACAGATTTTAGAAGAGCGAAGCAATGGCAAGAATTCTTGCGAAGCCATCTTCTCAGGAGAGGTGTAAAGCAAGTCGAGGCGACCGTGGTAGAACTCGTTTTCCACCCTTTGCTGCTCCTGGTAGGTCAACGAACTATTAAGAAAAGCTGCTCGGATGCCGTTTGCCCGAAGGGCTTCCACTTGGTCCTTCATCAATGAAATCAAAGGAGAAACTACTACGCAAGTGCCTTCCATCATGACAGCAGGCAACTGAAAACATACTGACTTCCCACCACCTGTAGGCATGAGCAGCAGCACATCTTTTTTATCATAAATGGCCTGGATGACCTCCGCCTGTAAAGGGCGAAAGCTGTCGTACCCATAGTATTTTTTGAGTGCTTCCTTAGCGTTTTCAAGGTTCATGTTTGCCCTTATGTTTGAGGAGGCCAAGTTACGCAAAAGCGCTAATGGCAGGAATAGTGTCGGCAGAAATAGCAGTTTAGCTGTGTTAGTGTAGTTGTTACAACTATTTCTTTTGATTTTTTGCCAAAGCTTTTATCTTCACCGCCAAACAATTAGACAGGATAATATGAATGGCGAAAACAATTTCTTTAAGTCTGCCTTCTCGGTGGACAATGTCATTTTTGGATTCGACGAAGGCGACTTAAAAGTGCTTTTGATAAAAAGGGGTGCCGATCCGTTCAAGGGCCTTTGGGCGTTACCAGGTGATTTGGTTTATCCCAATGAAGACCTCGACACGGCTGCTTACCGAGTGTTGGAAGAGTTGACTGGTCTCAAAAAGGTTTACCTTGAGCAAGTGCATACATTTGGCGCAGTTGATCGCCACCCATTGGGAAGGGTCATTACGATAGCTTATTTTTCATTGGTGAAAATTAGCGATTTTACGCTCACCGCTTCTTCGTTTGCTCAAAATGTGGAATGGCACAACGTGGAAATAGCCATGAAATCAAAATTGGCTTTTGACCACAATGTGATTTTGGAAACTTGCTTCAATGCATTGACACATCGGGTGAGGATTCGTCCTGTAGGGTTTGAGCTCTTGCCCCCCAAATTCACTTTGACGGAGCTTCAACACTTATATGAAGCATTGCTTAGGGAAGAATTGGATAAGCGTAATTTTAGAAAGAAAATATTGTCCATGAGCCTGCTGATTGACTTGGACGAACTTCAGGAAGGAGTACCACACCGACCCGCTAAACTCTACCAATTTAACAAGGAACGTTACCATCAATTGGAAGCAAATGGGTTCAGTTTTGAAGTAAAGGAAAGCAAGAAGAAAGAGAAGAAGAAGCGGCTGGCGGCGCTTATTTTGCAATAATCTGCTAATGCAAAATCATTAGGTGTTTGGTCATCTAAAATTATTGAAGAGAAAAGCCCTTCATCAAATCATTTCGAGGAAGGGCTTTTCAATTAGAAGTAATTTGGAGAAATTACTTTACTTTGAGTTGGAAAACAACTCTTCTGTTCTTTTTACGACCTGCAGCCGTGTTGTTGTCCCCGATTGGGTCACTTTCACCATGGCCTGCATGTGTCATAATTGCCTTGTCAACTCCTTTGCTTGCCAAGTGGTCAAAACAAGACCTTGCCCTGCTTTCAGACAATTGTTGGTTAGCAAAATCGTTGCCTTGGCTATCCGTGTAACCATCAATGGAAAGGCCGTAGCCAGGGTAACGTTTGACGATTTCAGCAATTTGGTTCAAAATTATAATAGATGATGGCAACAACTTAGCACTGTTGGTTTCAAACTGGACATTTTGCATAGCCAAATCGAGCACACGTTTGTCTTCTGCCTTGATTTCTGGGCATCCTTCGTTTGTGATTAATCCTGCCAAGGTTGGACATTTATCTTGTGGGTCTGCTACACCATCATTATCGGTGTCCGCACAACCATTGAATTTCTTTACACCAGGGTCGTTAGGGCAGACATCCACGTTGTCGGCAATGCCGTCATTATCAGTGTCTGGGCATCCACCTTGCTCAGCTGGACCAGGGTCATTCGGACAAGCATCCTTATCATCGGTGATACCGTCACGGTCAGAATCTGGGCAACCGTTCATGGCTGCGATACCTACGACGGTTGGGCAATTGTCCTCTTTATCAATGATGTTGTCACCGTCAGTGTCTGGGCAACCAGAGAAACGGCGGAGACCAGCATTGTCTGGGCAATCATCAGCATTATCAGCAACACCATCACCGTCACGGTCTGGGCAGCCATTCATGCGTTGTTCACCTGCTTCGTTAGGACAAGTATCGTCTTTGTCAGCCAAACCATCGCCGTCTGTATCAGGGCAACCACCCAGAGTGTTTGATCCTGCAATTGTTGGGCAAGCATCTTCCTCATCGGCTACACCGTCATCGTCGGAGTCCTTATCACCGAACATGAATCCGATTTTGAGGCCACCGAAGTTGTACCAATCGTCGTCTCCTGAATCTCCAGTGGTCTTGACACCATCAATATAGTCTGAAAAGGTCATGCGAGTTGCATATTCAAGACCAAGATAGACTTTGCTCGAAATATCATATCGGATACCAAGGCCTAATGGTACCACAAGATGTGCCTTGCTATAGTCACTTAAGTCTCCGCCAGTTGTTTTAGGATCTCCATAATTGAATGCTACACCACCGAGAAGGTAAGGAGACAAGGTACGTTTGAAAGTAGTACCTTCATAGCGACGTTTGCCGAAGAAATCATATTCTCCAAGCACTCCAATTTCGATAAGAGAGTAGGAGAATTTGGCGTTTCGATTAAATTCAGTATCTTTGGATCGGTCATAGTTGGCGTCATCACCTTGAAGTTTGCCATAATTCAAACTACCACGAAGGCCAAACCTTGGTGAAATTTGATTAGTGAGCATGATTCCGAAGGCAGCACTTCCGTGTTTTACCAGTGGGCAATTTGGTTCTACC
Source organism: Saprospiraceae bacterium (assembly GCA_031426435.1). GTDB lineage: Bacteria > Bacteroidota > Bacteroidia > Chitinophagales > Saprospiraceae > UBA6168. The sequence continues at coordinate 4,096 of JANPLH010000446.1, read as the reverse complement.
AAGTCACCCCAATAATTAGACATACCGAGGAAGAGGCCACCGCCCCATTTTTGTTGAGCGCTTGCCAGAATTGGCAGCATTAAAATCAGGAAGAGAAGTCTTACTTGTTTCATGACTAAAATTTTGAGTTCATTGATAGTGGCGTTTGAGGTTGGAACTAGTCCAAAAAAAACCGCACTAACAAGGGTATTGAGATTTTAAATGATACTTCCTAGATAACAAGAGGTGAAAGCCGATTCCAACACAAAAGGTACGAATCAATAAAAATTCGCAAGAAGAAAGACTGGGCAAAAGTAGTTCATAGTTATCAAAAAGCGTAGCAATCCGAAAAAAATAACAATCTTATTGATTTTATTTTAATTTAAACTTCTGCTTATCAGCCCTGTTTATGATTAGCTTTGCAGCTGCTTTGCTTAGACGGAATACATGCTAATTTGTAACGCTTCTGTCTGGCAAACCATAAAATTTAATGTTAGATGCCGAAGTTTTCCATTGATTTGAAAGAGGGTGAATTGTCCCAAAATTTTCCAGAGCCCATTGTTGGAATTGACCTGGGAACCACAAATTCACTAGTCGCTTACGTGAAGAACGGAACACCAGTTGCAATCAGGAACAAAAAAAACAAGCTGACACTTGTCCCCTCCGTTGTTCATTTCTCTAAAGGTGGTGAAATAACAATTGGTTCAAATGCATTACACTTTCTTATCAACGATCCTGCCAATACGATTTATTCGGTTAAAAGACTTATGGGCAAATCGTATAATGATGTTCGTTCCGTTCAATCGCATTTCGGTTACCAGGTAATAGATGATGGAACTGAAAACTTGGTGAAAATCAAAGTTCAAGATAGGTTCTATACACCTATCGAACTGTCAGCTGAAATCCTCAAAGCCCTCAAAGCTGATGTGGAAGAGGAGCTTGGAATAGCTGTGACAAAAGTTGTAATTACAGTTCCAGCTTATTTCAACGATGCCCAACGTCAAGCAACGAGAGATGCTGGTAAATTAGCTGGCCTTGATGTTTTACGAATCATCAACGAACCTACTGCAGCAAGCCTTGCATACGGTTTAGGAAATAGCGAATCGCAGACCATTGCTGTTTATGACCTTGGCGGTGGAACCTTTGACATATCCATCCTCCAAATCCAAGACGGTGTTTTTGAGGTGCTTTCGACCAATGGCGACACATTCCTTGGTGGCGATGATTTTGACCGAGCTATTGTGGAGCATTGGATTTCAAAATATGATTTAACAGACAATCCAAATTTTAATTCAAAATCAAGCTTTCAGGCACTTCGAATTTTGGCAGAAAAAGCGAAGAAACATCTTTCAGTCCAACCAAGTTTCAAGGAATTATTCAAAGGAATAAATTTTCAACTTTCAAATAGCGAGTTTGAAAATTTGGTTACGCCGTTTGTTGTACGCACCATCAATTGTTGCAAAAAGGCCTTGCAAGATGCCAAACTCTCCACTGCCAACATTCAAAATGTTGTTATGGTAGGAGGCTCTACTCGAATTCCCTTTGTGAAGAAAACAGTAAGTAATTTCTTCCAAAAACCTGTATTCGACAGCTTAGACCCTGACGAGGTGGTTGCCCTTGGTGCTGCCATTCAAGCAGATGTGCTTGCAGGTAATCAAAAGGACGTATTGTTGTTGGATATTACGCCTCTTTCGCTCGGCATTGAAACAATGGGCGGATTGATGGACACGATTATTCCCCGAAATACAAAAGTGCCAGCCAAGGTTGGACGGCAGTACACAACATCAGTGGATGGCCAGAAAAACCTGAAAATCGCTATTTATCAAGGTGAAAGGGATTTGGTAGAACACAACCGAAAGCTTGGCGAGTTCATTCTGAAAGGAATTCCGGCGATGCCAGCGGGCCTGCCGAAAATTGAAGTTCACTTCATTATCAATGCCGATGGCATCTTAAAGGTAAAGGCCAAGGAACTTCGTTCAGGCACTGAACAGGCTGTAGAAATCAAGCCGACTTACGGCATCAGCGAAGAAGAAATGGCCAAGATGTTGCTCGATTCCATTCACAATGCCCAGAGCGACATGGGGGTTCGGGCGATTTTAGAGGCACGAAATGAGGCAAACCTTATCCTACTTTCCACCGACAAATTTATTGCGCAGCACAACGCCATGCTTTCAGTGGATGAATTAGCTGGCATTTTATCTCGGCAATCAGCGCTAAAATCCGCTACAAAAGGAACGGACAAAGACCTCATCAACAACGCCATTCACGACCTAAACGAATTTACAGCCCCTTTTGCCCATCGGGCAATGGATGTCGTTATTCGGGATGCAATGAGGGGGCAAAAAGTTTAAAACTGCAAGGCATTTTTCAAATTATGAACATTCATAAGCTACCCTACTTTAAAATCCCCCTATTTTCGAGTCGTGATGTCAAGTACATCGAGGAGGTTCCAGCATTGCGACCATTCTACAAATACCCCGTTTCACTGGAGTCTTTTAAAGAGGTCATAACTGACAAAAGCAAGGAGCACACTAACCGAACAATTTTGGTAGAAGTGCTCAAAGCACAATATGGTCGTGTAGCGCCCCACCCTGCTGTTGCCGAAAATATTGAGCGATTAGGTTTGGATACTTGTTATACAATTGTCACAGCGCACCAACCTTCCTTGTTCACTGGTCCTTTGTTTTACATCTTCAAAATAGTTTCTACGATAAATCTTGCCCGCCAACTTAATGCTGTCTACCCTGATTCTCATATCGTACCCGTTTTCATAACCAGTGGCGAAGACCATGATTTTGAAGAAGTAAACCACCTCCATTTGTATGGTAAAAAATTGGAGTGGCAAAGTGGGGAGTATGGACCTGTTGGCAATATGAAGACTGATTCCCTTGGGCAAGTGTTGCAAGATTTGAAAGCGGTATTGGGGGAATCTGAAAAAGCAATCGAGCTGTATGGTTTGATTGCTTCCATTCACACAAGGAATGTCCAATATGCTGATGCGGCTTATGAACTGGCACATGAACTTTTCAAGGAACATGGCTTGGTCGTTCTAAATACGAACGATGTCAAATTAAAGCAGCTTTTCGCTCCAATCATCAAGGATGAAATCCTAAATCAGCCTTCACAAAAGATTGTCAATCAAACCATTGCACAGCTTGAAGCGGTAGGCTATCCATCCCAAGCAACACCCCGTGAAATCAATTTTTTCTACATGGGCGACCAATTCAGGGAGCGGATTGTGGAAGAATATGGGCATTTCAAAGTACTGAATACCAATATAGCTTTTTCTAATGAGGAAATGGAGGCCGAGATTGATACACATCCTGAACGGTTCAGCCCTAATGTAGTAATGCGGCCCATCTATCAAGAAAAAATACTACCCAATCTAGCCTACATCGGCGGCGGCGGGGAGTTGGCTTATTGGCTGGAGAGGAAGTCGCAGTTTGAGCATTTTGGCCTCAACTTTCCGATGCTGGTGCGACGAAACTCGGCAATGTGGATTGATGCAGCAAGCGCCAAACGCATGGAAAAACTGGGTCTTTCCATTGACGATATTTGGCTGGATACAAATGAGTTAGTTCGGCAATACCTGAAGCGGAACGCAGAGGCTGAATTCACGCTGCGAGAAGAAAGCAATGAACTTAAAGCTGTTTTTGAAAAAATTGCGGAGCGTACTGCACTGGTTGACCAATCGCTCGTAAAGACCGTTTGGGCTGAGCACAGCAAGGCCGAAAAAAGTGTCGAACAGTTAGAAGCCAGGTTGGTAAAGGCTGAAAAACAGAAGCACGAAACAGCTATTCAGCAAATCCAAAACCTAAAAGAGAAGTTGTTTCCGGGCGGTGGCTTACAGGAGCGTTATGAGAATTTTATGTCGTTGTATTTAAAACATGGGGAAGATTTTTTAAAAGTAATGATTGAGAATTTCGACCCAATGGAGAAGCGGTTCGTGCTGATAATGGATTGATTATCAATAGATTTTCTTTGTGCATTACATAGACTCATCTACTTTTTCTTCGGTGATGCTCAATTCCTCATGTTCATCCAGATAGCCTTTTTTAAAAGCTTTCATTAGTTTTTTGGCTTTGTCCTTGCGGGTTTCCGGTATGCTGATTTCCTT
>JANPLH010000445.1:0-12747 GCA_031426435.1 Saprospiraceae bacterium | reverse complement strand
CTAAAAGCAATGGTACCCTGCCCACACAGTTGATGACCGTAAAAACGCCCAATAAAAATTGAACAAAAAGAATCGCCACCAGCAGGTTGCCACCCAAAACAAGCTGCCTTGAAATGTTCGGCTGCTGCCTTATTTTCATGTAAAGCAAAACAGCCACGGCCACCAGCACCCAAGCCATGCAACGGTGCAGCAACTGCACCACTGCCTTGATGCTCTGCCCCGACTCATAGTCCACCAATTGCTCTGCACCGACCGGCGCCGCTATGAGCACCTGCCAGAACCTGCCCCATTCTACGAACACGGGAAAATGCGGATGTATTAGCCCGGCCCTCATACCTGCCATCAATCCGCCGAAGGCAATTTGCACGAACAGTACCGCAGCCGTCCACCAGCCGAGTAGTTTCAAGGCATTCAGGTGACCATCAACGGCCAAGGGCTGCGCCGCCCGCAACCAGGTCCAGAACAGGTAGCCAAAAAGCACCGTAGCAATGCCAAGGTGCGTCACGAGCTTGTAGGCACTGACCCAAGTGCGATTGTCGGTATTGAGGCCGCTGGCCACCATGATCCAACCGAAGACCGCCGCCAGCGATGCTAAGCCAATGACCACCCCAAGCCTTCGCAGCAGCCAGCCGGGAATCTGTTTCTTCAACAAAAACCAAAGGAAGGGAAACAAGAAGACGAAGCCCATCAGCCTCGCCCAAAGTCGGTGGGCATATTCCCAAAAGAAAATCACCTTGAAATCCGATAGCGCCATGTCGGCGTGCAACGTCTCGAACTGCTTGCGGGCTGCCACTTTGTACTTATAGAAAGCCACTTGCCACTCGGCTTCGTTCAGCGGCGGGATGGTGCCTTGAATGACTGACCATTCTGTGATGCTCAAGCCGGAATCGGTGAGGCGGGTGACGCCCCCAATTACTACTTGGAAAAAGACCATGACTACACCCGCCAGCAGCCATAAGCGAACGGGTCTTTCTATTTGAAACACACTATTGTCCGTAATCATAAAATCAGATAGTAAGGTTTAGCGCAACTGCCATGTTTCAAAAAAAACCAACGGTTGCAGCCGCATCCAAAACCCCGGTAAAACTAAATTGTTTTGATTGTGCCAAACTCATCAAATTGTCACATCTAATGGTATTAATGAGTTTCTTTTTAAAAATTTTTCAAGTCTTATTATTATTAAGGATGTTGGTTTGTGGATAAAAATGGCTCTTTATTTTAGGTAGTCTGAATACCTTGGTAACTATGCCTTCCATCCACAGTCGGCCAACATCCTTGTGGTTATCATATCAATGTCTTAAGTAGTTTTTAACAACACGTGGATAAGCTGGGCTGGGGATAAATAGTTGTTTTCAACTTTTTGATAACACTGGCCAAACATGCCGACTGCATATTGGTATCCACACTGCAAGGCCTTGGAGTGTCCCTTGGTTTTAAAAAACTACACGTACTGTCTTGATAGCTGTTGGTAACCTTCCTTGCATTCCACGCTGTTCTTGACAAAAACTGTTGAAACTGCTTTTTGCTAAAACGCTGGTTTTTATACCTTTATGAAAACGGTTTTTTAGGTGTGTTGGTAACGGATTTTGGATGCTCCCAACGATTTGTTTCCGCACCTAAAAACTTGTTGTGGAAAGCTCGTATCCTGTTGTTGAACAGCGTTGAACAACAAGCTGTTTATGTTAGTAGCAAAATGGGTGCAACGACTTGTTTTTCATAAACTTGGGTAGTTTTATCTTTATCTTCCCGTTCGCCTTGAGCGAAATAAGGATTTCGCTAAACTAAATTTCCTTTTTTATTCTAAGTGCGGACGTTGCTAATTGGCCACATCAAAAGAAAAATTGCAGTAATCTTCAAGATTTGTAAAACCTACCGAAAAGCCGCTTCCAGTCTGCTTCCTCGATGATGCCTGTGGTCCTGGCCAACACGATGTAAATGGGAAAATAGCAAGCTGCCAGCACGAAAAAGCCGAGGTATTCGGGCAGTTCCACCATCATTTTCAACAAAAAAACCGGAACGCCGGCGAGAGCAGCCACGCCAAGCGCTTTGGCATAAAAACCGAATGGGAACACTTCCTGGAACCTCACTTGGAGCAGTTGCTGGATATTGCGCAGCGCATACCACCAAGCAAAAGCATTGGCGATGAGCGCTGCCAACGGCGGCCCTGACATGCCCAACCAAAATACGAGTGGCACACTGAGCGCTGCATTGATGACGAAAAGGTAAATGGCGCTTCGGGTAATGGGCGCAGTGCTGCCCAGCGCCTTTTGCATATTGCTGTAGGAGGCCACCCGCTGTAATAATATAAAGGTGTAGATGCGGAACGGAATGACGGCGTCGGCATAGTTAGGAGGGTAAAAAAGCGCTATAAGCTCTTCCGCAGCCACCATGAGTACCATCACTAAAGGCAACACAATGACCGATATTTTTTGAATGCTTTTGTTCCAGAGAGCAAGCAGTTGCTCCTTTTCGCCCCGCAAATGATGGAGGACAAATTGCGTCATCATCACCGAAGACACTGTCATGGCAATGGTGGGAATGATGGGAATTTCCAAAGCGCCAGCGCTATACACTGTAAAGAATGCTGGCAAAAACCACTGAACGGCATATTTGTCCACCTGTCGGTTCAATGTCCAAAAAATCTGCGCAAGGCTAAGGGGGACGGAATAATGGAACACTTCCTTCAGCGTACCCGCTGGCAGCTTTATTTGCGGTTCATTTTTGAACAAATGCTGGAAAAGTATAGCGCTAACAGCCATGCGCAAAATACTGTAAGCCAGCAGGGCAAAGGGAATGACTGCAACAGGGTCGGGCAGCAGGAGCGGCAAGGTCATGACTGCGAACTGGCTGACGCCAATGAAAATATTGAGCCACGCTGCGGTCTTTGCCTTGTCAAGTGCGATGAGGATATTGGGGAGCGGCATGGTGGGTAGCTCGAAGATGAGCATGGCCATTATTGCCCAAATAAGGGTACGCACTTCTTCAAAGCCGGCTTTCGACGACCCTACCCAGCCAATGGCAAGCATGATGGCGGCGGCAACGAACGCCATTTTAAGCAGCGTTTTGGAGAGCAGCAGTGAGAAACTTTTCTTAGAATTGGCAGGCAGTTTTTCGAAGAAATAAAAAACACTGTCGGGAAGCCCAAGTTGGCCAAAGGTGACAGCCGTGCCATAGAGCAGCAGTACCAAATAGAAAACGATGCCCGCATCTGCCTCTGAGAGTACATGGGTAATGATTATCCCCGCAAACATCTGCGTGAGGATAGTGACCGCTTTGCTCAAGGTGAACACACCCGCTTTTCCCGCCAAGCTCATGGGCTTGCGGGCGGGGTCTTTCTTGTCCAATAAAGTCTCACTGTCGGGTTTGGCCATGAATGAAAATGCTGTGGGTTGCGCTCCTTGCGGGACTTCTGCATTGGTAGACAAGTCCCGCAAGGAGCGCAACCTTTTTTGCTCCGCAAAAATGATAATGCTGCTTTTGCGTTAATGCGCTGCAAAGGTTGACCAAACTTGCCAATTCGTTGTAGAATTACGGCGGGTTAACACTCGTTTGCAAGGCTTTCTGTTTTTATAAAATCGTTAAACATGAAGAAAATACTCCCGCTCTTGGCAATCTTGCTGCCCGTTTTCGCCTTTTCACAGGACGAAGACCTTGTCTATTACGATTACATCTATTCGGACAATATCAAGTCCGTGAAGTTCCATGTGGACGGGATGCTGACCAGCATGCCAATCCTCGAACTGAATGGCGACCGAACTTTGCTGCTCAGTTTCGATGACCTGGACGGGGAGGTAAAGAAATACGTTTATACCGTTCAGCATTGTGATGCCAATTGGAGCCCATCGTCCATCAACGAATTTGACTATATGCAAGGCTTCACGGAGGGACAGATAAGGGACTACGATTTTTCCTTCAAGGTGGAATCCAACTACACGCATTATTGGCTTGCCATGCCCAACCGTGATATAGAACTAAGGATAAGCGGCAACTACCTCCTGAAAGTATATGAAGATGAGGATGAAAAGCGACTGGCGCTCACCCGCAGGTTTGTGGTAGTGGACACCAAGGTAAAGGTGAATGGAAAGACCGTGCGCCCGGCCCGGGTCGACAAAATCACGACTCATCAAGAGATAGATTTTACCGTCTTCCATGAGGAGTTTGAAATCAGGAGCCCACAGAAGGAACTTACTGCTGTTGTGATTCAAAATGGGCGTTGGGACAATGCGGTGACTGGCCTAAAGCCAATGTTCAGCAAGCCCGGTCAAGAGTTGTTCGACTTTCAGGACAAAATCGTTTTCCCCGCAGGGAAGGAGTTCCGCTATCTCGACCTTCGGGGCGTGAAATACCCTGACCCCCACATAATATCCATATCAAACGACGACGGCAAATATGTGTCAATTTTGGAAAAGGACTTGAAAAGGGGCCAGATGCCCTACTTCGAGGCAAGGGACATAAACGGTAGCTTTATCATCCAAAACATTGACTACCAAAACCAGATAACAGGTTCGGGCGGTCGGCCTACACTCGGCAATTTTAGCCTTGATCTAACGCCGCAGGAGGAAAGGGATTTTCAAAATCGGACTGCACAAGCCCGTACCCCTGAAGAGCGGGCCGCTATCCAACAGGAGCGCATCAACCTACTCAACCAACGGCAATCCAGCAATGCCCCGCAGCCCGGTTCCGACAGCGATTTTGAAGTAAACAACCTCCAATGCGAGTACCTTGACGTGCTGTTCCAGCTCTCCAGTGTTGGAGAAATGGATGATGATGACCTTTATGTATTCGGCGGCCTGACCGACTGGCAACTAAAGCCGGAATTCAAGATGACCTATAACCCAGCCACCAATGCCTATGTGGCCAAGGCGACGCTCAAGCAGGGCTTTTATGATTATGTGTATGCTGCTTTGCCGCGTGGAAGCAACCAGCTTGACTTCGAGGTGACGGAGGGTGAGTGGCACGAGACGAACAACTACTACACCATATTGGTCTATCATCGCCCCTTTGGCGGCCGTTTCGACCAATTGATTGGGGCGGCTTCGTTTTCTTCGAGGGGGCAGTGATTTTATAGTACAACTCATCCCTCCCATTCCACAGTTCATCGGAAAGCTCTCGCATTCATAGGTGCAGGCGCTCAATTTTGCCCCATTATTTATCATCAAAATTAGCGTCATGAAAATTACCCGACTTTTAACATCTACCATCATTGTGCTGTTCTTCGCAGCAATTGGCCATGCCCAAAATACTAAGCAAACCATCCGGGGCAGCGTCCTCGACCAACAATCCGAAGTGCCACTGATTGGCGTCACGGTGGAGTTAATGGATTCGCCGGAAGCCACCGGAACCGTCACGGAGCCAGACGGCTCTTTTGAATTGCCCAATGTGGCCGTTGGTAGGCAGACCCTTCGTTTCAGCTATATCGGCTATGAGGGCGTCACCATCCCGAACGTCGTGGTCACGGCGGGCAAGGAGGTCTTTTTGGAAGTGAAAATGGCCGAGTCTTTTACCCAACTGAATGAAATCGTCGTGACGGCACAGGTGGACAAGGACAAGGCTGGCAACGAACTTGCCACGGTGAGCGCCCGGCAGTTTTCCCTGGAAGAAGTGACCCGCTACTCCGGTGCCCGCAACGATGCCGCCCGCATGGCCGCCAACTTCGCCGGGGTGAACATCTCGGACGACAGCCGCAACGACATCGTGGTGCGGGGCAACTCGCCGACCGGCCTGCTCTGGCGCATGGAAGGAGTGGCCATCCCGAACCCGAACCACTACTCCACCCTCGGCACCACTGGCGGCCCGGTGAGCGCCCTGAACACCAACCTGCTGAAAAACAGCGACTTCCTCACCTCGGCTTTCCCTGCCGAATACGGCAATGCCCTGTCGGGCGTTTTCGACATCCAATTGCGGAGCGGCAACAAGGAAAAAAACGAGTACACAGCACAGTTGGCGATGTTTAGTGGTCTGGAAGCGATGGCCGAAGGGCCTATCAATAAGGAAAAGGGCAGTTCCTATCTCGTAAGCTATCGGCACTCGTTTGCGGAACTGGCCGTGGCGGCTGGCATGAACATCGGCACAACGGCCACGCCCAAGTACAAAGACCTTTCTTTTAAAGTGGATTTGCCAAAGACCAAGTTTGGTAATTTCAGCCTCTTTGGCATCGGCGGCCTGAGCACGATTGACTTCATCGGGAAGGACTTGGCTGCCGAAGATTTTTATGGCGAAGCGGACCAAAACAGCTACGTAACCTCACAAGTGGGCATTATCGGTCTCACGCACCGCCTGCTGCTCAACGAGACGACCTACCTGCGCACGACCATCGCCGCCAGCAATTCCGCCAATACCTATAAGGAGGAGCAGGTGCTGGAGAACCAAACCATCCGCCAGCATTTGGAAGTGGACGATGCTGTGAACCGCTACACGGTTTCCAGTTTGCTGAACAAAAAATTCAACGCCCGGCACACATTGCGCATGGGTGTCATCGGCGAGGTTTTCAATGTAAAAAATAGTGTTCGGGATAGGGAAGCCCGCCCCGATTGGGTGACGCTCCGTGATTTCAACGGCAATGTTGGGCTGCTGCAAGCCTACGCACAGTCGCAGTATCGCCTCAGCGAAAAATTCACGCTGAACACTGGCCTACATGGGCAATACCTAGCCTTTAATCAAACTTGGGCGGTGGAGCCACGCCTTGCCGTCAACTACCACCTGACGGAAAACCAGACGCTGAACCTCGGCTACGGCCTGCATAGCCAGATGCAGCCGCTGCCGATGTACTTCCTGCAAGTGCCACAGGCCGATGGCAGCTACCTGCGCACCAACGAAGACCTTGAATTCAGCCGCAGCCACCAGATGGTATTGGGCTATGACGTGAAGGTGGGCGGCGACTGGCGTATCAAGGCGGAGACATACTATCAATCCCTTGGCAACGTGCCCGTGGAGAGCGTGCCCGGCAGCTTTTCGATGCTGAATGTAGGCGCCGATTTTGCCTTCCCAGAAGAGCATTTTCTTGTAAATGAAGGCACTGGAAAGAACTACGGCGCCGAGCTGACCGTCGAGAAATTCTTCAGCCGGGGCTACTATGTGCTGATGACGGGCTCGCTTTTCGACAGCAAGTACAAGGGCAGTGACGGCGTTGAGCGAAATACCGCTTTCAACAACAAATATACCCTCAACTTCTTGGCGGGCAAGGAGGTGAAAATCGGCAAGGACAAGCGCAATGCGCTTACCTTTGACACCAAGTTCACCACGGCTGGCGGTCGTTTTTACACCCCAATTGACTTGGCAGCCAGCATTGCCGAAGGCAAACAGGTGTTTCAAGAAGACAAGGCATACAGCGAGCGCATTGACCCATACTTCCGTTGGGACGTGAAGTTCGGCTACCGCCTCAATAGCAAGAAGCGCAAATTGTCGCAGCAGTTTTTCCTCGACTTCCAAAATGTGACGAATCATGAAAACGTGTTCACTTACCGCTTCAACCGCCAGAAGGGCGAGGTGCAGCAGGTGAACCAAATCGGCTTCTTCCCAGATTTGCTGTGGAGGGTGCAGTTTTAAAATTAATTCATTGCTTCATTGTTACATTGCTTCATTGTTGCCCGCATAACGACAACCGTGCAGCCATGTAACGATGTAACAATGAAACCATGAAGTCAATGAATAAAGCTTCCGAAATACTCGGCTTCAACGACCGTTGGTTGGTCATTATCGGGGTGCCAGTGGTGGCACTACTGACGGGCCTGCTGATGTTCGCCGACGTGTTGGTGGCATCGCCCAAGGTTTTCTTCACCACTTGCTTCATGGTGGGGCTGGCCTATACGGTGGTTTACTGGCTGGTATTTCGGTACGCTTGTGTCTTTTGGCGCAGTAAATACCCAAAACTGGAGCAGAGCGGGCGGCGCATTTTATTTCTGATATTGTCGGTATTCATCGGTTATTTTTTGTTAAAAATAGTGCTCGACCCTTTTTTGCACAAGCCGTTTGAAGATGAATTGGGCGTTGCAAAATTGGAGCATGAGATAGCCATGTCCGTAGCCTCCCTGCTTGTCACCTTCCTCGTGCTGGGCATCTACGAGGGCATCGGTCTTTTCAACCTGCTGAAGACCACCCAACTGGAAAAAGAGCGCCTCCTCAAAGACAATGTGCAGAGCCAGCTCGAAAGCCTGCGCAACCAGGTGAACCCTCATTTCTTCTTCAACAGCCTGAACACGCTGGCCTACCTGATATCAGAAGACAGCAGCAAGGCCGTTAATTTTGTGCGCAAACTCTCGCAGACCTATCGCTATATCTTGGAGGTGCGGGAAAAGGAGCTCGTGCTACTGGAGGAGGAAATAAGCTTCCTAAAAGCGTTCATCTCTTTGCTGAAGGAGCGCTTTGGCGAGAACCTTCAAGTGGATGTTGTGGTGCAGCCGCAAATGATGAAGCACAAAATCATACCGCTGGCCCTGCAAATGCTGATGGAAAACGCCATCAAGCACAATATCGTATCGGCGCAGCACCCGCTTCACATCACCGTGCGCTCCGAGTCCGACGACCGCCTTTCGGTGAAAAACAACCTGCAGCGCAAGCCCAACCCCGAACCCAGCACTGGCATGGGCCTCGAAAACATCAAGAGCCGCTGCCGACTGCTTTGCGGAAGGGAAGTGGAGGTGATAGAGACGGAGGGGGAGTTTGTGGTGGTGCTGCCATTGTTGAAAAAAGAACCATCCTAAATGATATGAACATCCTCCTCATTGAAGACGAACTACCCGCCGCCCGCTTGCTCACCAAGCTGCTCGCCACCCATTGCCCCGGCGGGCGCATCCTTGACGTGCTGGACTCCGTGGAGGCCGCTGCGCATTGGTTCGCCACGTCGCCCGCCCCCGACCTGATTTTCATGGACATCCAACTGGCGGACGGCCTCAGCTTCGACATCTTCAATAAAACCGAAGTGCGCTCGCCAGTCATCTTCACCACCGCCTTCGACCAGTACATGCTGAAAGCGTTCAAGGTGCACAGCATTGACTACCTGCTGAAGCCCGTGGAACCGGAGGAACTGGTGCGGGCGCTGGAGAAGTACGAGCGTTTTTTCCGAAAACAAGAGGCGTTTGATTTTGGCAGCATCCAGCAAATGCTGCAAGCCGCCGTGCAGCGGCCCGCCTACAAGGAGCGGTTTTTGGTAAAATCCGGCCAGCACCTCATCCACCTGCCCATCGCCGACATCGCCTATTTTTTCTCAGAAGACAAAGTGGCCTTCGCCAAGGGCCGTGATGGCCGCAAGCATATCATTGAATACACCCTCGACCAGTTGGAATCCTCCCTCGATCCCCGCCAGTTCTTCCGCATCAACCGCCAGACCATCGTGCGCCCCGAGGCCATCGGCAAGATTTCGCAATGGTTCAACAGCCGCTTGAAAGTGGAGATGGTACCCCCCGCCAACGAGGCCGAAGTGGTGAGCCGGGAGCGGGTGGCGGAGTTTAAGAAGTGGTTGAATGGGGAGGTGTAACAGTTAGCGTATTTCGTATTGTTTGACCATTTTTGCCAAGAACTCTCAACCTCAATGGCACCCGCCGCAGCAATAGACAAAAACCGCCGCATCAACGCACCCGCTGCCACGGTTTAAGAAAATCCTAAAGCCCCCGCCTTCTTGCCCACATCCCGCCAAATCCGCTACCTTCGCCCTCGCCTTTAAAATCGGCATTTTCACATGGAAAAACAAGACCTCGGACGCACGGAAATCGCCTCGCTCGGCGAGTTTGGCCTCATTGAGCATTTGACCAAAAACTTTGAGCTGCAAAACGAGAGCAGCCACAAGGGCATCGGCGACGATGCAGCGGTGATTGACAACACGGGCTTCCTCACCGTTGTGAGCACCGACCTGCTGGTGGAGGGTGTCCACTTCGACCTGATGTACACTCCGCTGAAGCACCTCGGCTACAAATCGGTGGTGGTCAGCGTCTCTGATATCTACGCCATGAACGCCGAGCCGAAGCAAGTAACGGTGTCCATCGCCATCTCCAACCGATTCAGCGTGGAGGCATTGGACGAGTTTTACGAAGGCGTGAATTTGGCCTGCAAATTTTACGGCGTAGACCTCGTGGGCGGCGACACGACCAGCTCGCAAAAAGGCTTCCTCATTAGTGTGACGGCCATCGGGCAAGCCAAGGAGGGGCAGTTGGTTTATCGCAGCGGTGCCAAGCCCGGCGACATCCTCTGTGTCACCGGCGACCTCGGTTCGGCCTACCTCGGCCTGCAAATCCTGGAACGGGAGAAACAGATTTACCTCTCCAACCCTGGCATCCAGCCCGATATGGAGGAGCAGGACTACCTCCTTGGCCGATTCCTGAAACCGGAGGCCCGGCGGGACATGATTGACCTTTTCCGACAAAACAAGCTCATACCCACTGCAATGATGGACGTATCAGATGGCATCTCCTCCGACCTCATGCACATCTGCAAGCAGTCCAAGGTAGGGGCCATCATCGAGGAGGAGGGCGTGCCCATCCACAATGACGCCAAGATGCAGGCGCTCAAATTCAACCTCGACCCCCTCACCTGCGCCCTCAACGGCGGCGAGGACTACGAACTGCTCTTCACCATTGACCCCGACGACCTCGAAAAAATACGCCTCCTGCCCGACATCTACATCATGGGCGAAATCACCGAGGCTAGCGAGGGCGTCAAGCTGCACTCATCCGGCGGGAAGATTCATGACCTTGTTGCGCAAGGGTGGAAACACTTTTAGTTGGCAGTTCGACAGTTGGCAGTTTGCAGTCAGGGGCTGCTAATTTGCACGGGCTGCCTTTTTTTATTTGGCAGTTCGACAGTTGGCAGTTTGCAGTCAGTCAGCAGTTGTTTAGTCGGGGATGGTTTGGATTCGATATTTACTGCTTGTTGCCAAAACTAGGTGTGTTTGTTGACCTTATAAAAGCAATATACTATGGGAACATTTAGAGACCTCGTCGTTTACCGAAAGGCTTTTAAACTGGCGATGGATATTTTTCAGGAGAGCAAAAACTTTCCTCCGGAAGAAAAGTATTCATTGACCGACCAAGTAAGAAGGAGTTCAAGGGCTGTTTGTAGTTGCATCGGTGAAGCGTATCGCAAACGGAAATACCCTAAGCATTTTTCAAGTAAACTGACCGATGCGGATAGCGAAAATACGGAATCGCAAGTCTGGTGTGATTTTGCATTGACTTGTAAATACATCACTAAAGAAAAATACGACAATTGGATAGCTGAGGCGGAAGAAGTGGGCAGGATGCTCTTTTCAATGATTGAAAACCCTGAAAAATTCTCCTAAATTTGGATGAATCGCAGTCACTGCCAAACGACTAATCAACTTCCAACTCGAACCCCAACTGTTTAACTTTAAAAGGACAGTCTGTGCAATTTAGCAGTTCCTGACTGCCAACTGCCAACTGTCAAACTGTCAACTAAATGCACTGGATTGACTGGACCGTAATGCTCGCCGTCCTTGGCGGCATCATCGTTTACGGCATGTGGAAGACCCGCACCGTGGGCACCGTGAAAAGCTACCTGCAAGGCGACAGCGAACTGGGCTGGTGGACCATCGGTCTGTCCGTTATGTCAACGCAGGCGAGCGCCATCACTTTCCTCAGCACACCGGGGCAGGCTTATGATGACGGGATGCGCTTCGTGCAATTCTATTTTGGGATGCCCATTGCCGTCATCATCCTCGCTGTCTTTGTGCTGCCGATGTACTATAAGCTCAATGTTTACACGGCCTACGAGTTTTTGGAGCAACGTTTTGACTTAAAAACCCGCACACTGGCGGCTATCCTATTCTTGTTTTCAAGGGGAATGGCGGCGGGCTTCACCATCGCTGCGCCGAGCATCGTGCTGTCCAGCATCATGGACTGGAACCTTCCGCTGACCATCGTGCTGATGGGCTTGGTGGTCACTATTTACACGGTTTTTGGTGGAACAAAGGCCGTGACAGTGACGCAAAAGCAGCAGATGCTGGTCATCTTGATTGGCATGATTGTCACTGGGTTTATCATCGTCAGCAAGTTTCCGAAGGAAGTCTCCTTGGCCGACGGCGTTGGCGTGGCGAGGGAGATGGGCAAGATGAAGGCGCTGGATTTCAAGTGGGACCTCACCAACCGCTACAATATCTGGTCTGGCCTCATTGCGTCGGTTTTCCTGTTCTTGTCGTACTTCGGCACCGACCAATCGCAGGTGCAACGCTACCTGTCCGGGCGGTCGCTGAGGGAGGGCCGGCTGGGGCTGTTATTCAATGGTTTCATTAAAATTCCGATGCAGTACCTGATACTGTTCACGGGCGTGACGGTTTTTATTTTCTTCCAGTTCGTGAAACCGCCCATTCACTACAACCGGGCGAACCTCAGCCAGCTCCAAAAGTCCGAGACCTTCAAGCCGCAACTTGACTCGCTCGAAAAGCGCTACGACGCTGTTTTTGAAGAAAAACAAACCGAAGTGCGGGGGCTGGTGACGGCGTTGCAACAGGAAAAAGAGACGGAAATAGAAGCGGCCAAAACCAAGGTCATCGCCCTGAACCAGCAAGAACTAAAATTGCGCTCCGAGGTAGACGGTCTACTATTGGACTACGCCAAGGAAGCCAACAAAAAAATAGAGCCTAACGACAAGGACTACGTCTTCATCACCTTCATTGTCAATTACCTGCCAAAAGGCATGATTGGACTGCTGCTGGCCGTCATCTTCTGCGCCGCCATGTCGTCTATCTCTTCAGAACTCAGTGCCCTCGCAACTACAACGGTGGTGGATGTTTACCGCCGC
>JANPLH010000444.1:0-6609 GCA_031426435.1 Saprospiraceae bacterium | reverse complement strand
CGCCGCTTTGTCATTGCCGAAGGCAAACTGCAACGTCATGTGTGCTGCATCCTATTAGCTTCCCTCATGATGTTGCAGTTTGCCTTCGGCAATGATAAAGGACCGCAGATTGTGGCGTACACCGGGGCGATGACGGGTTGTCCTTCGGCAAAGTTTCCCAATATTTTTTCTGCAAATCTCCATTCATTTCGTTGCTTTGCTTCGCAAATTTTCAAATCAACAAAATACAACATGAAAAAAGAATTGCTATTCATCGTATTTATCTGCTTTGCCGTGCAGCGCATCCTGGTAGCTCAAGTGGCTGACCAAAAAGCATCCGAAAAATGGGACCCGAAGCTCACTGAGGCTTGGGAAACTGTTCCGAAAGTCATCACACCTGGCGTTGGCACAGCCGCACCGAGCGATGCCATCGTGCTGTTCGATGGCACGAACCTCAACGAATTCACCCATGAAAACGGCTTGGCCGCTCAGTGGGACATCAAGGACGGGGCCATGACCGTAAAGCCTAACTCTGGTGGCATTTTCACTAAAAAGGTCTTTGGCGATTGTCAATTGCACATTGAATGGCGAGCCCCCGTGGTGGTCAAAGGAGAGGGTCAGGGTCGTGGCAACAGTGGCATCTTCCTGCAAGGCAAGTATGAGGTGCAGGTGCTCGATTGCTTCAACAATATCACCTATCCCAATGGCCAAGCTGGCTCTATTTACAAGCAGAGTGTGCCGTTGGTAAACGCCTGCCGCCCTCCCGGCGAATGGCAGTCTTACGACATCATCTACACAGCCCCTCGCTGGAGCGTGGATGGCGTGCGGGTGGCAGCTGGCCGTGTGACAGTCATCCACAATGGCGTGGTGATTCAGAACAACACTGAAATCAAAGGCACTTCTGAGTATATCGGGCTTCCGAAAAACATTGCACACGGAGACGGCCCCTTCTCGCTGCAAGACCACGGCGATTTGGTGAGCTACCGGAATATTTGGGTGAGGAAATTATGATTTTCGTTCCCACTTTTTAATAAGTACCAAGGCTAAAGGTGACACCTTTTAAGAGGGTGTTACCTTTTTCACGTTTATAAAAAAAGCGATTTAGTGCGAGTAAATGAAAGTGTCAATAATTTCAATTCTCCTTGAAACCCCTACCTTTCCGCCATGAAAATCCTCCACACCTCCGACTGGCACCTTGGCCAAAAGTTCATCTCCCGTGACCGGGAAGAGGAGCATCGCCTTGCCTTGGACTGGCTGGTGCAAACCATTGAGAACGAGGGCGTTGAACTGCTCATCGTGGCAGGGGATATCTTCGATATTGGCAGCCCACCCAACTATGCAAGGGCGCTGTACTTCAACTTTTTGAAGAAGGTCGTGCGTACGAAATGCCGCCACGTAGTCATCACGGGCGGCAACCACGACTCGCCGCAGATGCTCGAAGCACCGAGAGAACTGCTGCAATTGCTGGATGTACACGTCGTTGGCGCAGCCAATGAAGATGCAGCAGCGGAAATTGTGGTCTTGAAAAATGAGAAGGGCGAGCCGGAGGCCGTGGTGGCTGCCGTGCCGTTCTTGCGTGACCAAGACCTGCGCCGGGCCGCCACCAGCGATGGCGGGCAAGACCGAATCGAGCGCATCAAAGAAGGCATTTTGGCGCATTACGTGACTGTAGGCGAGGCGATGGAACCATTTGCGAAGCTGAAAATCCCACTGATACTAACGGGCCACCTCTGCGTGACGGGGGCGGAAGCCAGCGATAAACAAGACAATATCTACCTCGGCAATGTAGAGAACATACGAGCTGACCAGTTCCCCGGCGTGTTTGGTTATGTAGCTTTAGGGCATATCCATCGGCCACAAAAGATTGGCGGGCTGAAACAGGTTCGTTACAGCGGCTCGCTGATTCCGTTGAGTTTCAGCGAGACGAAAGATGAAAAATCGGTGACGTTGGTGGAGTTTAAAAAAGATAAATTGGAAACCATCAGCCTCCTCACGGTACCAGTTGGCCGAAGGCTAAAGTTGGTAGAAGGCAGCTTAACGGAAGTGCAAGAAAAGCTGGAAGCCCTTCACGAAAGGTACAAGAACGAACTATCACCTTGGGTAGAGGTATTGGTGGAAACAGACGCCGTCATCCCAAACCTAAACGGGTTGCTCCATGATTTCACCCGTGACATGCACCTCGACTTGCTGAAAATCCGCAGCAAACACGCTTATAACCCCCTCGATGCACAAGTGCATGAAGTGGAATTGGAGGACTTGCTCCCAATTGACGTTTTTCGTAAAAAGTGCGAAAGCGCCGGTCGGGCACCGGAGGATGTAGAGGAGCTTGTTCAAACTTTCCGGGAGTTGGAGTCGTGGATGACGGAGAAGGTGAGCGGATGAGCCGAGGGCTTTGTCATTGCCGAAGGCAAACTGCGACGTCACGAGGGGAAGTCACAAAGCGACATACAGCCTGCCTTGCAAAGAAACTTGAAATTGAAAAATCATGCAACAACAATTCAATACCAAAAACAACGACATTCAAATCTGGGTGAAAGACCGCCTTTGTCCACGGGCCGAAGCAAAAATCTCTGTATTTGATAGTGCGGTGCAGGGCGGCGATGCCGTTTGGGAGGGCATCCGGGTGTATGATGGCCGGATTTTCTGCCTCGACCGCCATTTGGAGCGGATGCAAAACTCGGCCCATGCGCTCGGCTTCGCCAATGTACCCAGCAACGAGTTCATCACCGACGCCATCCGTCAAACGCTGCGGGCAAACGGGATGCGGGACGGAGCGCATATCCGCCTGACGCTGACAAGGGGCGAGAAAACCACCTCCGGTATGGACCCTCGGCTGAACCAATTCGGTTGCACTTTGATAGTTTTGGCTGAATGGAAGCCACCCGTTTATCCACCGAGCATCAAGCTCATCACGTCGAGCATTCGCAGGAACAACCCGATGTTTTTGGATTCAAAAATTCATCATAACAACCTGCTGAACAACATCTTAGCAAAAATAGAGGCCAACTACGCCGGGGCTGACGAGGCCATTATGCTCGACTCTAACGGCTTTGTGGCGGAGACGAACAGCGTCAATATTTTTTGCATCCGCAATGGGCAAGTGCTATCCCCCACCCCCGATGCTTGCCTGCCCGGCATCACCCGTGGTTTGGTCATCGAAATCTGCAAGGAAAATGGCATTCCCGTAATGGAAAGAAACCTCTCAATAACGGAATTCTACACAGCTGACGAGGTTTTCTGTACGGGAACGATGGGCGAATTGACAAGGGTTTCGGAAATAGATGGGCGGAAAATCATCAATAAAAGCAGGCTGGAAGTACTCGACGAAGTGCAGGGGTATTTCAGGAAATTGACGCAGGAATGGGGCGAGGAAGTTTAAGGTTTCAAGTTCAAGGTTCCAGGGAAGGCACTGCCAAACTGCACGGCCCTCCCTGAAACAAGAAACTTGAAACTGGAAACCCTATTCCCCTTTAAACACTGCCTTCCTTTTCTCCAAAAACGCCGCTACCCCCTCCCGGTAATCCGCTGTGCCACCCGCAAGGGTTTGGTATTTGTCCTCGGCCTCCAATTGCTCAGAGAGGATGTTTTCAAAGCTCATATTGAGGAGTCGTTTTGTATAGCCAAGTCCTTTGGTGGGCATTTGGGCGAGCTGCTTCGTAATGGAGAGGGCTGCCTCGTCGAAGCCTTCGTTGGGCAGGGTTTTGTAAATCATGCCCATTTCGGCAGCATCCGTTGCCGACACTTTTTCACCGAGCATCATCAGGGCAGAGGCTTTTGCAAAGCCAATCAGGCGGGGCAGGAAGTAAGTGCCGCCGCTGTCTGGCACCAGCCCTATTTTGCTGAAAGCTTGAATGAATGCCGCTGATTCTGCTGCCACGGTGATGTCGCAGGCGAGGGCGATGTTTGCGCCAGCACCCGCCGCTACGCCGTTCACGCCGCAGACGATGGGCTTTTCGATGCTGCGCAACCGCTCGATGATGGGGTTGTAATGCTCGCCCAAGATGGTTTTGAAACTTGGTGCATTGGTTGGGTTACTGACCTCTTGCAGGTCTTGCCCAGCGCAGAATGCCTTGCCCTCGCCCGTTAGGTAAATGGCCCGAACGTTATGGTCGTGGTTGCATTGGTCAAGGGCGGCCTGCACTTCAAGCGCCATTGCCCGGTTGAAAGAGTTAAAGACGGTTGGACGGTTGAGGCGGATGATGCCTACGGCATTTTCGATTTTGAATTGAATATTTTCCATTGAATATTATTTGGTGTTGGAATAGATGACCAAACTGCCAAGCTTATAAAAATCGAACCATTTCAAACTGGGATTTTTCGAGCTTAATTGATTGACAATCAATCTTTTGCTTTTTGCGAAAATGACTGATAATAAGCTCGAAAGGCCCCATTTTTCGCAAAGGTCGTAAGTTGAAAGCAACTTTGTCTCGATACTTTTTCCCTGATTTTTCAATTGCACCAAGTTCTCAATCCCTTGCTCCGTTTTTTGCAAAAACACCTCCACCGTTTCCAATCCAATATGCTCCAGCGGATTGTCAATATGCAAAATCGGCACTTTCCTACGGGCCAGTTCCATCCCAAAAAGCGTGTCTTCGTGGCCATATTGCCGCAGGGTTTCATCGAAATGGATGTCGAGGAAAATGGCCTTTGGCACCAAAAAATTATTGGTCATAAAGGCATGATATACGGAGCGGCTGCGTTCTGCGGCGTTGCGCTGCTCCCGGTAGCGGCCATAATACCAATGGAAATAGTGCGAAGGGTCGGCAGGCGGTGTATTTTGGTAGCACCGACCGCCATAGACCAAGCGTTCAGGAGCAGCCTGTTGCAGGTATTTTTCGATAAAATCAAGTGAAACCACCTTGCTATCACAATCCATGAACAGCAAGTACTCAAACCGAGCAGCCTTTCCCAAGGCATTCCGAATGGCAGAGCGCCCCAAGTTCTGTGGCATCTCCCGATAGATGACGTTTGGCCACTTCCAGATTTCTTGGTTCTTTTGCTTGAAATCGGGCGTTGAGCCATCGTCGAAGCAGACGATTTCATAGCCAATACCCAATGCCTCGCACTGGCCGTGGAGGTCAGCTACCAGCGGGCGGATGTCGAAATTGAAGATGGGTACGAGGATGGAAAGCATGGTTTCGTTTAAGGTTTCAAGTTTCCAGTTTCAGGGAAGGGGCTGCTTAATACAGCATTTTGCAGGCTATTCCACATTTTGTAGTTAGGAAAATGCCAACCCTTTGCAAATAGGCAGGAACCCCTTGAAACCAGAAACATGAAACGTGAAACCCCAAAAAAGCACTTTCAACAAAAACTGAAACTTGTTTAATCTGTTACCTTTACGCTCGCAAAAATGCACAAATCCATGACGCAGACCGTAAAAATTCAATTCTTGCTCGACGACCCCAATTTGAAGCCCGCTTTGCGCAGCATCGCCAACAAAGTCTTCAACAACGAACGCATCACGCCCGACGAGGGGTTGCTACTGTACCAAGAAGGCAGCCTCGGCTTCGTGGGCGCACTCGCAAACCACATCCGGCAGCGCAAACACGGTGACAACACCTATTTCAATCGCAATTTTCACATAGAACCGACGAACGTTTGCGTCTATGACTGCAAGTTCTGCTCCTATTCCCGCATGATAAAGCAGCGTGGCGATGGCTGGGAATATACCATGGAGGACATGATGGACATCGTTCGAAAGTATGACGGCCAGCCAGTGACGGAGGTGCATATCGTGGGCGGGGTGCTGCCACAATATGACGTTCAGTTTTACGCCGATTTTTTCAAAAGCATAAAAGCGCACCGCCCTGACCTGCACGTAAAGGCATTGACGCCTGTGGAGTACCATTATATTTTCAAGAAAGCCAAAATGGGTTACGCTGAGGGCATGAAGTTAATGAAAGAAGCAGGTTTAGACAGCATTCCCGGCGGCGGAGCGGAGATTTTCCATCCGGACATCCGCCAAAAAATCGCAGCGGACAAATGCACGGGCGAGCAATGGCTGGCCATCCACGAAGAGTGGCACAAGCTCGGCATGAGGTCGAATGCCACGATGCTCTACGGCCATATCGAGGGCTACGAGCACCGCATCCACCACATGGAGGAGCTGCGCAAATTGCAGGACAGCACGGGCGGGTTTCAGACTTTTATACCCCTAAAGTTCCGCAACCAGGACAACCAAATGTCGCACCTCGAAGAAGTGAACGTGGTGGAAGACCTGCGCAATTATTCCATTGCCCGCATTTACCTCGACAATTTTGACCATGTGAAAGCTTATTGGCCAATGATTAGCCGCAGCATTGCGCAGCTTTCCTTGTCTTACGGCGTGGATGATATTGATGGGACGATTGACGACACCACCAAAATTTACTCGATGGCTGGCTCTGAGGAGCAAAACCCGGCCATGAGCACGAAAGAATTGGTGCAGCTCATCAAAGCCGTTGGCAAGAAGCCGATTGAACGGGATACGCTTTACAACGTTGTGAAGGATTATACGGAGGAGGTATTTGAGGAGGATAAAGCGTTTAATGGGTATGTGGCATTGCCTGTGTTGAATTAAATGTAGCCGCCAAACTCGTTTGGCTGGCTCATAAAATCGTGGATTGGGGCCAGCCAAACAAGTTTGGCGGC
>JANPLH010000443.1:0-7948 GCA_031426435.1 Saprospiraceae bacterium | reverse complement strand
CTCCCAACAAAGCCGTACAAATGGGGACAAAAATTTACTAAACTTTAAAAATTCAGCAAACTTAACTCCCGCAGACATTGCCAATTTCAAAAGCATCATCCCTCAACATTTGGCAGGTGCCGCCAATCCCCAATCACTAATCAACAATCACCAATCCCCCATTTTCATACTCGCCCCGCCTCGTTCCGGTACTACTTTATTACGTGTGATGCTCGCCGGGCATCCTGGTCTGTTTGCCTGCAACGAGCTGCAACTGCTTCATTTTGAGACACTTGCAGAACGAGATGAAGCATACCAAGGTAAATTCGCTCTATGGTCAGAAGGCTTGGTAAGGGCCGTGATGGAGCTAAACCATTGCGGAGCAGATAAAGTAAAACTGCTGCTCCAAAACTTTGCGAAGCACGGAATGACCACCCGTGAAATGTTCGAGCAACTGCAAGAATGGGTCGGTGACCGCCTCATCGTTGACAAATCACCGAGCTATGCGCTTGATGGATTGGCTTTGGAAAAGGCCTTCACCGACTTCCCAAACGCCCGTTTCATCCATCTAGTTCGGCACCCGTACAGCATGGTGAAGTCTTTCGAAAAGTACCACATGGACCAAGTGCTGTACCTGCATCCGCACGAATACAACCCGCAACAACTGGGCGAGCTTGTTTGGCTCGAAAGCCACCAGAACACGGTCGAGTTTTTGGAGAAAGTGCCCGCCAACCAGCAGTTTCGCATGGTTTACGAGGACTTGGTGCAAAACCCCGATGCCATCATGCACGCCATGTGCAATGCGCTCGAACTGCCTTTCCATGAGGGCTTGCTCGACCCCTACAAGGATTTGGACAAGAAAATGACCGAAGGCATCCATCGGGACAGCCGCTCGATGGGTGACACCCATTTTGACCAAAAACAAAAGATAGAAGCTAAAAAAGCCGAAGATTGGAAAGGCATTTTGAACGATAACTTCCTTTGCGAAGCAACTAGGAAAATGGCTCAACAGCTTGGTTATGAGAGAGTTGGATTGGATTTGAATAAAACTGTTACCACCCAACAATTCAACAATCCAACAATCCAACAATCTCAAGCTGTTGCTATCATCGGTATGTCCTGCCGCCTGCCCGGTGCAAACAGCATCGAAGAATTTTGGCAAAATCTGGTGGATGGAAAGGACGTGAATCACTTCGTAAGCGATGCAGAATTAGAAGCCGAGGGCTTGCCTAATCACCAATCACCAATCACCAATCACCACGTCCGCCGCACCTACGCCCTCAGCGACCCCTATACTTTCGATGCCGGCTTCTTCGGATACCACCCCAAAGAGGCCGAGATAATGGACCCACAGCACCGCCATTTCCTCGAAACCGCCTACGAAGCGCTCGAATCGGCAGGCTATGACCCCTACCTATTTGAAGGTAATATCGGGATCTTTGGCGGCGTTGCCAGAAACACCTATGCGCTCAATAACTTGTTGACAAACAAGGACTTATTGAAAAACAGCGGCGGCTGGTACCAAGAAATGTTGGCCTCCGATAGCAGTTTCAGCATCAGCCGAGTGGCTTACAAATTGAACCTGCGAGGTCCAGCCGTAAACGTCCAAACCGCTTGCTCGACTGGGGGTGTGGCCGTACACCTTGCTTGCCAAAGCTTACTTGCTGGCGATTCCGATATGGTTATCGTCGGAGGCGGAAGAATACAGGCCCCCGTACTGGGCGGCTACGAGCATATCGAGGGCGGCCCACTCTCCGCTGATGGTTATTGCCGTGCTTTTGATGCCAACGCCAACGGCATGGTGCAGGGTCACGGCATGGCGATGCTGGTCTTGAAGCAATTGGACAAAGCAATGGAAGATGGCGACCATGTTTGGGCGGTAATCAAATCTACGGCCATCAACAACGACGGCTCAGACAAGACGGGCATCACTGCGCCAAGTAGCAAAGGACAGGCTGCTGTTATCCAAAAAGCACTCGAAAAAGCGGGCTTGATGGGCGACCAAATCGGTTATGTGGAAGCGCACGGCACGGGTACTTTCATCGGCGACCCCATTGAAATACAAGGACTTACGTTAGGGATGAGGGATGAGGGATTAGGGATGAATGGGCAGCAGGGAGCTGGTCATACCTCATACCTCATACCTCATCCCTGCCTGATTGGTTCGGTGAAAACGAATATCGGACACTTGGATGCGGGTGCTTGCCTTGTGGGCATCATCAAAACGGCGCTGGCATTGCACCATGAGCAGTTACCTGCCACTTTGCATTTCACGAAAAACAACCCACAGTTAGATTTTAGGAATACGCCTTTTGAGGTTAATGCCGAATTGCGAAGCTGGCTGAGGACTGAACAGCCCCGCTACGCAGGTGTGAGCAGCTTTGGCTTGGGTGGGACAAATGCGCATGTGATTTTGGAAGAAGCCCCTGTTTTAGTTGGCAGTCAGCAGTTGTCAGGTCTTGTCCCGACCCTTCGGGATGGCAATCCGCAGCTATTGCCGCTTTCAGCTAAAACCGATGAGGCATTAGGGCAGATGGTGGAGCGCATGACAGGCTTTTTTCAAAGAAGCATGACTGAGTCGCTTGCGGATGCAGCCTACACCCTTGCCACGGGCCGGTCTCATTTTGCGAAGCGAAAAGCCCTGCTGATTGCCGATGGCAAAGAAAAACCTGAGGTCATTAGCGCTCAATCCGCCATCCAAAATCCGCAATCCGAAATCGTCTTCATGTTCCCCGGCGGTGGCGCACAATACGTCGGCATGGCGAGGGACTTGTACGAAACAAACAGCTACTTTCAGGGGCAAGTGGATGCCTGTTTTGCTATTTTGGAACAACAGCAAGGTCTGATAATCAAAGACTTGGTTTTTCCGAAGGAAAAAAATGTGACAGATGAAACCGTGCTGCAAAACCCTGCTGCGGGTCTTGCAAGCCTTTTCACCATTGAATATGCCCTTGCCAAACTCTGGCAGCATTGGGGCATACAGCCTTCTGAACTAATTGGGCATTCAATGGGCGAGTACACGGCGGCTTGTCTTGCCGGGGTGATGTCCCTCGAAGCTGCGTTAGGTTTGGTGACAGTGCGAGGCAAACTTTTCGAGACCTTGGAGGGCGACGGCTGCATGTTGAGCGTGGCAGCCACAGCAAAGCAGCTCGACCCTTATTTGGCTGAAGGCCATACCATTTCAGTGATAAACAAAGTGGACAGCCTTGTGGTCAGCGGCATAGCAGCAGCCATTGAAGATTTGCAGGAACGACTGACCAAGGCTGGCATTGATTCCAGCAAAATCCACATCAAAGTTCCGGCGCACTCGCCACATATTGAGCCGATATTGCCTGCATTCCGAAAATACCTCGAATCAGTCGAACTGTATCCACCGCAAATCCCCATCGTCAGCAATGTAACTGGCACTTGGATGACCGATAAAGAAGCCACATCCGTGGATTATTGGCTTCGCCACCTCCGCCAAACCGTCCGATTCGCAGATGGTTTAAGCACCCTTTCTATTGCTTCCGAATCACCTATCACCAATCACCAATCACCAAAAAAGAACCGTATCTTCCTCGAAGTGGGGCCCGGGCAGACTCTTAGTACGTTTGCACGGGCACTTCCCACTCTCCCCAACGAGGCTCGAATTATATTGGCCTCCGTGCGGCATCCTAAGGAGCTGCGCAATGACGTGGAGTTCATGCTGCGCAGCCTCGGCAAGCTTTGGGTGAGCGGCGTGGACGTTGACTGGAAGGCGTTTTACGAAGGTGAAAAGCGCAGCAGAGTGCCGCTGCCAACCTATCCGTTTGAAAGGAAAAAGTATTTCATAGCACCTAAACGTGCTGAGAACTCGATTATCAGGGAGGTTGAGACACAACTCCCAAATTCTGAAACCCTATTGCCTGCAGAAGCACTTAATGGCAGTACAACTATTATGAGTGAATCAAACACATCCCGCATCCCCAATCTCATTGACGAAATCAAGGCATCCCTGCACGAACTGAGTGGCATGGAACCTGCCCAAATGGACGCCTCTGCGAGCTTCCTTGAACTGGGCTTCGACAGCTTGTTTTTGAGTCAAGCAGTCATTCGTTTCAACCAAAAATTCAAGCTGGAACTGAGTTTCCGACAATTGTTCGAGGAGGCACCGACGATTGAAGCACTGGCGGAATATGTGGATGGGGAGATACCGGAAGGGATGTTTGCGCCAGCCCAACCCCTGACCCCTAAACCCGAAGGGGCAGGCATGGAACCAAAATCAATAATGACAAGCCAAATTGAAAAGGTTCAAAATGGCAATGGGGTTTATCAACAGCCTATGCAACAGTTTTCCGAAATCTCGAAAATTTCGGAAAACTCCACTGCTGTTCAGCAAATCATCAGTCAACAATTGCAGTTGATGCAGCAGCAATTGGCGTTGCTGAACGGGCAGCAAGTTGCGCAGCAAATCGTTCAACCACCTGTAAATCAATCTGTAAGTCAACCTGCAACATCCAACAATCCAACAATTCAACAATCCAACAATTTAGCGCAAGAGATTGAAATTCAACGAAATACAAAGGGCGTCACCGCCAAGCTGAACAGTTACAAAAAGATTTCGACAGGTGACAACCTGAGCGAAAAACAACGCCAAGGTTTGCAGGATTTCATGCATCGGTACGAGGCGATGACGCCGAAATCGAAAGCAATGGCGCAGCGGCACAGGCAATTTTATGCCGACCCCCGCAGCGTCACGGGCTTCAGCAAATTGTGGAAAGAAGTCTGCTACCAGATTGCGCATGAGCGCTCAAAAGGCGCTCATATTTGGGATGTGGATGGCAACGAATACGTGGATTATGTGATGAGCTACGGCGTTGCGCTATTTGGCCATATGCCCGATTTTGTGGAAAAAGCGTCTACCGCTGCCATTCAGCGTGGCAATTCAATTGACCTGTTGCCACCAGAAGCCACCGAGATTGCCCGCATGATTTGCGAGATGACAGGCTTCGATCGGGTAACACTTGCCAATACGGGAACGGAAGCTGTTTTGGGTGCTGTACGTGCAGCGAGGACGGCCACTGGAAGGGACAAAATCGCTGTTTTCGACACCGATTATCATGGCATGATTGACGAGTTCATGGTGCGTGGAGTGCATTTCAAGGATGAAACAAAGTCGCTGCCGTCTTCGCCAGGCGTACCGAAATACAACGTGGAGAACGTGCTTGTGCTCGACTACGATGACCCCAATGTTTTGGCAAAAATAGAGCGCAATATTGGGGATTTGGCTGCTGTCCTCATCGAACCCGTGCAGGCACAGAACCCGCATTGGCAGCATGGCGAACTTATCAAAAAAATCAGGCAACTCACTGAAAATCATGGCGTTGCGCTGATTTTCGATGAAATCATAAACGGTTTCCGCCTCGACCAACGGGGCGCTCAGGCGTGGTATGGAGTGGAGGCTGACATCTGTGCCTACGGCAAAAGCATCTCAGGCGGCTTCCCTTTGGCAGCCGTTGCTGGCAAGGCGAAATACATGAATGCTTTCGATGGTGGCTACTGGGGATATGGCGACGACAGCTCGCCGGAGGGAGTCATTGCCTATTTCGCAAGCACGTTCATCAAAAACCCCATCAGCGTGGCGGCTGCCCATGCGGCCTTGAGTGAAATCCAACGGCTCGGCCCAAGTTTGCAGCAGGACTTGAACGAGAAGACCGCAAAGTTTGCGAAGCGCATCAGCGAGATTTTCCTTCGGAAAAAAGCTCCGTTGATGATTCAATCGGCGTCCTCATTTTTCATGATAAAAAATGCCGACGCCAGCCCGCTCACCCGCTTGTTCAACTATGTCCTCAGAACAAAAAGCGTGAACATCAGGGAGCGACCCTGCTTCATTTCCACGGCGCATACGGAGGCTGATTTCGAGCGCACCTACAAGGCATTCGAGGTAGCCATTGACGAGATGTTCGCGCTGGGACTGATGGAGGTTTGGGAAGGGGAGGATTTGAATGTGGTAGTGGCGTCGCCCGTGGCACAGCCCCTGACCCCTAAAGGGGAACCACAAACATTCAGACCGGAAGAAGTTGAAATACAATTGCTTGATAATCAGCAGGACAGTAGCCTTTTAGGTTCCCCTTTAGGGGTCAGGGGCATCCCGACCACCGAGGGCCAGCAAGAAATTTTCCTTTCCGACCAGTTCTCGCCAGAAGCATCCAAAGCGTATAACATCGCTACCGAAATCAGGCTGGAAGGCCCGTTTGATGATTCAAAAATGCGGGCTGCCTTGCAATCACTGGTGGACAGGCACGAGGCGCTGCGGACGATTTTTGCTGCCGATGGAAATACGATGACGGTATTGCCGAAACTGGAAGTGGAGGTGTCGTTCGTTAACGTCGGCGAGGTTCAAAACCTCACCGACGTTTTGGCCAGCCTCTACAATGAGGAAGCCGAACACCTTTTTGACCTGCAAAATGGGCCGCTAGTGCGATTCAAAATTGTACGGTTGGAGGAGCAGGTTCACCTTGTTTTCGTCAATGTCCACCACATCATCTGCGATGGGTGGTCATTGGGAATTTTGACAAGAGAGTTGGGGGAAATGTATGGAGCAGACCTGACAGGTTTCAAAAACCTGCCAAGTCTTGGAATGACTAAACAACTCAGCCAATTCGCCATCGAACAGGCTGATTTACAACGACTTCCAATTTTTGAAAAGAATGAAAAATACTGGCTGGCGCAATACGAAAGTGGCGTACCTGTACTCGAATTGCCTACCGACTTCATTCGCCCACCTGTGAAAACCTTCAACGGAGCGGTGGAAAAAATCAGCTTCGACGCCGAGTTTACCACCCAAATTAGGAAGGCAGCCGCCAAGCAGGGCAGCACGTTTTACGTCTTTATGTTGGCGGCTTACCAAGCCTATTTGAGCCGAATCACCGGGCAGGATGACCTTGTAGTAGGTGTAGCAGCCGCTGGGCATAATTTACCGGGCAATGTCAACCTCGTCGCACATGCCATTAGCCTGCTGCCTGTGCGCATGAAGGTGGATAGTAGCAGTAATTTTGGTGAGCATGTCAAGACGGTACGCAAGCAAGTGCTCGACGCTTTTGACCACCAGCAATACACTTTTGGAGCTTTGGTGAAAAAGCTGAAAATCGGTCGGAATGCCAGTCGCAACACGCTGGTCAGTGTGGCCTTCAACCTCGATAGCCCTTTGGACGACTTGAAATTCGGCAATCTCAAAGCGACTACACGTGCCATTCCAAGGCATTATGAGACCTTCGACACTTTTATCAACCTCAAGCCACTTGGCTCGACGATTGATTTTGAGTGGAACTTCAACGCTGACCTTTTCAGAAAAGAGAGCATCAGGTTGAGGCTGGCAGAGTTCGAGGTGTTTTTGCAGGCATTGGTTGGTGCCTCATCAAATGGCGTCGCCCTTAAGGGCGACGGACAGGACAGCCTAAAGGCTATCCTACCAATGGGGAGGCTGCCTATTTTGCCAGAATTAGAAAAAAAATGGCTCGAAAATTTCGGTCAAGGTGAAGTCTGCATCGACTTCCCATTGCAATCAAGCCTTCACGAGCTTTTTGAAAAACAGGTTGAGCGCACACCCGATAAAACTGCCGTACAATCTGAAAATCAAGCACTTAGCTATCGCCAACTCAATGACAGGGCAAATGCGCTCGCTGCTGTTTTGGTGGAAAAAGGATTACCACCCGGCGGCTTTGTCGGTTTGTGCATGGAGCGGGGCTTGGAAATGATGGTCAGCATCTACGCCATCCTAAAAGTGGGTGGTGCTTATGTGCCAATTGACCCACGGAACCCACAGGAGCGCATCAAACTGATTTTGGAGGATGCCAAGTGCGACATTGTTTTGACCCAAAAAGCTGTTACGCAACTGTTGCCTGAATTCAATGGGGAAATGGTAATTGTTGATGAAAATGACCTGTCAGGTTTTGAAAATCTGACAGGTCTGCGCCCTTCCAATCACCAATCACCAATCACCAATCAC
>JANPLH010000442.1:0-17441 GCA_031426435.1 Saprospiraceae bacterium | reverse complement strand
TTGAAAACCTGTCTAGGCTCCATCTCTTATCCTCCTGCAACAATCAACGATATCCAGACACGAGACACTTTTAAATGCCCGCATTTAAAATAAATGCTCGGCACTTCACTTGTATTCTATGGTTCGAATAGTTTTGTAAGACCAATTGTACCCCTTATCATCTTTTGGCTCAAAATAGGCAATACACTCAATCCAATTATTCTTATCATCATATTTATACTCATATCTAAGATTTAAAAGGTATAGTTCGTCCAACATCAAGGTTGAGCCAGTTTCAAAAACTATATCACCTTGCTCATTATAAAAAATTTCTCTTTTGGATGTTTTGCCAAATCCTGCTTCACTATGTTCTTCAATACGTTTTTCTAACTGATGTTCATGATTATAATAATCATTTATTATCTTCAATGCGACAAGATTGCCGTAAGAGAATGAAACTCTAACCTTTTTTTCAAGTTGATTATCATAGAAAAACCTGTAATAATCGGTCAATTCAATACTACTATAAAGATTTGATTCTTGAATCCTACCATCGTCATCATATATATGCTTCCATGATTTGCTATACGTAATCGAATCTTTGTGATTGAAACTATTTGCTAGTATAAGATTGCCGCTGTCATCATATTGATATGAATTTCCTCCAATTTTACTATTCCCTTTTTTATTGATTAACTTTCCATTTTCACTAAATATGAGTACAAAAGTATCTTGATGATTGATTCTATTTGACAAGTTTGCGCCAGAACGATATAGGTTAGTCGTATCAAAATAGAATGTGGAATCATAACGAATTAATTTATTACCGTTCACATCAGATTCCCAAAAGTAATTTTCTATGTACTTATGATTTTTTGAAGTCATTGAATACTTTGAAACTCTATTGTTTCTAAAAATGGTTTCTATTGTCCAAGCTACATACTCATTTTTCAAACTATCTTTTTGAATACGGACTTCAATGATTTTAGTTGGGTTAAATTTGCAATTTTCCTTACGTAAATTATTCGAGTTTTCTATGTTGAATTCAAATTGTCCCATAAGTCGAGTAGAACAACAAATAATCAAGAGGAATATTTTCATTTTAATTTTCATAGTTAATTAGTGGCTATGTTCTTTTCTTGCCGAAGAATTATTACAATCAGCAGCTTCAAAAAGGAAGTTAGGATGGCCAATTCCTTATCGTCTTTGATTTCAAGCGTTAGTCTTATCCTCTCGGATTTTTAGCAAAAATAAGAAAAAGGACGATAAATACGAAGCGTCGGTGCGACACCCAGTTACACAGACGCTTGTTTTTACAATGCTCGTCCACATCATTCCTCACTACTTATTCCTCATCCTTCATATAAAACGCCTCTTCCACTGGTCGCAGCACCCGCTTCATCCAAAGCGGCCTTCGCAGCCCGTCCGGCCCGGGCGCCGGCCTCGCCATCTCCAGCCAGCGGCGATAAACCTCCATTGATTTCTTCGTATCCACGAAAATATCGCCATACTGGTCACCCTCGTGTACATTCTCAATCCGGACCTTCTGGTGCCAGCAGTGCATTCCACTTATCGGGTCGGGGTGCACGGGGAACGTGATATTTTGATGCACACCGCCATCGCTCCAATAAATACGGGAGGAATCCTTGTCCTCGCTCTTGAATGGGTGGATGCCAGCGAGTTGCTTCATTTTGTAGCCGCCGTTTCCATCGTCGTCAATGCGGACAGTGGCCGTGGCCCAGCGGTTGCCAGCAGGGTCGTTGGGCCTGCGCCAACGGCCAAGGTGGTGCGAGCAGGCGACGATGCCGGGCTTCATGCCCTCCGTCACCCAGACCTTGTCCACGAAATAGCCGATTTCGGTGTTGATGCGGAGCAAGTCACCCGTTTTCACCCCAAACTTATTGGCGTCCTGCGGGTGCATCCACAGCGGGTTGCGGTTTGCAATTTCGTATAGCCACTTGGCGTTGCCGCTGCGGGAGTGGATGAGCGTCGGCAGGCGGAAGGTCGGCACGAGTGGGTAGTCGCCCTTGTTCCTGTCCATTTCGTCCTCGTGGATATGACTTTTGATATAGGTGGGAATGGTGTATTCGGGCCATTTCCAGTCCACCATCGTTTGACTGAAAAACTCGTTTTTGCCGCTCGGCGTCGGGAATCCCTCCACGGGTTTTCCTTCATGGACAATGCCGACGGTCTTGCCTTTTTTCAAAACACGGCCATCGTCGGCGATTTCCGTTCCGTCCAGTTCCTTAGGGGAAAGCGGCCTTTTGTTTACTTCATAAACGCTTTCCTCTACCACGAAAGCGCCGAATTTGCGCATATAATCGAGTGGCGTGAGGCCCTCCTTGGCAGCTGCCTCCGGCAACCCCTTTGTTTCCTCGAAAATATAGCGGTAATACTCGTCCACGGTGATGCACTCGCCTGGGCGGTATGGGCTTTCAAAATGCTTGCGGATGCCGAGCGAGCCGTCGGGGTCAATGCGCCACGAAAGCTGAATCCAAAATTCGTCCTCTTCCCAAACCTCGCCGGGGTTCACCTCGTAGGTGAACTGGAAGTGCTTGCCTTCTCGCCTTGCTTTTTCCCGAAGGACAGGCTGCCGGAAGGCAATCCAAATGCCGCTGTGGGTCTCGTAGCTGTTGAGGTCGTGGCGCTCAGAGGCAAGGCCCATCGGCAGCACATAGTCAGCGAAATAGGCCGTCTCGCTCCAAACTGGTGTCAGCGCCGCATGGAGCCCGAAGCATTTTTCGTCCTTGAAGGCATCCATCCAGACAAAGCCGTCGGGGAAGGTCCAAACGGGGTTGAATACCCGGCTGAAATAGACGTCCATGAAGCCCCGCCCGTCCTTGAGGAAGTGCGGCAGCAGGAAGCTCATCTCAAAATAGGCAAGCGGATATTCCTTCGGGAAATGCAGTTCGTTCCAGAACTTCTGGGCCGGGGGATTATCGAAGAAATGGGGATGGAACTTGTTCCAGGTATTGGGCGACGTGCCGCCTACCGTGCCCACCGAACCAGTAATTACGCTTATAAAATGCAGCGCCCTTGCCACTGCCCAGCCGCCGAGGTTGCCGCTCCCGGCGCTTCGCCAGTTGTGCTGCGCAAAACGGGTACCTGCTTCTCCGATGATTCGAGCAACTTCTAATGTCTGAGAGACGGGGATGCCGCTTTCACGCTCCGCAAATTCAGGGGTGTACTCAGCATACACTTCTATCAATGTGTCAATGAAACTTTCAAAAGTCTGCGGCTTAGCCGAATGCTCCTTGCGCATGTACTCGTCCCAGTTGGTCCACTGCTCCATGTAAGGGCGGTTGTACCAGCCTTTTTGCAATAAAATACGGGCGATGGCGAGCAGCAACGCAGCCTCCGAACCGGGATAAGTGGGCATCCATTCGTCGGCAAGGCTGGCAGTATTCGAGAGGCGAGGGTCGAGCACGATGAGCTTTGCGCCCTTCATCTTCGCCTCTATGATGCGCTGCGCATGGGGGTTGAAATAGTGCCCCGATTCGAGGTGCGCCGAAATGAGTAGGATGGCGTGGGCATTGGCGTGGTCGGGCGATGGGCGGTCGTGGCCGTACCAAAGCGCATAGCCGAACCTTGCACCCGATGAGCAGATATTAGTGTGGGAATTGTGGCCGTCCACACCCCAACCTTTCAGTACCCGGTCCATGTATCCTTCGTGACCAGGCCTGCCAACGTGGTAAGCGATTTCGTTGTTCCGCCCTTCTTGAATGGCCTTGCGCATCCGCCCTGCTATGTCGTCGAGCACGGAATCCCAAGTGACCCGCTCCCACTGGCCGCCTCCCCGCTCGCCAACCCGTTTCATTGGGTAAAGGATGCGGTCGGGGTCGGTGATTTGGTTGATGGTGGCTGGGCCTTTGGCGCAGTTGCGCCCTCGGCTGCCGGGGTGCCAAGGGTTCCCCTCGAATTTGCGCACTTGGTTCGTCTCCTTGTCAATATACGCCAACATGCCGCAAGCACTCTCGCAATTAAAGCAAGTCGTTGGAACGATGGAGTAGGTTTTCTTCTCCTTTTTGGGCCAGGTCTTCGCCTCGTACTCCGTCCATTCTTCCCATTGGTCGGGCGGTGGATACTGGGACAGGTCGCCCGGCTCGGTCAAGCTCTCGACTGATGGAGCATAATCCTCCTCACTGTGGAGGTTGGGAATGAGGCCGATGCTTTCGGCAATTTTTTCGATGAAGGTTGGTTTGTGCTTGTAGCCCATGATGACTGATGTTCATAGGGCGGTGCCCTATGTCGGAATATTACGCCCATTCAGGGCTTTGTTCTGTGAAGCCCCAAGGGGGCGGAATACTACAGGATTGGGCGGTGCCATATCCTTTCATGCGAAACGCTTAAACCCACAAAAAATAAACTCCTGCACTTTCTCGCTCGGCGTCAAATGCTCGACTGTCAGGCATTTAACTTTCTCGAAAAACTGTTGAAGCCGCTCCTTCATAGCAGCTTCGGAATATTGCTTCACAGGCAGTCCAGAACATTTCTCTGGGCCTTTTTCAGAGAAAGTACCCAGCACTAAATACCCACCGGAAGCCACCAATTGCTGCACCGTTTGGATATACTTTGAAATCTCTGCTTCATCTGTGAAAAAATGGAAGGCTGCCCGGTCGTGCCAAAAATCGTATTTATCCGAAGGCTTGAAAGCTGCTGCATCAGACACAACCCAGTTGACCTTGGACGCCTTTTCACCAAGCCGCTGCTTAGCCTTTTCAATGGCTTTTTCAGAAATATCCAAGACGGTTACATCTTCGTAACCTTCGCCAAGAAGGAAGTCCACCAGCAGGCTATCGCCGCCGCCTACATCTATAATTTTGGCTGTCTTGGGCAAATTGAAGCTATGAAGGTAGTCCAACGAGATGTCAGGCCGTGACTGATACCAAGATACCTCAGTGAGGTTTCGAGACAAATAGACTTTGTCCCAATGTGATTTGCGCTCTGCTGGATTCATTAAAATTTCTTTATTTACTGGCGTGAATCTTTGATTTCTTAATTTCCAAATTTCACTTTTAAGCCCTGCCCTGCAAAATCCGATTCCAGTACAACCAAGGCAACACCTTCGTTTTCAGCATCCACATGCTCCAACGCTCTTTGCTCTGGTCGAATGGAAAGGTTTCCATCGGGTTGTTGTCATAATCGAACTCGGCCAGCACGAGCTTGCCGTAGCCAGTCACGAGCGGACAAGAGCCATAGCCATTGTATTTGGCATCGAGGTTGCCGCCGTTTTTCAAATGGAGCAGGTTCTCGACCAAAACTGGCGCTTGTTTGCGCACTGCTGCCCCGGTCTTTCCGTTCGGTGTGCTTGAGGCATCTCCACAACTGAAGACATTGGGGTAACGGGTATGCTGCAAGCTGAACTTGTCCACGTCCACCCAACCAAGCGGGTTTCCCGGTACTGCAAGCGGCGAATTTTTGATAAAATCTGGCGCACTCTGCGGCGGTGTAACATGGATGAAATCAAAGGCTTGCTCGATGCGTTCCCCAGCTTCGTTCTCGAACCAAGCACGTTTGCCCGGCCCGTCAATCTCGACTAGGTTGTGCTTGAAATGCGTCTGAATTTTGTAGCGGGCAATGACCTCATTCAGGGTATCAGCATATTTCTTCACCCCAAAGATGATACCGCCACCTGAGTAAAAATGGATGTTCGAGTTCGGCTGGAGGCCATTTTTTAGGATATGGTCCCCAGCCAGGTACATGATTTTCTGTGGAGCGCCACCGCATTTGATGGGCGTATTGGGGTTGGTGAAAATGGCATTGCCACTTTTGAAATTGCGCAGCAACTCCCAGGTATAGGGAGCGTATTCTGCTAGGTAATTGGAGGTCACGCCATTCTTGCCGAGGGTCTCTTTCAAGCCTTTCACTTTGTGCCAATCAAGTTGAATACCTGGCACGACAACAAGGTAGTCGTAACTGTGCTTGTCACCGCTTTTGCAGGTAACTTGGTTTTGCTCTGGTTGGAGGGTGGCCACAGCGTCCTTTATCCAAGTCGAGCCTTTGGGGATATAGTCCTTTTCGTTTTTTAAGGTGTCGTTGACATCGTAAACGCCACCGCCGACTAGCGTCCAAGCGGGCTGGTAGTAGTGCTTTTCGGATGGCTCGATGATGCCAATTTTCAAAGAACGGTCTGCAATGAGTAGCTTAGATGCAATGGACAGGCCAGCGTTGCCGCCGCCGATGATTAGGATTTGATGATGTGCCATGATTAATTTTTTTAGTGATTTGGCACAAGGTTGTTATGGTCAAACAGTCAAAATAACTTAGCTCAATTGTATCTGTTGGGGTGCTTCCACCCATATCTTTTCCGTGAAATAGATGCCTACTAATGTCAAGGCTCCAGTAAGTTGCAACCCAAAACTGACATCTGAAAGCATTAGAATCATGGGTATTAGGTTGCCAAAAATCACGACTCCCCACCAGAAAAGGCGGGAGTAACGGCCTTTGGTAATCATTTCGGCGGTCAGTTTTGCCTCTTGCGTCATGTGTGTGGTGGTTAGTTCTACGAACATGACCAAAAGGTTCACCGCAATTCCGACGACCAATACGGCTTTTAGATAGGTCGACCACCCTTCGCTTGGAGCATCAATTAGCGCAAGGATGCCAAAGAAAGCAGCCCCAGCGATAAAGCTATGAATCAGCATGTGTAACGCAAGTACGGGGCTTTGCCAAAAATCTCGGCCTTTTGCTTGCGCAAAAAGGTAGGCAGTGTAAACGGCGGTGATGATGCCAGAAACCACGCCGAGCATTATGCCGATTTGCATTAGCCAATCTATACCGAAAAATGCACCTACCAATGTTATAGTAAGTGCGCCTCCGAAAATGGTCAGCGCATAACCGCCCCTCACCAACCAACTATTCCATTGCGGACGCAAGATGACGTAGAGGAAACGCTTGGGTTGGTCAAGGTCTTTGACCAAAAGAGCTGTGGTAATAATCAAGAAAAACAGCGAGGTAACTACGCCCACGAATAGCATCCCAACTGGTTCAAGAAATGCGGTTTCCACTTTGAAAAATTCGAAATAGGCCAAAGCCAAAACGGCAACCAAGAAAACGCCAGCCGAAATCGCCTTTGTAAACACATACCCGCTCACTTCCCAGCCCCAAAGCAGCCCCTTGTTCGGCGCATCGTATACCCGCCGAGGCGAGCCATTGTTTATCAGTACATCCACCGATTTTTGCGGAGCAACGATGCCCGTCGTCTTTTCATCGGCCAAGGCGGAGAGCAAGTCGCCATTGTCGAAGGCAAGTTTTTCGGTCCGCTTCGCAAAATGGCCAACGCCACGAGTCTGCGCACCCCACAAGGTAGTATTGGATGGGTCAGTGGCCAATGGGTTCAACGACGCCTCGTCACCATCTATATAGAACAAGTTTGGGTGAGTGCCTTTGGCTTCCCGTCGCACGGTAACCGTCTCACGACCAAGCAGTTGCGAGATTTCAGAATCGGGGTTGTCCATATCCCCAGAGATGATGGCGTGCTCAGGGCAGACGTTCACGCAGGCAGGTTCGAGGCCAATGTCCACCCGGTGGGCGCAGTAGTTGCACTTGGCAGCGGTGCGGGTATCTGGGTCAATATAAAGTGCATCGTAGGGGCAGGCCTGCATGCAGGACTTGCAGCCAATACAGCGGTTTTTGTCAAAGTCAACGATACCATCAGGTCGGATATAAAGGGCCTCCACTGGGCAAATCTCTACACAGGGGGCATCGGTGCAGTGGTTGCAACGCATGACGGAAAATAGGCGGCGGGTGTTCGGGAACTCCCCTTTTTCAACCTGTTTGACCCAAGTGCGGAAGACGCCCACCGGCACATCATGCTCCGATTTGCAGGCGGTGGTGCAGGCGTGGCAGCCTATACACTTGCGGTTATCTATGATAAACCCAAATTTCATGTATTCTTAGCTATAATCGTTTGTATTGACTAATCGGTGTAAAGCTGGCAATAGGGCGAGCAATATATCGTGACTTTCGTCACTTTTAAGGTTTTGAAATATTTTTTGGCGAAATGGCCACCAATTGCCAAAGAAAACATCAAGAATGGGACAGAAAAAAATTTGGCTAATTCGACTGCTAAAGCATCAAAACCTCGTATTAATTCTTACTTTTGCGGGCTTTTTAAAAATAAGTTGATTTCCTTCATAAAATATCGAAAAGTTAAATGAGGACTAAACTGTCTCAATTCAATTACGAGCTCGACAAAAACTTGATAGCCCAACACCCTTCTTCAAACCGTGACGAGTCTCGCCTCATGGTACTAGATCGTGCGACTGGCAAAATCGAACATAAAATCTTCAAGGATTTACTCGGCTATTTTGACGATGGCGACGCCATGATATTCAACAATACCAAGGTGTTTGCCGCTCGGCTTTATGGCAAAAAGGAAAAGACGGGTGCCAAAATAGAGGTGTTCCTCCTTCGGGAACTGAACGCCGACCAACGCCTTTGGGATGTGCTCGTTGACCCAGCCCGCAAGATACGGGTAGGCAACAAGCTCTACTTCATGGACGAAAAAGGCAATGAAATCCTCGTAGCTGAGGTGGTGGACAACACGACTTCCCGTGGCCGCACCATTCGTTTCTTGTTTGATGGCACTGAAGAAGAGTACCGCAAGAACCTCGACTTTCTTGGCAACACGCCGTTGCCCAAGTACATCACCCGCAACGAAGAGCAAGTTGACCGTGACCGTTACCAAACGGTTTATGCCAAGGAACTCGGTGCCGTGGCTGCCCCTACCGCCGGCCTCCACTTCAGTCGGGAACTCATGAAGCGCCTTGAAATCAAGGGGGTAAACTTCGCAGAAGTCACCCTGCACATCGGCCTTGGCACCTTCCGCACCATTGACGTTGAAGACCTTTCCAAGCACAAAATGGACGCCGAATACTTCCGAATTGACGCAAAAGCAGCGGAAACCGTCAACAAGTCAAAACTGTCTGGCGGCAAGGTTTGCGCCGTAGGCACGACGTCCATGCGCACCATCGAAACTGCTGTTTCTGCTGAGGGTCTGTTAAAGCCCGCCGAGGGCTGGACGAATCTTTTCGTCTATCCACCTTACGATTTCAGCATCGCCAATTCGATGATTACCAACTTCCACCTGCCCAAGTCCAGCTTGCTCATCATGATTTGCGCATTCGGTGGTTATGAATTGGTGATGGAGGCCTACGAACAGGCCGTGAAAGAGAAATACCGTTTTTTTAGTTATGGCGACGCCATGATGATACTCTAACCGATTTTAACAACATTACTCCCATTTGCAATGCGGCCTTGCCAAGTATTTGGCGAGGCCGCTTCTTTTTGGGAATTGGTTGAATTAGTTAAATTGGTATGGTGGCTCTCAGTTTGCCAGTTCCAGAATCACTTACTCTATGTACAGCACCAATCCTTTAAGATAGGAACCTTCAGGATGGAACAAGCTCACCGGGTGGTCAGGTGGCTGTGAAAGGTGGTGCATTACCCTGACCTGCCGACCTGCCTCTATGGCCGCTGCGGTGATGGTATTGTAAAACAGTTCCCTGTCAACGACTTGCGAACAAGAGAAGGTCAGCAAAATGCCGCCTGGTGCTACCTTTTTTATGGCAGCGACGTTCAGCCTTTTATAGCCTTGCACGGCATTGTGCCGCTTGCTGATGCTCTTTGCAAAGGCTGGCGGATCAACTACCATCACCTCATATACTTGACAGGTTTGCAGGTATTTCAGCACATCTTCTGCTGTGCAAGCTTGGGTCACTGGGTCGAAGCCATTCAGGGCAAGGTTCTTTTTCGTCCAGTCAATTGCCTTCTGCGAAACATCCACGGAATGAACGAGGCTAGCACCTGCCGCCAGTGCGTACACCGAAAACCCGCCCGAATAGCAGAAGCTGTTCAAAACGGTTTTGCCCTCTACGTAGCGACCCAGCAGCTGCCGGTTGTCCCGTTGGTCGAGGAAGAAGCCTGTTTTTTGGCCCAATTCCCAGTCTACAAAAAAGGTATGGCCATTCTCTTTTACTTCTTGGGTGCCTGCCTTTCCTTGTAAGTAGCCATTGGCAACAGTGGCGGCGTAGATTGGCGGCAGCGTCTCTTTGCTTTTGTCAAAAACAGCGGTCACTACCCCGCTCCCGATTTTGAGCAGCGCCTCACCAATGAGTTGCCGCTGGCGGTGCATGCCTACCGAATGGCATTGCACTACCGCCGTTTCACCATAAACATCTATGATTAGGCCAGGCAGCCCGTCGCCCTCGGCGTGTATGAGGCGAAAGCAGGTGGTAGTTTCCTTTCCAACCAAACCTATGCGTTGGCGGTACTGGAGGGCTTCGCCCAATTTTTTCTCCCAAAAATCAAGGCCGCCCGCCGTTTTTTCAAAAGAAAAAATCCGCACGGCAATGCTGCTTCCTTCGGAAAAATGGCCTGTGGCAAGGTAGTCTCCTTTTGGCCCAAATACCTCGACGGTGTCACCGTCGTCAGGATTGCCCTCCGAGCGGAGTATGGCACCTGAGAAGACCCAAGGATGGAACCGGCGAATAGCCTCGTCCTTTTTTGGCTTGAGGAAAATATTAGGCATACGTTTGTTTTTCTCGGAAGGCAAAAGCAAAAATCAGCAACACAATTCCAGCTATGGCAGCAGGAACCAGCCAAAGGCTTGCCCAGTCATAACCTGCCGCCGAATCGTTGGCATAGTGGTTGGCAACCAAACCACTTAGCCAGGAGCCAGTAGTAAGGCCAACGCCATAAGTAGCGAAAGTTATCAGTCCCTGTGCTGCACTTTTGATTGATTCACCTGCTTTTTGGTCAGTGTAGATTTGACCAGTGACAAAAAAGAAATCGTAGCAAATGCCATGCAATACCAAGCCAAGGTAGATAAGCCAATGGCCTCCTTCAATTCCGAAGCGGAAAAAAAGGTACCGCAAAACCCAAGCGGCCATTCCGGCCAGCAGCATCTTTTTGACGCCAAGCCTTATGAAGAAAAGCGGCATGAGGAGCATAAAAATTACCTCAGAGCCTTGGCCCAGGAAACCCATTTTCATGGTGATGCCCTCTACGCCCATTTTGTCCAAAAAAGTACCGGTATAGCTGTAGTAAAATGAAAGCGGAATGCAAACAAGCACTGAACCGATAAAAAAGGTCAGGTAGGAACGGTCTTTAAATAGAACCATTGCATCCAACCCCAATATTTGCCAAAGGCTGGCTTTGCCGGTTTTGCTGGGAGGCGTGTCTGGCAAAAAAAAGCTAAATACCCCCATGCCGAATGAGACTACGGCTGGAATAATGAACAACATCCTCTCTTTTATGAAACTGGCAACCACAAACCCCGCAACAATCCAACCGATGGTACCCAAAACCCGAAGGGTCGGGAAATCCTTTGATTTATCTGTCGTTTGATGGAAGGCCACGGAATTCGACAAGGCCATGGTAGGCATGTACAAGATAGACCAAATCAAAATCCCGGTCTTAAACTGTGCAACATCGTTGCATTGGCTTATCCAATAAAGAATTCCAGCGTTCACTATATTTAGTACGCCAAGGACTTTTTGGGCTGAAAAATACCTATCGGCGACCATGCCCACAAAAAAGGGAGAGATGATGGCTCCAATCCAAACATTTGCGAAAGTATCACCAATTGCGGCCTTTGCATCAGGCCCCAAAATTTCTTCCATATAGATGCCCATCGGTGGGAAAAACGCACCCCAGATAAAATACTGGAAGAACATCATGGCCGAAAGCTGAACCCTTGTTGTAAGTTTCATGTATTTCTCGTTTTTGTTTAAAAATGCAGGGCAAGGTAGGGAATGGCCTTGAATTATTCCCAAAATGACTTGGTGTCAATTTTACAAACGAAAAACGGGAGGCTGCTTTCGCAACCTCCCGTTTTTATTTTCCGGTGGAAACTCATCAAAGTTGGCAGCCACCAGTGAAGCCAGTTGCATCGAAATTGGCCTGCAGGAATCCGACCTCGTTTCCTTCGTAAGCCTCAATGACGAGGCCATTGTTGGAGCCGCTGCGGATGGGGCTACAATACTCAAAAAAGTAGTAACTGTTGGCTTCGTTGTTTACCACTTGGGCTATTTGCTGGAAAACAGTGGTCAATTGCGAAATAGAGGCGGCTTGGAAGAATCCGTTGCGACCAATCTTTTGCAAGTCGCCGATATTGATTTCGTTGCCCACGCCGAGCGTAAACCATGAAATCTCCTTTGGTGATTGAGAAACAGCATCATAGGCTAACTGTTTTGGGTAGCGGTTTGCCCTGTCTTCGCCGTCAGTGAAGAAGACGATTGAGGCGGCAGCGGTGACATCTGCTGCTTGATAAGCAGCAAGTATACTGTCCGCAATGTTATCTGCTTTGATGACTGCTCCGTAAAAATCGGTAGAGTTGTCATTGCTGATGCCTGGGGTAATA
This sequence comes from Saprospiraceae bacterium, assembly GCA_031426435.1. Lineage (GTDB taxonomy): Bacteria > Bacteroidota > Bacteroidia > Chitinophagales > Saprospiraceae > UBA6168. The sequence goes on along the minus strand of JANPLH010000442.1, from coordinate 5,098 downwards.
CCATTGATGGCAGCCTTTAAGTCAACAAGGCTGGTAGTGATGGCCTCCAGTTCGTGCAATGCATCTTCGCCGTCGAACCAGTAAATGCCCATTGAAATGGACGGGTCGGGCAGCGGTGGCACAATTTGGTCCACGAAAGCATTTGCAGCATCCTTTAATTGTTGGAGTGATTGCTGGAGTACGCTGCCGCTCAAGTCAAGCACAAGGATGGTGGAGTGGTTGAACACTTGCTCCCTACCGGAAATCTTGCGCTTGGCCTCAAACTCAGAGATAATCCTGGGGCAACTATCGTTCACGCCTTTTTCATAAATCACAAAGTTTTCTTCTGTCAAATAACCAACTGGGTTGTCGTTGGCGTCCGTGACTTTGAAGAACATGGAGATTTTGGAAGGCAGTGTAATGGTAGGCCCTTCTATCAGTGTCAGTTTGAGTTGCGTTTTGTTTGGTGCCCGCCAGCAGTCGTTGAACTCAGGGTCGTCGTCCTTGCAACTGTTGTTCAGAACAGTAAGTGATAGCAATCCAAAGATTAAAATCAGTTGTTTCATGGCAATGAATGTTGGGTGAATGATTTCGAGATGAGGAAATTAGATATTGGGATATTGGGATATTTCGAAAATGAACTATTTCAATCTCTCCATATCGCAATCTCTTTTTTCAAACGTCAGGCTTGTTCGATTTGCGGCCTATCCACCGATCCGAGGCACTTGGCTGCCCAATTGCCCCAGCCATGCTTTTTGGCCACTATCCACGTATAAATTGCGGCTGTTGCAAAAAAGGCCACCAACATTTCCGTCATGTTGACAGACTTCATTTCAAAAACTGCTGGGGTTTGCAAAGATGATGCTTCAAATGTAACGAACAAGGAGCTGTAAATATTGGTAGCGGCATGAACTCCGAGCGCCAATTCCAAGCTATCGTCCATCAGGGTAATGATTCCGAGGAAAAGCCCTGTACCTATATAATAGGTCATGGTAGAGCCAACGCCGAATGCACTTACCTCTTCGTTCATCATGTGCATAAGCCCAAAGGCAGTACTTGTCAACAGCAGTGGAATCCATCGAAAAGGTGCAATCAAGCTGATTCCCTGCATCATATAACCCCTGAACACCAACTCTTCCCAAGATGTTTGTATCGGGAACATCAGCAAGGTGATAATCAAAAGTCCAGCGAACAGTTCAGGACGAAAATTGAGGGCATAGTTTTCTGGGTGCATGAGGTAAAAAACCAGCTCGGCAACAAACGTCAGCCCCATCCAAAGTCCAAAACTGAAGAAAATTTTGCGCCAATTAATTCGCTCCAAAGGCGTGATGAGCCATTTGAATTGCTTACCATGTATGAAAACAACGCTGAACCAAAGCCCCAACATACCACCAGCAAAGGCCAACAACATGAAAAACAAAGTCATGTTCTGAGAGATGCCCGCTGGCTCAAAGTTCAAGGTGGCAGCCATTTCCCCAATTTCTTCTTCAGAAACGCCTTTGGCCAACAACAAGCCATAGATAGGCAGCTGACCAACCACTGTACCCAGCACGATGACAATCAGGCTGGCTAAGTACATCCACCATTTGTTTTTGCCTTGCTTCGCAATTTGAAGAAACATGTTTTTGGTGCTTGTTTTTTATCGCTTGAAAGCATACGCTTGACTACCGCCAACAATAAGCTGTCAACTTGATTCCAGCGGTGAAAATAGAAAAGCCCAAGGACTTCTACATCCTTGGGCTTATTCATGCGATTATTTCGACGTGAATTATCCACCGAAACCGCTTCCAGTGCTGGCAGGAACACTTTCTTCAGAAGGTTTAGGATTCACTTTGCCCTTGATTTGAAGCGTATGGGTTGGTTCAGCTTCGTTGGTAGTGATGGTTACTGTTTTCTGGAATGGGCCAAGGCGGGCGATGTCGTAACGCACCTCAATGTTGGCCGACTTGCCAGGAAGAATTGGGTCTTTCGGATAGCTTGGAACCGTGCAACCGCAGCTGCCTTTGGCATTACTGATGATGAGCGGCTCGTTGCCCGTGTTCGTGAACTTGAAGTTGCGAACTGCCTCAGGGTCGCTCTGCTTGCCCTGCATGATGTCACCGTAGTTGATTTCAGTAACTTCAAACTTCATGATTGGCTGTGCATAAGAGGCCGTTGCGAAGAAGGCCAGGAATGAGAAAATTGAAAACAGATTTTTCATCAGATATTATTTTAGTTTGTTGATGTCTAATTGACGGTACAAAAGTAGCGGCATCTTCAACACGGCGAAATAGTTTGGCAAATTTTGGCGGTTAACGCGATGTTAATGTCTGTACCATTCCATTAACACCCGAGCAAAGAAGGAAGAAATCTCACCCATGCAATCCCAAACTTTTCTTTAATTTTGCGGCAAATTGAAGCCTTGGTAGGAATTATGTTTTGTTAAACCAACCTCATTTTAGCCCTAATTCTATTTGCACCTTTTCATACGGCTAATCAAACAACCATTTATTTCGAGCATGATAGAATCTCCAATTTCAGACATTATATCGGCCAATGGCACGGCAACCCTCGAAGAAAAGTACAAGTGGGAGGTACTTCGTGACTTCTGGATTTGCTGCGTGAGCAGGGAGGCCAGCATCCTGGGCCGCAAGGAAGTGCTTGGCGGCAAGGCCAAGTTCGGCATTATGGGTGACGGCAAAGAAGTCCCCCAAGTGGCAATGGCCAAAGCCTTTAAAAAAGGCGACTGGCGCTCAGGCTATTACCGTGACCAAACTTTGATTTTCGCATTGGGCCTCGCCAGTGTGGAAGATTTCTTTGCGCAGCTATATGCAGATACTGAAAACGACCCGTGGTCGGGCGGCAGGCAGATGAACAGCCACTTCGCAACTCCTTTGGTTGACGACACCGGCGAGTGGCTTGACCAACGCCAAATGCTCAATATTTCTTCCGATATTTCCAGCACAGGCGGACAAATGGCAAGGGCCGTTGGGCTTTCGCTGGCCTCCAAAAAATACCGGGAGAACCCAGCACTCTCCCACTCCACCCGGTTTTCTGAAAACGGCAACGAAGTCTGCTTTGCTACCATAGGTGATGCCTCCACTTCCGAGGGCGTTTTTTGGGAATCGGTGAATGCCGTTGGTGTGCAGCGGCTGCCAATGCTCATATCTATTTGGGACGATGGCTACGGAATCTCCGTGCCACGAGAGTACCAAACTACCAAGGGAAACATTTCAGAAGCTTTGGAAGGGTTTCGATTGAACGAGAAAGAACAGGGTTACGACATGTATGTGGAGAAATGCTGGAACTACCCTGCTCTTTGTGAGCTATACGAAATGGCCACCGAGAAAATGCGCAAAACGCATATTCCAGCCATTATACACGTCGAAGATTGTACACAGCAGCTGGGGCATTCCACTTCTGGCTCCCATGAGCGGTACAAATCGCCAGAACGCCTTGCCTGGGAGCGTGAAAACGACTGCAACAAGGTAATGGCCAAATGGATAATTGAGGCTGGCCTCGCCGCTTCGGAAGAAGTAGAAGCGCTGCAAGAAAAGGCGAAGGTATATGTGAAAGAATGCAGGGACCGAGCTTGGAACGCCTACAATAGCCCCATCAAGATTGAATCTGCCAACTTGTCCAAAATATATGACCAAGCACTTTCGGAAAGCAATGATGAAGGTATTGCAATGCTCAAAAAAGAGTTCCAAGAACTGTTCAACCCGCATTATGCTGATTTGGTGAAAAACGCTCGGCAGCTACTGTTTCAGCTTCGTAGGACTAAAGCAGCAAATACAGAGGCTCTTACTGCTTGGCTCGACCGCTCGAAAAACCTGGCCCACAAGCGGTTCCATTCGCACCTTTACAGCAGCAGCAAGTATTCAGCATTAAACGTGCCTGTCATTCCTCCAGTTTTCACAGAAAGTTCGCCCAGCAAAAACGGCTTTGAGGTTCTCAACAAGTTCTTTGACAAGGCATTAGAAAAATACCCAGAATTGTTCGCCTTCGGCGAAGATGTGGGTAAAATTGGAGGTGTTAACCAAGGCTTTGTGGGCATGCAAGATAAGTATGGAGAGGCCCGTGTTTTTGATACTGGCATCCGGGAATGGACCATCATGGGCCAAGCCATTGGAATGGCCATGCGTGGACTGCGGCCAATTGCCGAAATACAGTACCTCGATTATCTCATTTATGGCCTTGCACCGCTTTCTGATGATTTGGCGACGCTACGTTACCGAAGCAATGGCATACAGCAGGCCCCGGCCATAATACGTACAAGAGGTCACCGATTGGAGGGCATTTGGCATTCCGGCTCGCCCATTGGATTGATAATCAATTCTTTGCGGGGCATGTACGTGCTTGCACCCCGCAATTTTGTGCAAGCCGCTGGCATGTACAATACCATGCTCAATTCTGATGACCCAGCCCTTATCATCGAATGCCTCAATGGCTATCGTTTGAAAGAGCGACTACCTGACAATATTGGCGAATACACCGTGCCGCTCGGCGTACCAGAGGTCATGCGCAAAGGAAATGACGTCACTTTGGTGACGTATGGTTCTAATATCAGGGTAGCCATGGAAGGCTTGAAATTGTTGGAAAATACTGGAATTGGAGTCGAACTGATTGACGTACAGACCCTGCTGCCATTCGACCTTGAGCATTCCATCGTTGAATCCTTGAAAAAGACCAACCGTATCATTTTCATGGACGAGGACGTGCCCGGTGGAGCAACGGGCTATATGATGCGTGAAGTGCTTGAAGTACAAGGCGGCTATCAATACTTGGACAGCCAGCCAGTGACCTTAACGGCAAAACCGCACCGCCCGCCATATGGTTCGGACGGCGATTATTTTTCAAAACCCAATCCTGAAGATGTATATGAAGCAGTGGTTAAATTGATGGAAGAAGCCGAGCCAAATCGTTTTAAGAGGTAAAACTATCATGCGTTTTTTGCGTTTCCTACTGCAACTAAACGGCACCTCCATTGACGATAGCTTTACTCAGTATCTTCACCTGCTTGCTACTAGGATGGTTTTTCGGAAAAAGTTTTTTCCAAACCATGCCGCAGTCCGTCGTGGAACAGCAAGACCAGCTTGTTTTCTTCGAGGCACCCACGCTTGAAAAAACAGCTAACCCA
>JANPLH010000441.1:0-3007 GCA_031426435.1 Saprospiraceae bacterium | reverse complement strand
GTTGCGGCGGCCATATTTTACCATGTCCTCGTACATCTTCGGGTCGGCTTCCTTCAAGCGAAGGATGAATGGGTTTTTTGCCTCCCTGGCAGCATGGTAAATGCCAAATGCCCCACGTTCTTCGGCCATTTTCACCGATGAACCATAAGCATTGACAGCCAATGTTTTATGAACTTCTACGGAGAACTCAAGCGCCTGGTCGGTACCGTATTTGAGGCCAAGTGCGGCCAACATATCCCCTTCGGCAGTGATGCCCACCCCGGTCCTGCGTCCCTCAACACAAGTGCGGCGGATTTTTTGCCAAAGGCGAAGTTCAGTTGCCTTGATGTCTTCGGCCTCTGGGTCGTTCTCTATTTTCTCAATGATTTTGTCAATCTTTTCAATTTCCAGGTCAATGATGTCATCCATCATGCGCTGCGCCATTTGCACGTGGTTGGCGAATTTCTCAAAATTGAACTTGGCATTTTTGGTAAACGGCTCCTCCACGTAGCTGAACAAATTGATGGCCAACAAGCGACAGCTATCGTAAGGGCAAAGCGGGATTTCACCACAAGGATTGGTCGAAACGGTGCGATAGCCAAGGTCGGCATAACAGTCTGGCACTGACTCCCGGATGATAGTGTCCCAGAAAAGAATGCCCGGCTCTGCTGATTTCCAAGCATTGTAGATGATTTTATCCCAAAGTTTTGATGCGTCAATCGTTTTTTTGTAGGTCGGATTTGGGGAATTGATTGGGAACTGCTGGTTATAGTCCTTGCCAGCGATAGCGGCACGCATGAACTCGTCATCAATGCGCACGGAAACATTGGCACCTGTCACCTTGCCGGACTCCATTTTTGCATCTATAAAATCCTCAGCGTCAGGGTGTTTGCTTGAAACTGAAAGCATCAAAGCTCCCCGGCGGCCATCTTGTGCGACCTCACGGGTACTGTTGGAATAGCGCTCCATGAACGGCACCAAACCCGTAGAAGACAGAGCGCTGTTCAGCACAGGGCTGCCTTTTGGGCGGATATGCGAAAGGTCATGGCCTACCCCACCCCGCCGTTTCATCAGTTGCACCTGCTCCTCATCGGCACGGATGATGCCACCATAGGAGTCGGCACCGCTGCCAATCACAAAGCAATTGGAGAGCGATGAAACTTGCAGGTTGTTGCCGATGCCAGACATCGGGCTGCCCTGCGGAATGATGTACTTGAAATCTTTCAGCAGTTCCAACAGTGTCTCAAAAGGCACTGGGTTGGGGTATTTCTGTTCGATTCTGAAAAGCTCGGAAGCAATCCGAAGGTGCATTTCCTCTGGGCTTTTCTCGTAAATATTTCCCGAAGAGTCCTTCAGGGCATATTTATTTACCCAAACATTGGCGGCCAACTCGTCACCTTTAAAGTACTCTGTTGATGCCTTTAAAGCCTCCTTGAATGTGTAAGTTTTCGGCTTGGCTTGTACCCCGTTCTTTACGGGGGCCTTTCTCTTTAGCGTTAAGGTCTCCATGATTAAATTGAAAAATTATAGTGTTACAAACGATAGACTAAGACAGCCTTACCTCAACTTAGAAGCTTTTTTTGAATCAACAAAGGACTGCACCTGTCATTGGGGGAAGACAGGTGCAGCGCCTATATCAATAATCCAGTGCTAGTATCAGTAAGTAGTGAATTACCCTATAAAAGATGGGATGCCATTCTTTCGTTTGGCACTTTGCCCCCCATTTTTTTAATCACAAAATTTGGACGATAGTGATTATCTCATGTATGCGGTAATAACAGCACGAAAGTAGTGCCTCAATTATGTTTTAAATCGGTGAGTTTTCCACACAATGTTGGTAACTCACGCAATTTGTTGATTATCAATGAGAAATATTTTTTCATCAAGGTCAGATAATGTTGGTAACTTTGGAAAAGGTGGAAAACCAAATGTAATCAAATCCATTAAACTGCTTTTTGCCAATAACATTTAAGGAGTTGAGAATCAATTGGTGGAGTGCCGTTGCAAAGGGTTTTCGACCCAAAAAGTTGAAAGCCAGTATTTTCCAGATAGGTTTTTAAATCCTTCCAACATTTTTACTGCGAGAACCGGAAAAGGTTGCCCAAACAATTCAAATCCAAAGTTGATGATGGGTTCGCTATCAAAAGAGGTTCTTCCGCTGGAAATACCACGAAAGCACGAGGCTGAATGCCAAGGAAATCACCAAAATGAAGAAGAAAGAATAGTTAGAATGCTCCACAAAAGGCAGGTCCACGTTCATTCCCATGAATGAAGCCACAAGCGTGGGCACCATTAAGATGATGGTGATGGTGGTAAGGCGCTTGATGGTCAGGTTTAGGTTATTGGAAATGATGGAGCCGTAGGCATCCATCGTACCGTTGAGGATATTGGTGTACATATTGGCCATCTGCTGCGCCTGGTTGTTGTCAATGATGACATCCTCGAATATTTCCAGTTTTTCTTCGTCCTTGCCAATACCGAGGAAATCGGTGCGCTTCATTTTCATCTTGAGCAGTTCGTTGTCGCTAAGGGACGACACGAAATAGACCAGGCTTTTTTCAATGCTCAATAGGTTTTTCAATTCCTGGTTCCGGCTGCTGTGGTAAAGTTCCTTTTCTATCAGGTTGCGCTTTTGGTTGAGTTGTTTAAGGCAATTGAGGAAGCGATAGACGGTTTGCTCCAAGATTTGCAGCACAAAAAGTTGGTCATCGTCCGTGTTGAAATTTTTCACCTTGTTATCGAGGAAGAGGTTCAGTACAGGATTTTCCTGCGAGGTGATGGTCAGCACATGGTCGGGGGTGATGATGATGCCGAGGGGCACTGTGATGAAGATGGCGTCAATATCTTCCTCAAAGGGGTTGACGATGGGGCTGCTAAGGATGATAAGTCGTTTGTCTTCGTCCTTTTCGTAGCGGGGCCGTTCGTCAATGTCCAAAGGGTCTGTAAGAAAGTCGAAAGGGATATCGAACTGCTGAGCTACTACTTCCAATTCCTCCGGGGTGAATGGTGGTGAAATATTGACCCAGCA
>JANPLH010000440.1:0-4548 GCA_031426435.1 Saprospiraceae bacterium | reverse complement strand
CATGGTTTTCGAGGGCAAATCCGCTTTTTTCTGAAGCACCTCCAATACCGCCTGCGCCAGCCTCGACTGGATGCGGTTCCATTCCTCAAAGCCGATGGTGTTCAGGTTGTAAGCCTTTTGGCCCCTGCGGTAGTCACCGAGCAGCATAGCGGCAGCGGGCTGGCTTGGCAGCAGCCCTTCGAGGGCTTCTTCGAGTTTGCCTTCGGCAATCAAAGAGGAGATTTGATGGTTGTTCATATTGAATGAAAGGAGCTTTAGGTTAACTTCAAAAAAAATCGGTAGAATCGTAAAGTGACAAAGGATAGGATTAGCAGGCAAGCCGGAAGCCCACGGGGTAAAGCCGAAGACCTGCTGCAAAACGATGTCGGCGATAATGCCGACATTCTTCATCAGAGCTGTTATAGGCGCCACCACGAACTACTCGCATTCCTGAAAGTCCGCCAGATGTCCATGCTTTGCCAGACTTAGGGGCTTTATTGAGATTGTCATGCCATGTGTCCTCACACCATTCCCACACGTTTCCAAATAAATCATAGAGTTCTAGCTTATTAGGCTTCAACTGCATTACAGGTTGAGTTCTGTTTTTTGAATTACCATTATACCACCCTACCTTGTTAATATCATCCGGTCCAGTATAATATTTACTTTTTATACCTCCTTTTGCAGCAAATTCCCATTCCGCTTCAGATGGTAAGCGGTAGTTTTTCCCAGACTTTTCGTTGAGGATTTTTATGAATTTCTGCACATCATTCCAACTTACCATATCAACAGGGCATAGCCCACATTCCTTATTGATTAACTCTGACGGAGAACTATTCATAATGGTTCGCCATTGTTCTTGAGTGATTGGGTGTTTACAGAGATGGAAGTCTTTAATGGTTACGTCATGTCTATCATGCATTTTGAAAGTTCCTCCTTTTATATACACCATCAATTCAGCAAAGGGGTCAATAAAATAACTGGAGAAAGTGCTTTTATGTGTTGGATTTTGATGCTCCGTAATGATAGCTTCGGCTTCTTTCTTTTTAATGGAAGATATTGATTCTGAATTATTTACTGTTTTTGGAATAGACTTTCGTGTTAATTCTTTTGGCCTAACATTAACTTTTTCCGGCTTGGTTTCTCTCAATACAGTTTTTTCGACCGCATGCTTCAACGGCTTCTCAAGATTTTTCTCTTCGATGATTACCGCTTTGGGGGTCTTTGAAACTGCAATGTATTCCACCATATTCCACAACGCCATCATCGCATCATTCCAAGCCTCGTCCCTGTCATTCCAAGAAGTTACCGGTCTACCATCTTTTGGTAATGCTTGTAATCTTGATATGGGGGTAGTTTGCCAAGCACATGGACGCAAAATTAAGGGCACCACCCTTGCCGTACCCTCAGCATGGCGTGAAAGTGCATCGCTCATTTCCTTGTCATAGAAATAATCGGAGGCGATGGCGTCGGCGCTGACGAGCATCAATATGATGTCGGCGCTGTGCAAGTTTTCTTTGATGGATTGTTCCCAAACTGCACCTGGCTCTATCTTCCCATCATACCATATTTTGACTTTACCGCTCCGCTCCAACGGGGTGAAGTGGGTGCGCAGTTCGTCGAGGAAGCTGGCATCCTTGCGGGCGTATGCGATGAAAATCTGAAGTGGTGCGGACATTGCGGTTGTTCGTTGTATCCCGCAAATATAGTTTTTCCTTTTTTGCCAATGCGCCCGATGTCAAATGCCCCATTTTCAATGGTTTTTCCTGACGAAAATCATACTTTTCATTGACCAAAAACACCCCCCAACTCCCCTACCCCTACGAACTTGCCGCCGATTTGTATTTTCCTACTCACCAAAACATACTTGCAATGAACGGAACCAACAGCATTTCAACCTACACACCTGCGCAGACCTGGCTCTTGGTCATCCTGCGGATGCTCATCGGCTGGCACCTCCTCTACGAGGGCGTGGTCAAACTCTGGAACCCCGGCTGGTCGGCTGGCAGTTACCTGATGGATTCACAGGGGCTTTTCGCCAACCTGTTTTACAAGATGGCCGCCAATCCCAGCGTGCTGGACGTGGTGGACTTCCTAAACGTCTGGGGCCTCATCCTCGTCGGATTGGCCTTGCTGCTCGGCATCTTCACCCGCCTCGCTTGCGTGGGCGGCATCCTGTTGCTGAGCCTGTACTTCCTCTCGCACCCGGCGCTCATCGGCGTGAAATACGCCATGCCCACCGAGGGCAGTTACCTGTTTGTCAACAAAAACCTCATCGAGATTGCAGCGCTGTGCGTACTCCTCGTTTTCCCAACGGGTAAAATGGCGGGCTTGGACGGCCTTTTCTCGCAGTGGCGGAGTAAATAGTTGGCTGTTGGCTGTTGGCTGTTGGCAGTTGGCAGTCCAACCCGAAAGCCCCGACCACTTCAACCAATTCCCCCACTTCAACCAATTCAACAATTTCAACCAGTTCAACAATTTCAACAATCAAAAAATGTCCGAATCAAAATATAATATCAACCGGCGGGACGCCATCAAGGGCTTGGCGGCCATTCCCGTGCTCGGTGCCTTTTTATTAGGCGCCGATGCAAAAAGCGACCACGACGAGGAAATCAAAAAGGAAATCCTCGATGAACTGAATGTAGAACCTGCAGCCCCAAACCCGACCGGCTCCATGAAAGGGGACGTGCTGCGGGTGGGTATCATCGGCTATGGTGGCCGGGGCGAGCACCTCATTCGGGCCATTGGTTTTGCCAGCCCGAAATGGCTGGACGAAATGAAGGAGAACGCCGCCAAAGACCCCAAAGACACCAACTTGAAGGATTATCTGGAACAGGAAAACCTAAACGTGCAGCTCACGGCAGTCTGCGACGCCTTTGATGTGCGGGGCGAAATAGGCGTTGCCGCAGGCACCAAGGACGGCTTCAAGCCAAAGCAGTACCGTGACTACCGCAAGATGCTCGAAGACCCGAACCTCGACGCCGTGGTCATCGCCACGCCCGACCACCTTCATGCGCCAATGGTCATCGCAGCCGTGCAGGCAGGCAAGCATGTTTATGTGGAAAAATGCATGACCCACAAGGTGCGGGAGACCGTTGAACTGTACGATGCGGTTAAAAAATCCGGCCTCGTCTTTCAATTGGGCCACCAACACCGCCAGACAGCGAGCTTCCTCACTGCACGTGAATTGGTGAAGAAAAAAGTGATGGGCCATATCAACCTTGTGCAGACGAACACCAACCGCAACGACGACAACGGTGCGTGGCAATGGGAAATCCACGAAAAGGGCAATCCGCAGACCATTGACTGGGACCTCTTCCTCGGCAATGCGCCCAAGATCCCGTTCAACGCCGAGCATTATTTCCGCTGGCGCAAATGGTGGGCCTACGGCACCGGCCTCTCCGGCGACCTGCTCACCCACGACTACGACCGCATCAACTGCCTGTTGGAAATGGGCATCCCAGCCAGTTGCAATGCATCAGGCGGCATCTACACGCACCGTGACGGGCGTGACGTGCCCGACGTTTTCCAAGTGGTGATGGAGTACCCCGATTTTACGACGGGCGCTACGCAAGAGGCTGGAAAAGAGAAGGGCATGACCTTTATTTACAGCTCTACGCTCGGCAACCAGTACGACCGTGGCAGCCTCGTCATGGGCCACGACGCCACGCTGGAACTCGGCGAACAGTTGGTCATCCACGCCGACCCACAGTCAACCCGCTACAAAGACATGATTGAAAAGGGCATTGTCAGTCTCGAAGTGCCGATGTACGCCTACGACCCAAGGGCCAAGGGCGTGGACGCCGTGACCGGGGCCACCGCCAAGTACTTCGCCAACAAGGGCCTGATGTACACCTACCGGGACGGCAAGCGGGTGGATTCCACCTTCCTGCACCTTCGGGAATGGCTGAGTGCTATCCGCAACGGGCATAAGGTAAGTTGCGGCTTGGAGGAAGGTTTCCAGGAAGCGATTTCAGCACACATGGCCTCTATCTCGTTCCTCACTGGCAAACGGGTGGAATGGGACGCCGCAAACCGCAAGCTGAAGAACGTGAGCGATGCGGAGTTGGCGGGGATTGGGATGTTGTGAGACAGTTTTGAGATTAGGGTCCCTCCGGGAATGACTAAGTTGAGTTTCGAGTTGGGGCGATGCGATGATGTTACATTTCTAGCAATTCGTATCGCCCTGGCTTTAAGCGATAATACCGTTGGTTCAATTCGCTCTTCTCCAACACCTTATGAAACGGCGAAAAAAACACATCGTCCCTTCCCATTTTATCCTCAAACCATTGAAAATCAGGCAGTATAAGCAGTGTCTCCGCCGAGTCTGGGCTTTCGAGCGCCGAGAGGTGCATGGCGGTGAAGGGCACGCCCCAGTCGAGCAGCACGGTATCTATCGGTACTTGGTCGAGGGGGAGCAGGAAGCGGTTGCCGGGGCGCTCCAAGTGCCGTTTAATCCAAGTATACTGGCCAGCGAAGGTGCGGTGGTTCCAGGCGATGGTGGAGAGGCGGAGGAGGAGCACGGCGGCGATGATGTACCTAACGTCGGGGAGGTTTTGAAACCTCCCC
>JANPLH010000439.1:0-6496 GCA_031426435.1 Saprospiraceae bacterium | reverse complement strand
AGTGCCGCTTCGCTCAACACTGGCTCGAACTGTGCTTTTTTGTAAATCACTTTGGTACTACTGGGCTGGGAGGGTGAAAGACCTGTGACAACGGGGTAAGTGTGGAGCGTAGCGGCACTTACGGTGAGCCTGCTACACCTGATGCAAGAGCCGCTACGCTAAACTCTTGCTCAAACGGTGGGCTTTTCATTGATATTTGAGCGCTGCTGACTTTGAAATGTGGAACACTTGCGGCAACGGGTACACAGAAGACTTACGCTAACTGGTTGGTGGCTGGGCAAACCCTGCGGCACCAATAATTAACTATTAATAGTTGCTGTATCTACTGCTTGGAAAAAATGGGCCATTTTCCCATCCTTTACAGTCCATACATGAGTAGCATTGGCCTTAAAAGAATTCCCCGTAGCCTTGTTGGTTCCTTGGTAATACCCTACCATTACCACTTTGTCATCAGTTCCGAATATTTCGGTCACAGAAATATTGAATCCATCAAAAGTGACAGGTAGATTCATAAAAACCTTCGCTACAACGGCATCCGGCCCTATAAAAATGCCGTCACCTTCCACATAAGACATCCCCTTGCACTCGTGCCATTCAATGGCGGGATCAAATATTGCTAATACTGCTGGAACATTTCCAGTTGCAAAATGTGCATACGCTTGTTTGACCAATTCTACGTTCGTCATAATGATGTTATTAAATGATTAAAATAAGTGCCCATAGTTTCTGTTGATATTTGACTGTTTTTTGTTGACTTTGTTTCGTGTTTTTAACGAAAGCTGGTTCATCCAATCGTAAAATCTAACCTCAACTATGAATCGCTGCCAATTTAGTCACAAAAACCAAACCTTGTGGTATTCCATGCGATTTAGTTTAAAGATTGAGGAATTCAAGCAGAGGAACGACCCGATAGCGGTCAACACAAAGTTGAATCCGACTGCGTTTTACCCCACTGTTTGAAATTTGTAAGTTGTCCTTTGAAAATAGTTAGTCAAACATTGGGTCAGGTGTGCCAGCAGGTCATTTGCCCTCGATGATGGCTATCTCCTCCTTCCCCACCCATACAGCCCGCTGTTCGTGCTTTTTCGAAAATACTTAGGTGCTGCTGGCCTTGAAAGGTGGAAGAATTGACACAACGGAGGGAAGACCCTCTGCCAACGGCTGTCGGCTTGTAGGGCGGCGGCTCTACTTATTCACTCCCAAAAACCAAATCGGATACAACGGCAGCTTGTTCTTATCCACGTCAGTCATCTGAGGGTAATACTGCTGCCAAAGTAGCATGAACTTCTCAAAATCTATCAACTCCACATGCACATGCGACTCCCTCGAATACCGCTCCGAATCCGAGGTGAACCTGCCCGAGGTAACAAATAAGCCCACGTCGCCGTCCTTGTTCAGGTTAGCCACCAACTGCTTCACTACATCAATGCTCACCGCCGACTCTGGCCGATGCTTAACCTGTACTTTAATACGAGGCATCTTGGTGCCGAGCGGGTCAGAATAGGTAAATGCCCAGCCCTTTTTAAAAATCAAAGCAAAAGTTCCAGCAAGTGTGAAGCGAAGCGGCACTTGCGGTTTTATAGCAGTGGCCCGCAAGTGCCACTTCGTTCAACACTTGCTCAAACTACTGCTTTTTTTTGCAGTTGTTCAGGGACTTCCTGATTGGGATGAATAAGACTTGCGACAACTGGGGAAAGAATGTATTGGCTATGAATTAGCCTTCTTTATCTTGTTTGCTTTCCAATAGCTCAACGGAGCCAATGCGTTTAACGTTGATAAAAGGACTTATAAACAAGTACCAAAAGGTTTGTTTTTTATCTTCTTCAAATTCCTTCAACCCAAACTTGATTTGCTCCACTGGTTTATACTTATAGGTTCCGAACAGGCGGTCCCAAAGTATGAGAATGTCCGAGTAATTGGAATCGGTATAATACTGATTCTGGTCATGGTGAACCTTGTGCTGGTTAGGTGTCGTAAACACCAATCCGAACGTTTTGTCAAGCCACATAGGAAACCGCAGGTTGGAATGCTCAAAGAACAAATAGGGCGTTATTATAAGGAAAAACAATCCCAGAGACACCAGGTCCAACCCGAATATGGCGGCTGCCACGATATTGGAAGTGCCAAACCAGACGATCAATTCGATGGGATGCGACCTGAGATTGGTGGAAGCATCCATTCTGGTATCACTGTGGTGCACCCGGTGAAACCGCCACAAGAGCGGAACAAGGTGTGCCGTCCGGTGAAACCAGTAATTCACAAAATCAAACAGGGCAACAGCAAGTATTAGTTTCAGCCAGTAAGGCATTGGAATTAAATACAGCAGCCCGATTTGATGACTGTTCAACCATTCTATGCTGGACACGGTGAGGATGGCCCAAAAAAGGCTGCCAATGGTAAACACCACCTGAAAAAGTACATTGTGCATCAAGTGTGGCAACCTGTTGTTGAAGCTGAACTGCGTGCCGAGCAATTGCTCCAGTGTAAAAAACAGGACTATCAACCCAATGACGAGGTAATTGATATTCACACTCAGTAGCGCATACAAGGTATCCATGAACGTATTTTTTAGTGTTTTCCGTTGTGCCAAGTCTTTCCACCCGCCCGGCAAAGCTACAAACCCAACCGTGAAAAAAACCACAGTAATTTCAACTCAAAAATCGAAGACTTGAAACAGCAGGAAGCCTGCTGGAAAATAATCGAAGTAGCCTGCTCATAACCATTTCGTTTCCTTTACCACGGAAACCAGAAACAGCGGATGTTCTGCTAAAGCGCCGCTGCGCTGAACGCTTGCTGGAACTGCGGTTTATCACTGGACGAAAGCGCAGTAGGTAATTGGGAAGACTTGAGACAACGGGTAGTGCCCCCATGAAGGCCTAGCAAGTTTGTAACTTGCTAGGCTCGACACTGGCAAAACCGAAGTCATTTCTTGCTGAAAATGCTGGCTTTGGCCGGGAAGAAATAGCTGCAAAACCGCTCTTGCGTAGCCTAACAAGTCGCAAACTTGTTAGAACAAAGGGGCTTGAATGCTGCTGGAATTATACTTGAAACAACTGGTGCTGGCGCTTGGCAGCAAGGATTTCGGTCACGAAGGATTCCATTTTTTCAAAATTTGAACCAGCCTACCCTCAACTACCGACCAGGTTTTTCTATTTAATTCTCCACCAGGTGACCGTGAAATGATGTTTCTTGCACGAGATGGCGTCAAATTTAAAAAGAAGCATACGTCTTTCAGAGAATCGTACGCTGCGCTTTTTTTTGCATCTGTAGCCTTGCCTTCATACTGGTCATTAAAGGCAGTCCACACTTCGTATTTATACCTTCCCATTGGTCCTAGTTTAATTCCCTTCTATGATGTTAATTTCTGTTTCTGTCAACCCATACAACCCATACACCACCCCATCAATCTCCCTATCCACCCGCTGGATGTCGGCTTTTAGGGCGGCGGCCTTCCCCCGCTGCTCCTCGAACAGCGGCTCCCATTCCAAATCCTCTTGGATGCTCAGTTTCCGCTTGTGGACTTTTTGCAGCAGCTTGTTCAGCTCGGCGCAGAACGCCTTGTAGTCCAGCTCGTGCCACGCCCCCAGCTTCTGCGGCAACTGCTCCACGTCGAAGCGGCGGCGGAGGAGGCGGGTGAATTGGGTGGTGAGGATTTTTTCTTCTTCATATCTGTTTGCTAAAATTTGAGCAAGCTCTTCTAATCTTAGCTTTATTGATTCGTCGTCACATTCGGGAATTGGTAATTGAAACAAGTATTGAATGAAGAATCGCAAATAGCCTCCACGAATTGATGGAGAAAGGTTTTGATAGTAGAACGTGATTAACTTTGAATTTAGAATAGCTAACAAATAAGTGCTTGAAGTTGCTATGATGTAACCAGTGTTTAGCGAATAATATTTACCTTCTTTGTCTAAGGCAAAATTCCCTCTCAATGAAATGTCGGGTAAGATTAGTTTAGGTTTTTCAAACTCATCATAGTAATCACATGGCCTCAATTCCCACCAGTACTCTCCTTTATCTCCTCTCTTTTCAGCTTGTTCCTTCAAAGATGCAAGGTGTTGCGCAATAGCAGGATAAGTATTCAGTAGGAATTCCCAAGGCTCGCTTGTACCACGATTCTTGTTTGTCCAGCCATTTGGAATTCTGATTAAATATCTTTCATCAAAATCTGGCAAATAACGTTTGATGTCTTTCCCAGCAACTAATGGGCGAATTAATTCTTGGCTTCGTGTATTGAGCCTTATAAGTTCTTCTCTTTTTTTACCATCAATTACAAATGCTTCATTTAAACCAGTTTTAACACCTAGAAAAATTTTGCCGTTTATGTATTCTTTCAAGGTTTTACCCGAATTTTTCAATTTATCCAGCAACGCACTTTTTACATTATTCACCAACGCCCAACCCTCATCATCCAAGCCATTTTGTGAAACGGCAAATTGGTTTTCTTTGACGTATTGCTCCAAACTTGGAAAGCTCAAATCGGTCGGCTCGGTTACGCTGAACTGGTGGTTATCCTCCAAGGCTTTTGGCGATACAGTCAACACGCATGGATAAGCCGTTGCATCCGCAAACACAGGCAAATCCCCAAAATCCACAATCTCCACCAACTGCCGCTGTTTCAGCCATTGCCGCAGCGGTTTCCCATAGTTTGCCCGCATCCATTTATTCGCCACGATAATGCTGTACAAGCCTTCCGGTTTGAGCATCGTGATGCCTTTTTCAATGAAATAAACAAAGAGGTCGGCGGTGCCGTGGTAGGTTTTATAGGCTTTTTCAAAGAAAGGCTTGAACGGGCTGATGATTTCCTGCCGCACATACGGCGGATTCCCCACCACCACATCAAACCCGCCCTGCTCGAACACCTCCGGGAACTCCCGTTCCCAACTGAACGCCTTGTCCCCCGCCACCGCCGGGTCGTCAATCAAGCTGTTGCCGACCTTGATATGGCCGCTGAGATTGGTCAGTTTTCGGCCCGGTTCGGCAGAGCGCAGCCAGAGCGAGAGCCGGGCGATTTCCACGGCCTCCTCGTTGATGTCCACGCCGTAGATGTTCTTTTCGAGGATGCTGTTCTCCACGCTGAACGGGATGGCCTCGGCGAAGAGGTGCTTGCGCAGTTGGGCCACATAGCCGTGCTCCCGTATCAGGAAGTCGAAGGCTTCGTTGAGGAAGGCGCCGCTGCCACAGGCCGGGTCGCAGATTTTTAGGCCAAAGAGCCATTGCTGATAGGCATCGAGGCGCTGGTCGAGGGCCTTCACCACGTCCTTGCGGCGGCCCTTGCGCTCCTGTGCGTAGTCGGCCTCCACGATGCCCAGCGCCGCCTTCCGCTCGGTGCATAGCCTGCCCACCGTGTTCTCCACGATATACTGCGTGATATAGCGGGGCGTGTAGAAGACGCCGTCCTTTTTGCGCTTGGTCTGCGTCTTGTCGAAGGCCGTGCCGTCGAGTTGGGCGCTGATTTCCTCGATTTCGTTGAGCGAATGTTCGAAGATATGGCCGAGGATATTCACGTCCACCTGTTCGTCGAAGTCGTAGCGGCTGAGTTCGAGGGTGTATTTGTAGAGCACCAGGTCGGAAATCTTCACCGAGTCAAGCACCTCGTCCGGCTCGAAGAGGCCGCCGTTGTAGGCATAGACGCTAAAGTCCTTGCGCTCGGTGCCTTCGTTGATATACTGGAAATATTTCTTGAACTGGTCGTAGAGCGGTCGGTACTCGTCCAGTTCCCGCAGGCGGTCCCAGTCGTCCACCGTCTTCTTGATGAGGTTGGGCGGCAGCAGGCCCTTGTCCTCCCCGAAGAAAATGAAGAGCAGGCGGTCGAGGAGTTTCTGGGATTTTTTGAAGAGGAGGAGTGGGTCGTATTCCTTGTTGCGTTGCCGAAGGTCGTCGAACAACGCATTTTTGAACGCCGAATAATCCTTGTAAAACCTATCGGTGATGTCCTTTTCCTGCAAGGCGCTCTCCTGCTTCATGCGGGCGGGCATTCCGGCGAAGAGGTAGTCGGCGGCCAGCAGCAGGTAGAGCAGCCGGAAGCGGTCGGGCGTCATTTCGAAGAGGTCGAATTCCTCGTGGTCGGTGGCGTCGTCTACATAGAGCCGCAGCCGCTCGAAATTGGAGACGATGACGTAGCGGCAGTCCCGTTGGTTGCTTTTGTAACCAAACGCCTGGTCGGTCACCTTGTCGAGGTTGACGGTCTCCGTGCCCTTGAGTTCTATCACGCCCAGCACTTTTTCGCCCTGCACGATGCCGCCGTCGGCCTTCTTGGCATTGCCGACGTTCTTCAGCTCCGTGGTCAGGTTGAAGCCGGGCGAGGGGTTCAGCACATAGCCGAGCACGTCCACGAAGAGTTCCCGCAGGAAGCCCTCTTGGTACTGCTCCTCCTTGCTGTTGCGGATGTTTTCCTGCTTCGCAATATCCAGGAAATGGGCGGCGTAACGCTCCCACGCCGCTCCGACGGTTGCCTTGTCGAGCGATTGCAGTTGCTTTTTCAGTACTGATTTTT
>JANPLH010000438.1:0-3205 GCA_031426435.1 Saprospiraceae bacterium | reverse complement strand
CCAGTTTTTCCAACTCGTCCAAGCCGTGAACCTCCATCACTTCGGCGCTGAGGCCCGCTTCGCCGGTGCCCACGGAATTGCCAAGTGCCAGCGCCCGAAGCTCCACCGTGCCCATTTCTGATTGAGTGATGCGCACCACTTCCTTATCGCCACGAACCCAATGCGGCACCGTACAGGGCTGCAACCAAGCGGAATCGAGGCCAAGCGAATCCAGCATTTGAAAGGTATATTCCACAGCGGCGGCGGCCTGTGGCGAGCCAGCCAAGCGAGCTCCGATTTGCTTCGTCAAATGATGGAGCCAAGGATGGCAGCGGCCCTCGGTGAGGGCCATGTCGTGGATTTTTCGGATGTACTGGGCGTCCTCGTTGGTGCCTTGCGACCAAACGACGAGGGCTGGCAACATGCCCAGCACCATCAACACAGCGTGGAGGGACGCTCGTTTGTTCATGTGGTGTTTTTTGAAAAGGAGAAGGCTTATTGAGAATCAGGGCAAAAAAATTGGCCGAAAACTTGTGCTTTCGGTCGTTCGCTTGCCTTGTCTAAAAAGCCGCTTACTTTTGCAAAAGTACCAAGACAATTGAATTCCTTCATAAAAGTGACAAATACGCTATGCTTTCGACCACCGACCTACAATATTCTTATGACGGGAAAAACTCCCTACGCTTCCCCGACATCCATTGCGGCAAGGGCGAGCATTGGCTGCTGCTTGGCCAGTCGGGCTGCGGCAAGACCACCCTGCTGCACCTCCTCGGCGGCCTCCTCACGCCCCGGCAAGGCTCGGTGAAGGTTGGCGAAACGACACTCAACGCATTGAAAAGCAGCCAGTTGGATAAATTTCGGGGAAAAAAAATCGGCATCATCTTTCAGGTGCCCCACTTCGTACGGGCGCTGACGGTGGGCGAAAACTTGGCGCTGGCGCAACAGTTGGCGGGCGTAGCGGAGGATTGGCAGCACATCGTTGCCCTGCTCGACCGCCTCGGCCTTGGCCATAAAATCAATGTCAAGGCCGATGTCCTCAGCCAAGGCGAGCGCCAGCGGGCCGCCATCGCACGGGCATTGGTTAACAAGCCAGAAGTCATCCTGGCCGACGAACCGACCTCCGCCCTTGACGACCTAAACACCGCCGAGGTCATCCGGCTTTTGGAAGAAACGGCTACCGAAGCACAGGCCACCCTGCTCGTGGTGACGCACGATGGGCGGTTGAAAGAGAAGTTTGCGAAGCAGATAAACTTGTAAATGACAAAAAAGACCCTTTTCATCACCCCGCCCTTCACGCAGTTGAACACGCCATACCCGGCTACTGCCTACCTGAAGGGCTTCCTCAACACGAAGGGCTACCCCTCCGCACAGGCGGATTTGGGCATTGAGGCGATTTTGGAAGTATTTTCAAAAAACGGACTGGAAAGGCTCTTTTTGCAGCTCAATGAATTGGCTATCAGTAACTTGTCTGAAAATTCGCAGCGCATCTTTGCCCTGAAAAGCGACTATTTGGCCACCGTTGGCCCAGTCATCGCTTTTCTGCAAAACAAAAACCCGACCCTCGCCCACGCCATTTGCGGCCGCAGCTACCTGCCCGAAGCCAGCCGCTTCGACAATTTAGAGGAACTTGAATGGGCCTTCGGCACGATGGGCACGCACGACAAGGCCCGACACCTCGCCACACTCTATTTGGAGGACTTGGGCGACTTGATAAAGGAGGCCGTTGACCCGCATTTTGGCTTCAGCCGCTATGCCGAGCGGCTGGGCAGCACTGCTTCAAGTTTCGATGAAATGGAGCAGGAACTATTAGCGCCCGACTCGTTTATTGCCACGGTTTTAAAAGCAGTTTTGGAGCGCCATATTGCGGAGCAAAAACCTGATATAATATGCATCTCCGTGCCGTTCCCCGGCAATGTATATGGTGCTTTTAAATGCGGACAATATGTAAAGCAATTTTACCAAAATGTAAAAATAATAATGGGCGGTGGCTACGCCAATACAGAGCTTAGAAGCCTTTCAGATACTCGCATTTTCGATTATTTGGACTATATATGTTTGGATGATGGCGAAGTACCTTTATTGCATTTAATCCAATATTTATCCGGTGAAAAAGAAATGCAGGATTTAAAGCGAACTTATTCGTTGTTTAATGGCATGGTATGCTACCATAATGCCAGCACCGAATTGGACGTGCCACAGCGGGAAACTGGCACCCCTGACTACGCTGGCCTACCCCTCGACCGTTACCTTTCCGTCATCGAAATCGTAAACCCAATGCACCGCCTTTGGAGCGATGGCCGCTGGAACAAGCTCACGCTCGCCCACGGCTGTTACTGGGGCAAATGCTCTTTCTGCGACGTGACGCTCGACTATATCCAGCGCTACGAGCCACTGACCCCGGCACTGCTTTGCGACCGTATCGAGGAAATCATCGCACAGACCGGGCAGCACGGCTTCCACTTCGTGGACG
The DNA here is from genome assembly GCA_031426435.1 of Saprospiraceae bacterium. Classification (GTDB taxonomy): domain Bacteria; phylum Bacteroidota; class Bacteroidia; order Chitinophagales; family Saprospiraceae; genus UBA6168. Next base: position 756 of record JANPLH010000438.1, on the reverse strand, counting down.
AGGCCGCACCGCCCGCCCTCATGCGGGACCTGGCACTGGAAATCCTGCGCCGCCGCATCACTGTAGTCTGGTGGACTAACATCCGTTTCGAGAAAAGCTTCACCGCCGACCTTTGCCGACTGCTGAAAGCATCGGGCTGCATAGCAGTATCGGGTGGGCTGGAGGTGGCCAGCGACCGCCTGTTGGAGCGCATGAAAAAAGGCGTGACCGTGGCGCAAGTGGCACGGGTGGCGCACCACTTCACCGAGGCGGGCATCATGGTCCACGCCTACCTGATGTACGGCTTCCCGACGCAGACGGCACAGGAAACCATTGATTCGCTGGAAATGGTGCGGCAGCTTTTCGAAAACGGCGTGGTGCAATCGGGGTTTTGGCACCGCTTCGCAATGACGGCGCACAGCCCGGTCGGCCTCGACCCAGCAGCTTATGGCGTGGAGGAAACCGGCCCAACCTTCGCTGGCTTCGCCGACAACGACCGCTGGCACGAGGACCCCACGGGTGCCATTCACGACCTGTATGCTGAGGGGCTGCGCAAGTCGTTGTTCAACTATATGCACGGCGTCTGTTTCGACTTCCGGCTGGCCGATTGGTTTGATTTCAAAGTGCCGAAGCCCAGCGTTCCCAAGGATTTTATCGAAAAAAGCATTGCGGAGCAACCCGAAAAGACGCCCCGCCCGACGGCGCTCGTTGTTTGGCACGGCCCCCAACCCATCGCCACGCTGGACGAGGACGATGACGGCCATGCCGTGGCCACCC
>JANPLH010000437.1:0-17120 GCA_031426435.1 Saprospiraceae bacterium | reverse complement strand
GGCCGTACATCAGGCGGGTGCGCTTGTGCTTTTGGCGGTGGTTTTGTTCGTCAATTACCAGTTTTCAAAAACTGCAAAAGCCTAACTGTTGATAAACATGTTGGTAACTGACAAAAATAATGTAGTTGTTTTTTTGAGTTGTATAAAATTTTGATGTAAATATAGTTGTACGAATTACAAAACCAAGGCGGGGGACAGGTTACTGTTGATAATTTTGTTGATAACCTTATTTTTCAGGTGATTTCCACATCGTTTTTTACCTTATGTTTTATTGTGTTGGATAAGATTCTAAAATTGCAATAGCTTACAAATTAATGAAAAACTTATTACGTTTATCAACAATTGTTGATAAACCTGTTGATAAGTATAGGTGATAAACAATTAGCTTTGGGCGCTGCCCAAGCTAAAAGTGTTCTTGTTCATTTATTCCAACCTTCTGTTCGAGTATCAAAATTGCTTAACGCAAACTTAGTTGCAGGGTTGCAACTTGGAAAACAAATTGGCGCAAGCACTTAAAAAAACTATTTTTGCCGCAATTGCTTAACAATACAGCAGCTAAATGGATTATCCAGTCATAGAAAATGGGGGTTTCAAGTACATAGAAACCAAGGGTGGTACAAAGAATCTGCTCTTGCTGCATGGCCTGTTTGGGGCGTTGAGCAATTTCGCCAGCATCCTCCAGCGCTTTGGCAGCGACTACAACGTTGTGGTGCCGATGCTTCCTATTTTTGAAATGCCCCTACTGAAGCTTTCCGTATCAGGGCTAGTTGACCATGTGTCTGCATTTGTGGAAAAAAAGGGTTACGACAAGGTCAATGTCCTCGGCAATTCCTTGGGCGGCCATATTGCCCTGCTGTACGCCTTGGCGCATCCAGAGCGTATTGGTTCCATAACCCTTACTGGCAGCTCCGGCCTCTTCGAGAGTGCGATGGGTTCCACCTTTCCCAAGCGGGGTGACTACGACTATATCAAGAAAAAAACAGAGGACACTTTCTTCGAACCTACCGTGGCGACCAAGGAACTCGTGGACGAGGTCTTCGACACCGTGAACGACCGGGGCAAGGCCGTCAGGGTCATCGCTACTGCCAAGTCAGCCATCCGCCACAACCTGAGGGAGCGCCTTCATGCCATCACAGCGCCTACCCTGCTCATCTGGGGAAAGGAAGACCAAGTGACACCTGCCTTCGTTGGTGAGGAATTCCACGAACTCATCAAAAACTCCCAACTTGTAATGATGGAAAAATGCGGCCATGCGCCGATGATGGAGCACCCAGCATTGTTTAATGGGTATCTGGCGGCGTTTTTAGAGGAAGTGATTCAGGCCAATACCCTGCAAACCAGTTAAGTATTTACGCAATTCTTTCCTTTTCCACTATTTTGATGTATTCCTTTACTACTGTTTACTTAAAGCTGCTTGATAGTGGGCAACCTTGGTGTTAATTATTCAACTTTAGAAAGTATTTTTTAGAAAAATATCTGTAAATAATTGAATTTTAATTCATTAGAGTATTTTCTGGCAAATTTTTTGATAATAAATATTTTAACTATGAACTACAAAAGCCTGGAACATTATCAAATACCAGCGCCGAGCGTTGTTTAAAGAAAGAGCAAGCCAATCCCGCCTGCACACCCTGCCAAGCACCTCAGCGCTATAAAATCGAATGCGCTATGAGAAGGTCGCCGTTCATCATTTTTATATTTTGCATTACCGCCACACTGCTTTTCAGCCAAGGTGACAGCTTTCAGGAGAAGGCTGGATTTGATTTAGAAACCCAAAATTTTATGGATCAGGCCGATAGATTCTACGAGACTGGCGCTCTGGAGCCAGCCGCCGAATACTATGCAGCTGCCCTTGAAGCCGACCCTTCGCAAGTCAAGGCACTCTACAACTATGCCTTGGTCAACTACGAATTGGAAAACTACGGCAAGGCCGCCCTTTCCCTCGAAAAGCTTTTTGTCCAAAACCCCACAGATACGGCAGCTTACGAACTGTATGGCCATTCCATGCTCAAAAGGGGGCAGGTAGAGAAGGCACTCGAATGTTTCAGCATCGTGCTCTACGCCTCGCCGACAGCGGCTCGCTTCGTGTACCGTGCCTTGGCCAGTATCAGCATCCGACGCACCGCTGATGCCCTGCGTGACTTCGACGCCGCCCTGCGCATAAACCCCGATAATTTCGATGCTTGCCTTGGCAAAGGCATCACCTTGATGGAAATGGAACAGCCAAAATTGGCCGCTGCTTGGTTGGAAAAGGCGTTGACCGTTCAGCCCGGCGATGCCTTGACGCTGAATAATTTAGCCATTATCGAATACCAGATGGGTGACAAGGTATCTGCCATGGAGCATTTCAGGGAGGCCCTATTTTCATCGAGACTGAGCGAAACTTTCCTCGCAAGGGCTAAGTGCTACCTCCTCGACCGCAATTTCAGTGATGCAATCGCTGACGCACGGGAGGCCATGCTGCTCGACGGCGAGAACCCCGAAGTGTATGCCTTTATAGGGGCTGTGGAGGCGGAGAAGGGCGACTTTGAAGGAGCCATTGAAAGCTACGGCATAGCAATCGAGACCAAGCCCGATTACCCTGACTATTACCTTGGACGGGCAGGAGCTTGTATCAAGTACAAGCAGTATTACGAGGCTGTTAGCGACCTTTATCGTGCTTTGGATTTGGAACCTTATAACCTCGAAGCAAGGACCTTGCTGCAAACAGCTTACAGCTATATTGACGCTGAGGTGCGGGAAGAGCAGCCCATTTCCGATACGGGGCGCTAAATCTTGACGAAATCAGCTACGCTTAATTTTCGGCATTCATAATTCCTCATTCCCGAACTGGGCCGCAGTCTTTGTGGTCCGGTTTTTTTATGCAAAACTGTAAGAAAGGTTCCTACTTTTGCACCAGGTACTGATTTATAAAACTCACAAAGGTTGTTTATTTTTTTGATATTAGGCTTTTGTTTATTATAAATACATGCCTTACATTTGCTGGGAAAGCCAATAGAAATGTATTACACAAGATTTTTTCTATTCTGAGCTATAAAACGAATTCAATTTTTTTTACACAACTTACTGATACTATGACCGTAGCTACACCTTCCCGTACCCGGTACTCCGATGCTGAATTGGAGGAATTCCGGGCAATAATTGTTGAAAAATTAGACAGTGCCCACCAGCAATTGAGGTACTACCTCCGACAGTTGACCGAATTGGCCGACAACGAGGACGCAAAAATCAAGAGCCTGGACAATGCCGTTGGCTCCACGGAACGGGAATATATCAGTTCCCTTGCTGTGCGCCAGCGAAGCCATATACAGCACCTTGACAATGCATTGCAGCGCATACAAAACAAGGTCTATGGCATCTGCCGTGCAACGGGCAAGCTCATCGCAAGGGAGCGCCTATTGGCTGTGCCACATGCTACTTTGAGCTTGGATGCCAAGCGCTTGGGATTGTCATGAACCCGTCTTTTTAAGGAACCCAAACCCAGATAGTGGTTGTACCTGCGGTGCAACCACTATTTTTATTTTCTCAATGAGCAAACAATTCTGAACTTTGCCATGCCGCACGAGTAGAAAACCATAAAGAACGCGGATAAAGCAATGAGTTTTTTTTGTTCCGTTGCGTGCGCTGTGGTTCACTGAATGCAGGATTAGTGCCTGCCAAAAAAAACCTTGTTTTGAAGAAATCACTGAAAGTAGCCCTTATCATCATCGGCGTTTTAATCATTGACCAAGTGCTGAAAATTTGGATAAAGACCAACTTCGCATACGGGGAGGAGATGAAGCTGTTTGGGCAGTCATGGGCGCTCCTCCACTTTGTGGAGAACGAGGGCATGGCATTCGGCCTTACACTTGGTGGCGATTACGGTAAATTGGCGCTGAGCCTTTTCCGCATCGTTGCCGTTTGTTTTCTTTTCTATTACCTGCGATTGTTGCTGCGCTCCAATGTCTCTTTTGGAACAGTTGCGAGCTTTTCGCTCATCCTTGCCGGTGCCATTGGCAATATTATAGATAGTGCCATCTACGGCCTTATTTTCTCCGAAACGCCTTACCACGGAGGAGTGGCTACCATGTTCCCAGAAGGGGGCGGCTATGCCAGTTTCCTGCATGGAAAGGTAGTGGACATGTTCTACTTTCCGATGTATGAGGGCTTCTTTCCCGAATGGGTGCCGCTCTGGGGCGGCGAGCATTTCCAGTTTTTCAGGCCAGTTTTCAATATAGCGGATACGGCCATCACGGTAGGTGTGCTCAGCTTGCTCATTTTCTTCCGCAGCTTTTTCAGCACCCAAGCCGATGAGGTGTTGGCGCAAGAGGGCAGTACGGAAGCCATTGCCGACGAGGCTAGTATTGATATGGAAAAAGAAAGGGACGAAAATTTAGGAACTGGAAATTGAAAAGCGAAGGTTCACACCGATAAATTGTGATACATCAGTTTGATTATCAGCTACTTCCCTTAATTTCTAATTTCTATTAGGATTAACCTTGTTTTAAAGCAGCAGTTCTCAATCTTTGTAGGAATGGCGAGGCAAAAATAAAGCCCTGCAACAATTCATTGTCACTTGACAAGACCTCGTCCTTGCTGCCCTGCCAGGTCAATTGCCCCTGGTGCAGGTAGGCGATATTGTCGCCGATTTCCATTACCGAGTTCATGTCGTGGGTATTGATGATGGTGGTCATCTTGTAATCGTAGGTGATGTCCTGAATCAGTTCATCAATGAGCAGGGCCGTGCGGGGGTCGAGGCCGGAGTTTGGCTCGTCGCAGAAGAGGTACTTTGGCTCCATGACAATGGCCCTTGCAATGCCCACTCGTTTTTGCATGCCACCAGATATTTCAGAAGGGTACTTGTAATGAGCTCCCGTAAGGCCTACCCGTTCCAGGCACCAGTCCACCCGCAGGTTTTTTTCGGCCAAGGTAAGATTGGAAAACATATCGAGCGGGAAGCGTACATTTTCGATTACCCGCATGGAATCGAACAAGGCCGAGCCTTGGAACAGCATCCCTACCTTGAGCCTGATTTCCCGTATTTGTTTTTTGTTGAGGGAGAAAAAATCTATGGAATCGTACCAAACCCTCCCAGCGGTGGGCTCCATCAGGCCCACAAGTATCTTTAGGAAAACGGTCTTGCCAGCGCCACTTTGTCCGATGATGAGGTTGGTCTTCCCTGGTATAAACTCCATGGAAACCCCCTTGAGCACTTCCTGCTCATCAAAACGCTTGACTATGTTTTCCGCTCTAATCATATCATCTGGTGTTTAGGAAGTTAGAAAGAATTAGCCACGTGCCAAATTAAACCTTCTACATCTTAAACCTCCTAAACCTATCCAGTTAAAAGCACTGCAATCAGGTAATCCGACAGCAGGATAAGGATATTGCTGAACACAACAGCGTTTGTGCTTGCCTTGCCAAGTTCGATGTTGCCACCCTTCACGTAGTAGCCTTGAAAGATGGGCACAGTTGTAAGAATGATTGAAAAAACAATGGCCTTGACGTACATCATTGTCACGTTGTGCGGCTGGAAGAAGGCACGAAGCCCCCGCTCGTAGTCATCGCTGGAAAGTGAGCCAGTAGGCACTGTGGCCAAGTAGCCGCCAATGATGGCCACATAAGCCGAAATCGTCACCAATAAGGGAATCATTACAAGCGCAGCAATCAGTTTCGGCAAAATTAAGTAGGCCGCCGTGTTCACGCCCATCAGTTCCATGGCGTCAATATGCTCCTTTTGGCGCATGGTGCCCAGCTCGGCGGCAAGGTTCGATCCGACCTTGCCTGCCAGTACCAGGCAAGTGATGGTCGGGGCAGACTCGATGATGGCCAGGTCCCGCACGATGTAGCCTATATAATACTGTGGAACCAGCGTCCCATCCAACTGATAGGAAAATTGCACCGCTGCCACTGCCCCCATGAACACCGAAATCAGTGCTACAATGACCAGCGAGCCGATGCCGATGTCTTCCATCTGCCGCATGGTCTCCTTCCAATACATGCTGAAGTTCTCCGGCTTCGAGAAAGCCTGTCGGAGCAGCATAACATAGCGGCCAATATGGTATAATAGGTTGAAATTCATTGATTTGCAATCAAACCTGCTGTTTGGGCTTTTGGCAAAGCTCAGTTTTGTTAAAAAACGAGGGCAAACCTACGCAAGAAAATCAATAGTGGTGGCTAGTGGTTGTTGAATAGTGCTGTAGGGTGCCTACGAGTCACCAATCAGCATGTACTAATCACTGATTGCCAACACATCCGGTTCAAATCCCTTTTTGACGCTTCGCAAAAACTGCGCCCCTGTTTCCCGGATGGTCTGTGCAATGGGCGTGTATTGGAATGGGAAGGCCGCCAACGATTTTTTATTGTCATAAAAGAAGGTGCGAGAACTGCTACGAGCCGTCTGCTTCGTAATAAAGGCAGGCTTCCCCGTGAATTTAGAAGCCAGCCACGCCACCCGCCAAGCCGCTTCCCGAATGAGTGGCGTTACTGGAATAGAAGGCGGTTTAACGCCAATAGAAACTGCTATTTCATCAAAAACCTTTTTGAATGGCAGGTTTTCCGCACTCAGTATGTACCGCTCGCCACAAGTTTCGCTTTCCATGAGCAGCACCATGAAGCGCACCACATCCCGTACATCCACGAAGCCCGTGCTGCCGAGCGGATGAAAGCGAAGCCCTTTCCAGATATTGTGGAAAATCTGCCCGGTGCTGGTGCGCCCTTGCCAATGGCCACTTCCGAGTACATTGGCCGGGTTCACGATGGCAGCGTTCAGCCCTTCAGCGATGCCCCGCCACACCTCCATTTCAGCCCGGTGCTTACTGATGCCGTATGGACTGTTCCAGTCGGCGTCCTTCCAAGCGGTGTGCTCGTCAGTATTTGGATCGTTGGGCTTGCGCCCTATGGCGGCGATGGAACTGACGTGGATGAGTTTTTCGATGCCGAAATCAAGGGCGAGGTTGACAATATTGGCCGTGCCTTCTGCATTGATTGTCAGCATATTGTGGTTGTCCTTTTCATTAAAGGACACCACTGCTGCGCAATGATAGACCTGCTGCACGCCTTGCATGGCCTCTTCCAAGTCCATGACGTTAAGCAGGTCAGCGTTGACCCACTCCACCTTGTCAGCGGCGTCTTTCAGCAAAGCCATTGAACTGTTGGTTTGGCGGGTGCAGCGGATATTGGTATGGCCCCGTTGCAGCAAATACCGGACGAGGTAAGAGCCGATGAAGCCCGTGGCACCCGTTACCAGTATTTTTTTTGAAGCCATAATTTGAAGTAATTGCGCTGGCCGAATAAGGGGAGAACTGCTTGTTTTTTACCCGCTCAAAAACATGGAAAATGGCGGATGGTTCATGACCAAGCACCAAACTGGGAAATATAGTAGCTTATCCCATCTGTTGGGGTAAGTTCCTTTTTATGAAGACAATCAACCGCTTATTCTTTCAAAAGCGGCAGCCATGCACCTCAATACCATTTCCGACTGCTCCTTTGGGCACTAACGCTGGTGGCAAGAAATATGACACCTCCGAGGATAAAAGCCCCAAGGGCGATGTAGACAATCAACATACTCTGCTTGTTTTTAGTGTTTGAATTTTCTCCGTTTTAGATACTTACCGCACGTTCATTCCACAATTTTTATCAAAAAAGCATATAATTAAATGACAAAAATTTGGTCAAAAAATGATAGACTGTCCAGACTTCCTTATTAGTTCGGTGCTAAGTTCACAAAAATGTTTTTAGCCAAAGGGGATTTTGCCTGCCTTTTTTTTAAAAAACTTTCTGAGCACCTTTTATCATGTACTATCTTGCACCCTTTACAAGCCAGTAAACACTCGGATTTATGCAAGTAAAAATCACCCAACACTTAGCAAACGATTCTGTATTAAAACCTTTGGTAGAAACCATCCCGTTCCGGGAATTGGCTGTCAATTCCCGAGGTGTTTATAGCGACCTGCTCGGCTCCATTATCAGCCAGCAGCTTTCCACGAAGGTGGCCGCCGTCATTGAACGCCGCTTTTTGGCATTGTTCCCCGATGAAATGCCGCACCCGCAATTGTTGATTGAAAAAGAAATTGGAACGCTCCGCTCTGCTGGCCTTTCCATGCAGAAAGCGACCTACCTGCAAAATGTTGCCGCCTTTTTTCAACAAAAAAACCTCCTTGAAAATGACTGGAACAACATGGATAACGATGAAATCATACGTTTTTTGACCCAAATAAAAGGTGTGGGAAAATGGACGGTGGAGATGATTCTAATGTTCTCTCTCAGCCGCCCGGATGTGCTCCCACTCGACGACCTTGGTATCCGCCAAGGCATAGCCAACCTCTACGGCATCACAGAAACGGGAAAGCCTATGCTCCAACGCATGAATGAAATTGCCACTGCTTGGCAGCCCTACCGATCCTATGCCTGCTTGTACTTGTGGCGGCACAAAGACGGAAAGTGAGGTATGGAGGTTATGAGGTTTCAAGGTAGGTCGCATTCATACCTCCATACCTGCCACGCCTTCCCAAACTCTTTTAATGTGCAGCACATTTTTCTTCACGTCAAACTTATCTGAAACCATGCGGTGCGAGGCCCGTCGCATGGAGGGCAGATCGGCGGTAGTCATAGCTTGTCGCATGGCCTGGGCGAGGGCTAGTGCGTCATTGGGCGGGATGAGCCAGCCGTTTTGGCCTGGCTCAACACCCTCCGGTATGCCGCTGATAGTAGTGCTGATGACGGGCAGGCCACAGTCCATCGCTTCGAGGCAGACATTGGGCAGGCCGTCCACATCTCCATTGACGGCCACCACACAGGGGGCAACCAGTACGCTGCCGCTGATGTATTTTGCCTTCATGTCGTTGGGGGCCACGAAGCCCGTGAGCGTGACGCAGCTTTCGAGTTTTAGCTGCGCAATTTGTGCTTTCAGTTCCTTCTCCAATGGCCCCTTCCCAATGATTTCACAATGAAAATCGAGGCCCCATTGCCGCAAGGCGGCACAAGCTTCCAAGAGGTATTTAAAGCCTTTTTTCTCTACCAAACGGCCTACGGCAATAAAGGTAAAACGCTGAGGTGGCAACGCTTCTGGCAGTTTTGGCGAGGTATGGATGCCATAATACAAAGTGATGATTTTGCCCGGGTTCTTTGGTACGAGCTTGGCCATGAAAGCTTCGTTATACCTGGTCGTGCCGTTCACGTAGCGGGCATGGCGGAGCTTGCCTGGCAGGCCACTGTCGTCCACGAAGATGTCCATAGCGTATGCGGTGGCACCAAATGGTATGCCTGTGAGCTTGGAGAGGTACAGCGCCGTTTCGCCCGCCGCCGTTAAGAAATGGGCGTGGATGAGCGTCGCCTTTTTTGCCTCTGCCATTTCCACCAGCGTGGTGGCCCGGCACAAACAAACGACACCCCGGAAGAATTTCGAGGGCTTGTGCCGAAGCGAGAACAGTGTCTGCCAAGCAGAAAAATAGCGCCTCGGCCTGTTGATGGCCACCTTTAAATGTTGATAGCGGGCTGCTGCTGTGAACGGCACTTCCGGTAGCCGATGGTATTTGCTCCGCAATTTTTGCTCATTGGGCGAAAGGTCGTTGCGCTCAGCCATGTCTCGTGCGGCGATGGTCATGGGAACGCCGAGTTCGTTCAGCTCGGTCAGTTCACGAGTCACGAAGTTTTGCGACCATTCAAATAGGCGGTTTACGATGACGATTGTGTGCATTGGCAATTGATGATATTTCTCCTTTTGTTTGGCAGATGTAAAATGTGCCGCTACGAGGCAGAGCTGGTCCATGCTGACTCCTTAATGCGAAACCGCCATAGCCAGGCTGCACACTCCCCTGCATACGCCACCCCAACCCTTGGGCTTGCGATGATGTTTTCCTCCAAAACCACTTCGCCACGATCTTCGAGCCAAATGGGGCTGGCGGGGTCGAGCAGGCTGAGGCCGCTTTGCGAAGTATGAATGCCAAGTGCTTGCGTCAGTGCGCCGGGGCCAGCGGTAAGCCTTGGTTGCAGCTTTCCCATGCCCCGTCTTGCAAGCATAAGTTCGACATTGTCACTGGGCTCTATTCCCCTTATCAGCACGGCGTGGGCTAGGCCTGCCGGCCCTGTCACCACGTTGAACAGGTGATGGATGCCGTAGCAAAGATAGACATAAGCATGACCTCCTTCGGCAAACATAACCTCCGTACGGCCAGTGCGACGATTGCCGTAGGCATGGCTTGCTCGGTCATCGGGTGCCCAATAAGCCTCCGTCTCTGTAATTTTTCCTGCTGTCAACTGCCCATCAAAACGGGTGACAAGGTACTTGCCGAGCAGGTCTTTGGCGACTTGCACGGGGTCGGGGCGGGTGAAGAAAGGGAGGGGGAGCATCGGAAAATAGAAATTAGGAAATTGGAAATTGACAAGTTTCAAATCAATCTTTTACCAATAGGTTTTTATAGAAATTGCTGGCCTCCAAGTACTTGAACACCGCATCGGGTAACAGGTACTGCACCGATTTGCCTTCTTTTATACACTGTCGGATATAGGTGGCCGAGATGTCGAGCATTGGCGCCTCAAATTGTTTGACATTGGGCTGCGTGGCATACTCGCCGAGGTCGTAATTTGGGCGCTTGTAAAGGTAAATTTCATAGTCCCGCATGAGGATTTCGTAGTTCTTCCATTTATTGATAGTGGCCAAGTTGTCGCCGCCCATGATGAGAGCAAACTGTTTGTCAGGATGTTTTTCCTTCAAATAAACCAAGGTGTCAATCGTATAGGACGGCTTCGGCAAGCTAAACTCTACATTGGAGGCCCGCAGCAGGGGGTTGTCGCCGATGGCCAATTGCACGAGGTGTAGCCGGTCGTGGTCTTTAGCCAAACTGCCTTTTGGCTTTAGGGGGTTCTGTGGACTGACCACTATCCAAACCTGTTGCAAATCGGTATGCGTCGCCATGAAATTGGCGATAATCATGTGGCCCACATGCACTGGGTTGAACGAACCGAAAAACAAGCCTATTTTCAAGGAAAAGGATTGAAGGATTGAATGTTTAAAGGATAGAATAGCGTTGCAAAGATGAAAATCAGCAAGTAGAATCTGGATTTTGCTTTACTTTGCCCCGCTTTCGAGCTGCGAAGATAGCAGTTTCCTTTCCCCGCCGAACATAACAAAATAACAACGAACCGTATTTAACTATGACGAATACAAGAGCAGCAATCACTGGTGTACATGCCTACGTGCCAGATTATGTGCTGACCAACGCCGAATTGGAGCGGATGGTAGAAACCAATGATGAGTGGGTCGTCACCCGCACGGGCATCAGGGAGCGCCGGATTCTGAAGGGCGAGGGCCTCGCCACTTCATACCTCGGCGAACAAGCTGTAAAAGGACTTTTGGAAAAAACGGGCACAGCGCCCGAAGATATCGAGCTGCTCATTTGCGCCACGGTAACCCCCGACATGATGTTCCCCGACACTGCCAATCTCATCGCCTATCGCACGGGGTTGAAGAATGCCTTCACTTTTGACGTAAGCGCAGCCTGCTCTGGCTTTTTGTTCGCTCTCACCACCGGAGCCCAATACATCAATTCTGGCATGTGCAAGAAAGTGATTGTGGTCGGTGCCGACAAGATGTCGTCCATCGTTGACTATACCGACCGAGCGACTTGCATCCTTTTCGGAGATGCTGGGGGCGCAGTGCTGTTGGAACCTTCAAAAGATGGCAATGGCATCATTGACTCCATCCTACACTCCGACGGCGTCGGTGCGGAGAACCTTTACCAACGGGCAGGCGGTTCGCTCAAGCCTGCTAGCCATGAAACCGTGGATGCAAAGGAGCATTATGCTTTCCAGAATGGCCGTCCCGTTTATAAGGCTGCCGTGGCGGGAATGTCGGGCGTGGTGAAGGAAATGATGAAAAAGCATAGCCTCAGCGCCGACGATGTATCATGGGTGGTGCCGCACCAAGCGAACCTGCGCATCATCGAGTCGGTGGCGAGCATGGCCGATTTTCCGATGGAAAAAGTAATGGTAAACATCCATAAATACGGCAACACGACTGCCGCAACGATTCCCCTTTGCCTTTGGGAATGGGAAGACCAGCTAAAAAAGGGCGAAAACCTCATCCTCACCGCCTTTGGTGGCGGCTATACTTGGGGGGCTATTTGGGTGAAGTGGGCGTATTAAGGCATGGCTGTATTGCTACATTGTTTCAGGGTTTGCCCGCACGGCGACAACCATGCAGCCATAAAACAATGGAGCCCTGAAACTGTGAAACAATGAAGCAATTGATTTACCTTTGCGCCTCTTTTTAAAGACCTATTTACTTTTTCATCATTTAACTAAAGAAAAATTCAATGGCAACTACTTCCGATATACGAAACGGTTTGTGCATGGACATGGATAGTGACATTTGGACCGTAGTGGAGTTCCAGCATGTGAAGCCCGGCAAAGGCCCAGCCTTTGTTCGTACCAAGCTCAAGTCCTTGACCAAGGGTAAAGTGATTGACCGCACTTGGCCTTCTGGCCATGCCATCACTGAAATAAGGGTGGAGCGCCGCAAATTTCAATACCTATACATGGACGACATGGGCTATAACTTCATGAACAATGATGACTATGAGCAGGTCGCACTCCCAGAAGCACTCATCGTAAGCCCACAGTTCCTAAAGGAAGGAATGATAGTGGACGTGCTGTTCAACTCCGCCAACGACGTGGCCTTGACCTTGGAAATGCCGCCGATGGTGGTCGTGGAAATCACCTATACCGAGCCGGGCATCAAGGGCGATACTGCCACCAATACCTATAAACCAGCCACGGTGGACACGGGTGCTGAGGTCAAAGTGCCGCTCTTTATCAACACTGGTGAAAAAATCAAGGTGGATACTACCACAGGTGAGTATATGGGACGTGCTTAACAGTGGTTTAGAATGTTCAGAAAAGATTTGGTAGGTTTAGTTGGCATCGCTGTGCTAAACCTACTAAACTAACTAAACTTCCTAAGCCGCTTCTTTAAAACGAAAAATATGACTTTTCAGGAAATCCAAGAGCTAATCAGGCTCCTCAACAAGTCAAACTTGGCCGAGTTCAAGATGGAAGAAGGTGACTTCAAACTTTCCATCCGCACTGCTTTGTATCGTGAAACCAAGGGGACGCAATTCGTTCCTACGCCCTTGCCAGTAGCCGCACCCATACTCGGCAGCCCTGTGCCCCCGATCGCACCCCCGGCGGCCCCGGCAAACACTTCCGAGACACCGGCACCCGCTGAAAAGCCTGCTGATGCTGCCGCAAAACCTGCCGCTCCATCTGGACAAGGCTACAAAGAAATCAAATCGCCGATGGTGGGCACCTTCTATCGCTCCGCAAACCCGGAGAAACCCTCCTACATCGAAATTGGGCAGAAAGTCAAAAAAGGCGATGTTGTCTGCGTCATAGAAGCCATGAAGCTTTTCAACGAAATTGAAAGCGAAATCAGTGGTACCGTCGTCAAGGTGATGATAGACAACGCCCAGCCCGTTGAATATGACCAAGCACTTTTCCTCGTAGAGCCGGATTAATTTTTAGGTATGAGGTATGAGGTATAAGGTAGGCACGCTGCGACCACCATACCTCATGCCTCATACCTCATACCTGTATTTATGTTCGACAAAGTTCTTATAGCCAACCGCGGAGAAATAGCCCTCCGGGTCATACGCACCTGCCGGGAGATGGGCATCAAGACCGTGGCCATCTACTCCACTGCCGATGCGGAAAGCCTGCACGTCCGCTTTGCCGACGAAGCCGTTTGCATAGGCCCACCACAGTCTAAGGATTCTTACCTGAACATTCCAAGGATAATGGCCGCTGCTGAAATTACCAATGCTGATGCCATCCATCCCGGCTACGGCTTTTTGGCGGAAAATGCTGATTTTGCTGAAATCTGCGGCGAGTACGGCATCAAGTTCATCGGCCCAACACCAATGCAGATTCGCATGATGGGCGACAAGATCACTGCCAAAGCTACTATGGTAGCTGCTGGCGTACCGGTCGTGCCCGGTTCGGGCGGCCTGATATCCGACCTCAAGGAAGGCGTCAGTCTTGCCAAAGGTATTGGCTACCCGGTCATGATAAAAGCAACAGCTGGTGGCGGCGGCAAGGGCATGCGCATCATTTGGGATGAAGCTTCTTTTGAAACCAACTGGAACATGGCCCGCAACGAGGCCAAGGCTTCCTTCGGCAACGATGGCATGTACATTGAAAAATACATCGAAGAGCCTCGCCACATTGAGTTCCAAATTGCGGGCGACCAGTACGGCACGGTATGCCACCTCTCCGAGCGGGAGTGCAGCATCCAACGCCGCCACCAGAAGCTGGTAGAAGAAAGCCCTTCCCCATTTATGACCCCAGAGCTTCGACAAAAAATGGGCGATGCCTCCATCAAGGCGGGCCAGGCCATCAACTATGAAGGCGTGGGTACCATCGAGTATCTCGTTGACAAGCACCGCAATTTCTATTTCATGGAAATGAACACCCGCATACAGGTGGAGCACACCGTGACGGAGGAGGTGATAGACCATGACCTCATCAAGGAGCAGATAAAAATTGCCATGGGCGAACCCATTTCTGGCAAAAACTATATTCCTGAAATGCACGCCATCGAATGCCGCATCAATGCCGAGGACGTTTACAAGGACTTCCGCCCTTCGCCCGGCAAGATTGTCTCCTTGCACACGGCCAAGGGGCATGGCGTTCGGGTAGATACGCATGTGTATGCTGGCTACACCATTCCGCCCTATTACGATTCCATGATTGCGAAGCTCATTTGCCGTGCCCGCACCCGTGAGGAGTGCATCACGAAGATGGAGCGGGCCTTGGAAGAGTTCATTGTTGAAGGCGTGAAGACGACCATCCCATTTCACAAAAAACTGATGAAGGACGAACGTTTCCGCTCTGGGAACTTCCATACCGGCTTCTTGAACGATTTTGATTTGGGAACGGAAGACTGAAACAACTGTGAACTGTGAATTGTGAACTGTGAACGGGCGACAGTTCACAGTTCACAATTCACAATTCACAGTTCATGAGAGACGACTCCTACCGACACAAGGGCCTTCGCCGCAAACTGCTGGATTCCCTTCGCAAAAAAGGCATCACCGATGAACGGGTGCTTGCCGCAATGGAGGCTGTGCCACGCCATTATTTCCTCGAAAGCGCCTTCTCTGATTTGGCCTACGAGGACAAAGCCCTGCCCATAGACAAGGAGCAGACCATTTCACAACCTTATACCGTTGCCTTTCAGACCCAGTTGCTCGACGTGCAAAAGCGGGACCGGGTGCTCGAAATCGGCACAGGCTCTGGCTACCAAGCGGCCATTTTGGGTAAATTAGAGGCCAGGGTATTCACGATGGAGCGGCAGGAGCAGCTTTACCACCAGGCAAAAAAACTGCTTACCGAACTTGGCTTTTCCAATATCCGCTGCTACTTCCGGGACGGCACCAAGGGGTTGCGGGAGTTTGCCCCCTACGACAAAATCATCGTGACAGCAGGGGCTACCGAAGTGCCAGCCATATTGCTCGAACAACTGAAAACTGGTGGGAAAATGGTCATCCCGGTCGGCGTTCGCTCCCAGCGGATGCTCCGCATTACCAAGGGAACCGATAATGAGTACATAGAGGAAGACTTTGGCGATTTCAGGTTTGTGCCGTTCATCAGCGGGGTTGAAAAGAATAAATGATGCTTGGCTGCTTAAGCCGAGAAAAGTGGAATGATGAGTGAGCCACAACCTCCCGCTTACAATTGTCGTTAACCTTGTCTAACTTTGCCTCCTGATTTTTTCCTAACCAATTTTAAGTAAAACCAAAATGGCGTGAAGGTGAATTAAACATAGGCTAGATGCACCATAATCACCTAATTCATCATTCTTCCATTTATCCTGCCACAGGCAGGTAAACATAATTTCAGAATATGGCGCAGGTAGAACTGATAATGCCCAAAATGGGCGAGAGCATCATGGAAGCGACCATCCTGCGGTGGGCCAAAAAAGTGGGCGACCGCGTAGAGCAGGACGAGACCATCCTCGAAATCGCCACTGATAAAGTGGATTCTGAAGTGCCGTCCCCTTTGGCGGGCGTCATCGCCGAAATCCTTTTCAAGGAAAACGACGTAGTGCCAGTAGGCAAGGCCATCGCCATCATTTCCACCGAAGGCGAGGCCGTCGCAGCAAAGCCATCGCCAGCCTTGAAGGACGAACCCGCCCCCACTTCCAACGGGAGCGCCAACGGCCAGCCCAACGGTGCAGTGCATGCCCCCCCCGCTCCGGTCCTTGCCGAAGCTGCGCCAGCCGTTGCGATGGAATCGCCTGCTATACCAGGCCGGTTCTATTCGCCGTTGGTAAAAAACATTGCGAAAGCAGAAAACATCGGCACCGCTGAACTGGAGCGCATCCCCGGAAGCGGCCAAGATGGCCGAGTGACGAAACAGGATATTTTAGCCTATATCGGCAGTCGGAGTTCAGTGAGCAGCTTGCCCGCCGTGGCGGATGGACAGTCAGTGCCTGCGTCGGCACCCGCCCAATCACCAATCACTAATCTCCAATCATCAAAACCCGCCGTCAGCCTTTCCGGCAACGTCGAAATCGTGGAGATGGATCGGATGCGCAAGCTCATTGCCGACCACATGGTGATGTCGAAGCAGACCTCACCGCACGTGACCAGCTTCGTGGAGGTGGACGTGACGGAACTCGTCAATTGGCGGGAGCGCAACAAGGCGGTCTTCGAGAAAAAATATGGCGAGAAAATCACTTTCACGCCCATTTTCGTTGAGGCCATCGCCAAGGCCATCAACGATTACCCAATGGTCAACGTCTCCGTTGACGGCAATCGCATCATTGTAAAAAAGGACGTGAACATCGGCATGGCCACTGCATTGCCGAGTGGCAACCTCATCGTGCCGGTCATCAAGAACGCCAATACCATGAACCTTATCGGCCTCACCAAGGCCGTGAACGACCTTGCTGGCCGTGCCCGTCAAGGCAAGTTGAAGCCAGAGGAGGTACAGGACGGCACTTTCACGCTGACCAATGTGGGTACCTTCGGCAACGTGATGGGCACACCCATTATCAACCAGCCGCAGGTGGCCATCTTAGCTGCCGGGGCCATCCGCAAGAAGCCTGCCGTGGTGGAGACGCCCTACGGCGACCTCATCGC